>NZ_JAUHUI010000034.1:0-65963 GCF_030418155.1 Pseudomonas sp. 2,4-D
CAGGCCGTCGTAGGAGCGGGTTTACCCGCGAAAGGGCCGGGCCTGCTGGCCAATCTCCACCCGCCGTTCACCGTTGCCGCCGCTACCGTATACGCGGGTAAACCCGCTCCTACATAGGCACCAGCGCCTCGACCATATACACAATCAATTGGCCCCCACCCCTCGGGGGGCCTACAGTGCGCCGCGAAACCCACCCAACCCGGGAAGCCCGCCATGAGCAAAAAGCCGAAAAAGCACGGCCCCAACAAGGCCAAGTCCATCGTTGCCCAGCCACTGTTCCGCTGCCGCCAGGAACAGCCGAACAAGGGCAAAGGCAGCTACCGCCGCGAAGCCTTCCAATCGAGAGATTGGGAGGCTTCCTACTTTTTGGCTGCATGAAAGCATCGCAAGCGCAGGCATGGTATGGTCGTCACCTGACCTGCAACTCTGGATCTGTGCATGCTCTTCCGTCTTATCCCCCGCTGGGAAACCCGCCAGCTGATCGCGGCCTCCAGCTTCATTCTGCTCGTGGCCTGTGCGGAAAAGCCCACCGCCGCCGACGCGCTGCCGCTGGCCCCTGCCCAACCCAATCCCGTGGTGACCGTGCCCGGCGCAACGCCCGACGTCAGCACTGACATCCAGCCCCTGCAAACCTTCGCCCAATGGCAAGCGGGCTTCCGCGAGCAGGCCCTGCAAGCCGGCATTTCGCCGAGCACCTTCGACCGTGCCTTCCTCGGTGTCACCCCCGACCTGGACGTGATCAAGGCAGACCGTAGCCAGCCGGAGTTCACTCGCCCGGTGTGGGAATACCTCGAAGGCGCCCTGTCGCCCCTGCGTGTGCGCAACGGCAAGAAGCTGCTGGAGCAGAACGCCGAGCTGCTGACTCGCCTTGAGCAACGCTATGGCGTGGACCGCCAGGTGCTGGTCGCGGTGTGGGGCATGGAAAGCAACTTCGGCCAGTTCCAGGGCAGCAAGTCGGTAATCCGCTCGCTGGCCACTTTGGCCTATGAGGGCCGCCGCCCACAGTTCGCCCAGGATCAGCTGATTGCCGCGCTGCAGATCATCCAGCATGGTGACATCCAGCCTGAAGCCATGCGTGGCTCGTGGGCCGGCGCCATGGGCCAGACCCAGTTCATCCCGACCACCTACAACACCCATGCCGTTGACTTCGACGGCGATGGCCGCCGCGACATCTGGAACAGCACACCAGACGCCCTGGCCTCAACAGCGCACTACCTGCAGAGTTCGGGCTGGAAACGCGGCCAACCGTGGGGCTTCGAGGTACAGGTGCCGGCGGGCTTCGACTTCTGGCAAGCCGATGGCGCACTGCGCAAACCAGTGAGTGAATGGCTGGCGATGGGCGTGAAACTGCCAGCAGGCACCCAGCTGCCGGCAGGTAGCAACCAGCTGTCTGCCGCCCTGCTGCTGCCGGCCGGTGCACGCGGCCCGGCGTTCCTGGTGCTGGACAACTTCCGCGCCATCCTCAAGTACAACAACTCGTCGTCCTATGCCTTGGCGGTGAGCCTGCTCGGGGATCGCTTCAGCGGCTGGGGCTTCATAGCCGGCAGCTGGCCGAAAGAGGATTTGCCGCTCAGCCGCAGCGAGCGCATGGAGTTGCAGAACCTGTTGAACAGCCGCGGGCATGATGCGGGTAATGCCGATGGCATTATCGGGGCCAATACCCGCAAGGCGATCCGCAATGCCCAGCAAGGGCTGGGCTGGCCGGCGGATGGCTACCCGACCCATAAGCTGCTTGAGAGCCTGCGGCAGCAGTAAGCATTTCGGGGCCGCTGCGCGGCCCCGGTAGTTTCACGCCCTGAACAGATCCTGCTCCAGCACCAGTGTTTGCTGAACACTATCCAGCGTCACCCGAGCCCCCAGGGGCAAACATACATTCGGGTCACAATGCCCGCTGCGCCAGCCCGCCAGCACCGGTACACCCAGCGGTGCAAACGTATCCTCCAGCAATGGTGTCAGCGCGGCTGTGGTAATACCGGCAAAGTCGCCCACCAGCACGCCTTTGATCCCCTCCAGCTTGCCTGCCAGGCGTAACTGGGTCAGCAGCCGATCCACCCTGTACAACGGCTCGTTGACATCCTCGATGAACAGGATGCAGCCCTGGGTATCCAGCTCGGCAAGCGTCCCCATGGTCGCACCCAGCATCGACAGGTTGCCCCCCAGCAGCGGCCCGCTGGCCGCCCCCGGCAGCACGCAGCCCAAAGCGAAACCCGCCGGGTGCGCGACCTGCTCGCCTGCCCTCACATGCCCACCCAGTTGCGCCAGCAACGACGACTCGGTCGGTGGCAACTTGGCCCCCAACAGGTCGGCATTGAGCATTCCCCCATGGAAGGTCACCAGTCCGGCATGCCGGTAGATCGCCGTATGCAGCGCGGTGATGTCGCTGTAGCCGATCAGCGGCTTGGGGTTGCGCCGGATCAGTTCAAAGTCGAGCTGGTCAAGCAGGCGCATGCTGCCGTAGCCGCCACGCATGCACAGGATGGCGTCCATGGCCGGATCGGCAAACGCTGCATGCAAGTCCTGCAGGCGCTGCTGGTCCGGCCCCGCCAAGTAGCCCTGCGCCTGCAGGGCACCCGGGTAGATATGGCAACGGTAGCCGCGGTCAACGAACCACTGGCTTACCTTGTGCGCATCAAGCCGCGCCGCGCCCGCCGGGGCGACAATGGCAAAACATGCGTTGGCCGGCAGCGCGGCTGGCAGGGTGGGTTGGAAGGTTTTGGCGCAATACATCGCGGCTCCTTGCAGCGCATGGGACACAAACAAAAATGCCGATGCCGCCCTTGGGCGCGCATCGGCATCTGTGGCTCTGCTCTAGGCTAGAGCATAGCTCAGAGCTTGATCTTGGCTTCGTGGGCCTGCTGGTCGGCGTGGTACGAAGAACGCACCAGCGGGCCAGAAGCAACGTTCTTGAAGCCCATCTTGTAACCTTCCTCGGCAAACCAGGCAAAGGTGTCCGGGTGAACGAAACGCTGCACCGGCAAGTGGCTGCGCGACGGCTGCAGGTACTGGCCGAGGGTAAGCATGTCGATGTCATGCTCGCGCATGCGGTGCATCACTTCGATCACTTCCTCGTCGGTTTCGCCCAGGCCGAGCATCAGGCCCGACTTGGTCGGTACGTGCGGCACCAACTGCTTGAACTTCTGCAGCAAGTCCAGCGACCAGTCATAGTCCGAACCCGGGCGCGCGGCCTTGTACAGGCGCGGTACGGTCTCGAGGTTGTGGTTGAACACATCCGGCGGCTCTTGCGCGGTGATTTCCAGGGCAACGTCCATACGGCCACGGTAGTCCGGCACCAAGGTCTCCAACTGCACGCCCGGCGACAGCGCGCGGATTTCGCGGATGCAGTCAGCGAAGTGCTGGGCACCACCGTCACGCAGGTCGTCGCGGTCCACCGAGGTGATCACCACATACTTCAGGCGCAGGTCGGCAATGGCAACCGCCAGGTTTTTCGGCTCGTCCAGATCCAGCGGCTTCGGTCGGCCGTGACCAACGTCGCAGAACGGGCAACGACGGGTGCAGATGTCACCCATGATCATGAAGGTGGCGGTACCACCCGAGAAGCACTCGCCCAGGTTCGGGCAGGAGGCCTCTTCACACACGCTGTGCAGTTTGTGCTTGCGCAGCAGTTGTTTGATGCGGTCAACCTCGGGCGACACCGGGATACGCACGCGAATCCAGTCGGGCTTCTTGGGTAGCTCATCGGTAGGGATGATCTTCACCGGGATGCGCGCGACTTTGTCGGCACCACGCAGCTTGACCCCAGCTTCCACCTTCTTCGGCGCTGGGCGCGGGGTGGCATCCTGGGTAGGTATCAGGTTCGGCACGGCTTCTTGCACAGTTGTCATATTCAGTCGATTCCGCCCGTGAGGGTCGTCTGCTCAGCGTAGTCGAGGTGCTTGACCAGCTGTCCGCGCAGCCTTGTCCTGACCTCGTCGAGTTCGATCGGACCTGCCAGGTCGCGCAGCTGGGTCATCGCCAGCCCCGCATAGCCGCAGGGGTTGATTCGGCGGAATGGCGCAAGGTCCATGTCCACGTTCAGGGCAAGGCCGTGAAACGAACGGCCGTTGCGAATTCGCAGGCCGAGGGAGGCGATTTTCGCTCCGTCGACATAGACACCCGGGGCATCGGGCTTGGCAGACGCCTGAACAGCATAGCTGGCGAGCAGGTCGATCAGGGCCAGCTCGATACGGCTGACCAGCTCACGCACGCCAAAGCCCAGCCGGCGCACATCCAGCAGCAGGTAGGCCACCAACTGCCCGGGGCCATGGTAAGTGACCTGACCGCCGCGGTCGGTCTGCACCACCGGTATGTCGCCCGGCACCAGCAGGTGCTCGGCCTTGCCGGCCTGCCCCTGGGTGAAGACCGCGGGGTGCTCGACCAGCCAGATTTCATCCTGGCTGTCCGGGCTGCGCTGCTCGGTAAAACGACGCATGGCCTCCAGCACCGGTTCATAGGGCTGCAGGCCAAGCTCGCGAAAACCGAGGCAGGCGGACATCAAAGCACCATTTTCACGATGCCGGTAGCGCGCAGGGCGCTGTTGATATCGTGCAGCTGGTTCTCGCTTTCGGCAACGATGTGCAATTGCACGGTGGTGTATTTGCCTTCCTTGCTCTGGCGTTCGGCCAGGGTGGAAAGGTCGACTTTGGCGTGCTTGCTGAGAATCTCGATCACCGTGTCCTTGAAACCGACAACGGTGTCACCGATGACCTTGATCGGGTAATCGTCGCAAGGGAATTCGATCTTGTGCGACTTGACGTCTGGTTCGCTCATGGCGGAAACGGCCTCGTAAGCCGTGGCAACAACAACACCCCCGCGGTAGGCGCGGGGGCATGCAGGTCACGTATCAGTTGAACAACCCGTAGAAGAATAGACGGATGCTATCCCACATACGGCGGAAGAAACCACCTTCCTCGACGCCATCAAGGGCGATCAGGTCGGCGCTGTGAACCACTTTCTCGTCCAGTTTGACTTCCACTTTGCCGATCACGTCACCTTTGGCGATCGGTGCGGTGAGCTGCGGGTTCATGGTCATCGAAGCCTGCAGACGCTTCAATTGGCCTTTAGGCATAGTCATGGTCAGGTCGTCAGCCAGGCCAGCCTTGATCTGGCTGGTAGCGCCCTTCCAGACCGGGGCCTGGGTCAGCTCGGTGCCCTTCTGGTAGAAGGTCTGGGTTTCGAAGAAGCGGAAACCGTAGGTCAGCAGCTTCTGGGTTTCGGCAGCACGCGATTGTTCGCTGTTGGTACCGAACACCACTGCGATCAGGCGCTGGCCGTCACGAACGGCCGACGCCACCATGCAGTAGCCGGCTTCGTCGGTGTGACCGGTTTTCAGGCCATCGACGGTCTTGTCACGCCACAGCAGCAGGTTGCGGTTAGGCTGCTTGATATTGTTCCAGAAGAACTCTTTCTGCGAGTAGATGGCGTAGTGGGCCGGGTCGACGTTGATGATCGCACGGGCCAGGGTCGCCATGTCGTGCGCCGACGAGTAATGCTCGGGGTGCGGCAGACCGGTCGGGTTCATGAAGTGGCTGTTGGTCATGCCCAGGTCGGCAGCCGTCTTGTTCATCATGTCGGCAAAGGCGTCTTCGCTGCCGGCGATGTGCTCGGCCAGGGCGACCGAGGCGTCGTTACCGGACTGGATGATGATGCCGTGCAGCAGGTCGCTGACCGTTACCTGGCTGCCAACCTTGATGAACATGCGCGAACCGCCGGTACGCCAGGCGTTTTCGCTGACAGTAACCGGGTCGCTTTCACCGATCTGGCCGCGGCGGATGTCCAGGGTGGCGATGTAGGCGGTCATCAGCTTGGTCAGGCTGGCTGGCGGCAGGCGCTCGTCACCGTTGTTCTCGACCAGCACGTTGCCGCTGGACGCGTCCATGAGTACGTAGGACTTGGCTGCCAGTTGCGGTGGCGCCGGCGTCATCTGCTCCGCCGCAAAGGCGGCAGGCGTGATCAGCAGCAGTACAGGCAGGCAAAGTCGTTTGGCAAGGTTGGTGATGTTCATCCGTCTCTCGAAAATCGCTAATGGTCTGAGATGTTCCCTGGGCAAGATCATGTGCCCAGCGCCAGTCAGTCTAGTTTTATGGCCAATGGCCTGGCCCGCGAATGTGCGGCTTTATGTCGCTGCGGGCAAAAGCGGTCATTGTACATGGCCGCGACCGGCAATTCATGACAAAACCGATAGTTTGGTGTTGCCGTCTTCGCAGGCGCGCCCGCTCCCACAGTCAGTCTGCTGTGACCAGCTTTGCCTGCCCCAAGTTCGCCAGGCGAATGCTGTCCTGTGCTTGCTGGATCTCGCCCTGGCTGCCGATCGGCCCCAGGCGCACGCGGTGCAGGGTCTGCTGGTTACGCACGATCGAGCTGATGAACACGGGTGCATTGACCATGGTGCTGAGCTTGGCGCGCAGTAACTCGGCAGCGTCCGGGTTGGCGAACGCGCCTACCTGCAAGAAACTGCCACCGTTACCACCGGGCACGTTGTTGCCACCCACCTGCACGGGTACCACGGGCGCTGCGTGCTGCTGTGGCGGCGGGGTCCACTGCTCGACCCGCCCGGTACTGGCCGGTATTGCCTGGGTCTGCGCCACTTGCGGCTCCTTCAGCACCATCGGCGGCGTTTGGCCGCGCTGAGCCCACCACTGCTGCGGGTCGATACCCTCGACGCGCACATGCGCGGTGCCGATCTCGGCATAGCCGAGCTTTTTCGCGGCAGCATAGGACAAGTCGATGATTCGGTCGGAATAGAACGGGCCACGGTCGTTCACCCGAAGGATCACGCTGCGGCCGTTCGCCAGGTTGGTCACCCGCACATAGGCTGGCAGCGGCAGGGTCTTGTGCGCTGCGCTCATGCCATACAGGTCGTACAGCTCGCCATTTGCAGTGTTCTGCCCGTGGAACTTGGTGCCGTACCACGATGCCGTACCCTCGGCGCGGTAGTTGCGCGAGTCCTGCATCGGGTAGTAGGTCTTGCCAAGCACTGTGTACGGGTTGGCCTTGTAGTTACCGGTGTGCACGGTCGGGGTGGCATCGGGGATCTTGTTCACATCCACGTCCCACCACGGCGCGCCGTCCTTGTGCGCCCGGTTGATGTCCAGGCCCGGCTGGCTGCGCACGACGTTGCCACTGCTTTTCGGGGCCGGGCGGTTGGAAGAGCAGCTGGCCAGCGCCACACCGACGGCGAGGCAGGTGAGCAGCTTGAAAGCGTTGGCAGAGATGATTGCGCGCATTACTTGACGCCCCGTACTTGAACCAGCTGTTCCGCAAGCTGATGTACCGCCATGGCATACATCACGCTGCGGTTGTAGCGAGTGATCGCGTAGAAGTTCTTCAGGCCCATCCAGTACTCGGGGCCGCTCTCGCCCTCGAGACGGAAGGCGGTAACCGGCAGATCATCGCGCAGCGAATCATGAACCGACCAGCCAAGCGTACGCAACTCCCCTACCGTTTTCACCGGCTCGATGCCGGTGGTCAGGCCTTCGTCGGCGCGCTCACCTTCCACCCAGGCGCGACTGACCACACCCTCGCCGGCCACCCAGCCGTGGCGCTTGAAGTAGCTGGCCACGCTGCCGATGGCATCGTCAGGGTTGTTCCAGATATTGATATGGCCGTCCCCGTCGAAGTCCACCGCGTAGTTGCGGAAGCTGCTTGGCATGAACTGCGGCAGCCCCATGGCGCCGGCGTACGAGCCCTTGAGCGTCAAGGGATCGAGCTGTTCCTCACGGGCCAGCAGCAGGAACTCACGCAGCTCCTTGCGGAAGAACTCGGCCCGTGGCGGGTAGTCGAAGCCCAGCGTCGACAGGGCGTCGATCACCCGGTAGTTGCCGGTATTGCGGCCAAAGAAGGTTTCCACGCCAATGATCGCGACAATGTACTGCGCAGGTACGCCGTACTCCTGCTCGGCACGTGCCAATACAGCCTCGTGCTGACGCCAGAAATCCACACCGCGAGCGATACGTGCATCGGTGATGAACATCGGCCGGTAGTCCTTCCACGGTTTGACCCGCTCGGCCGGGCGCGATATGGCGTCGAGGATCGACTGCTTGCGCTGCACCTCACGAAACACACCCATCAGTTGCTCAGGCGCAAAACCGTAGTCGCGGCTCATTTCGCCAACAAACGCGGCTACCTCGGGCGAGCCGTCGTATTCGCCGGCATGGGCCAGCTGTACAGCGCCGAACAGGCCCACCGCACCGATCCAAGGCGCACAACGGGCAGCCCAGTTACGCACTGCTTGCATGAAATTGTTCACCTTATTCAAACCTGCGCGATCCATTTGCGGTGCGTATGGATCGACATCAAAACGCCAAACGCTGACAGCAGCGTCACCAACGATGTTCCGCCATAGCTGATGAAAGGTAACGGCACGCCCACCACGGGCAGAAGGCCGCTTACCATTCCGATATTGACGAACACGTATACAAAAAAAGTCATGGTCAGGCTGCCCGCAAGCAGCTTGCCGAACAGGGTCTGCGCCTGGGCGGTGATCACCAGGCCACGGCCGATCAGCAGCAGGTAGACAATCAGCAGCAGGCAGATGCCGACCAGGCCGAATTCCTCGCCGAGCACGGCGATGATGAAGTCGGTGTGGCTTTCCGGCAAAAAGTCCAGGTGCGACTGCGTGCCAAGCAGCCAGCCTTTGCCAAACACCCCGCCCGAGCCGATCGCTGCCTTGGATTGGATGATGTTCCAACCGGTGCCCAACGGGTCGCTTTCAGGGTCGAGGAAGGTCAATACCCGCTGCTTCTGGTAGTCGTGCATGACGAAGAACCACATTGCCACCGCGACTGGCACGGCTGCCGCCAGCACGCTGAGGATCCAGCGCCAGCGCAAGCCGCCCATGAACAGCACGAAGGCACCAGAGGCCAGGATCAGCAGCGCGGTCCCCAGGTCGGGCTGACGTACGATCAGCATGAACGGCACGCCGATCAGCACCAGGCTGATCGCCACGTGCTTCAAATGGGGCGGCAAGGTGCGCTTGGACAGGTACCAGGCGATGGTCGCCGGCATGATGATCTTCATGAATTCCGAGGGCTGGAAGCGGATCACCCCAGGAATGTTGATCCAGCGTGTGGCCCCCATGGCGTTGTGGCCCATTACGTCGACCACTACCAGCAACAGCACCCCGGCCAGGTAGGCCAATGGCACCCAACGCGCCATGAAGCGCGGCTCCAGCTGGGCGATGACGAACATCGACACCAGACCGATGCCAAACGAGGTGGCTTGCTTGAGCAGCAGGTCCCAGTTCTTGCCACTGGCCGAATACAGTACGAACAGGCTGCCGGCTGCAAGGGTCAGCAGAATGATCAGCAAGGGGCCGTCGATATGGATGCGTTGCAGAAAGCTCGCACGCCGACGCATCACATCCTCGCTGGAGAGCATGCGATCGAAATTGTTCATCACAGGGCCGATTCCTGGGTAACGGTGGCGGGCGCGAACTCGGGTTTGAGCCGGCCATTTTCGTCGAGCAGCCAGGCGTCCATGATCTGGCGTACCACCGGAGCGGCGACACCCGAGCCGGACTCACCGTTCTCGACCATCACCGAAACCACGATTTTCGGGGCTTCGGCTGGGGCAAACGCGACGAACAGGGCATGGTCACGGTGGCGCTCCTGGAGCTTGTTGCGGTCATACTTCTCGCCCTGCTTGATCGCCACCACCTGGGCGGTACCGCTCTTGCCGGCAATGCGGTATTGGGCTCCGGCAGCTGCCTTGCGCGCGGTACCGCGGGCGTTGTGCATCACCTGTTCCATGCCATGGGTGACCTTGGCCCAGTCGGACTTGTCACGCAGCACGATGTCTTCCATGGGGTTGTCGTCTACCGGCGGCAGGCCTTCGATGGTCTTGGCCAGGTGCGGGCGGTTCCACACACCTTTGTTGGCGATCAGTGCAGTGGCTTGGGCCAGTTGCAGCGGCGTAGCCTGCATATAGCCCTGGCCGATGCCGAGAATCAGGGTTTCGCCAGGGAACCAGGCCTGGCGACGGGTGGCACGCTTCCATTCGCGCGACGGCATCAACCCGGCAGACTCCTCGAACATATCGAGGGAAACCCGCTGGCCAATACCGAACTTGTTCATGTAGCTGGACAAGCGATCGATGCCCATCTTGTGCGCAAGGTCATAGAAGTAGGTGTCGTTCGAGCGCATGATGGCGGTGTCCAGGTCGACCCAGCCATCCCCGGAACGGTTCCAGTTACGGTATTTATGGTCGTAGTTGGGCAACTGGTAGTAGCCAGGGTCGAACACCCTGCTGCTGGCATTCACCACGCCACTGTCCAGACCGGCAATAGCCACCGCCGGCTTGATGGTCGACCCCGGCGGGTACAAGCCACGCAGCACGCGGTTGAACAGCGGCCGATCGATCGAATCGCGCAATTCGGCATAGGCCTTGAAGCTGATGCCGGTGACGAACAGGTTGGGGTCGAAGCTAGGCTGACTCACCATCGCCAGCACCTCGCCGGTTCGCGGGTCGAGCGCAACCACTGCACCACGCCGGCCTCCCAGCGCGGCTTCAGCGGCCTCCTGCAGCTTGATGTCCAGGCTCAGCACAATGTCCTTGCCCGGCTTCGGGTCGGTGCGCTTGAGCACCCGCAGCACCCGGCCACGGGCGTTGGTCTCGACTTCCTCGTAACCCACCTGACCATGCAGGGCGGCCTCGTAGAAGCGCTCGATGCCGGTCTTGCCGATATGGTGGGTGCCGCTGTAGTTCACCGGGTCGAGCGTTTTCAGCTCTTTCTCGTTGATCCGCCCTACATAACCCACCGAATGGGCGAAATGCGCACCCTGCGGGTAATGCCGCACCAGCTGTGCCACCACTTCCACACCCGGCAGGCGGAACTGGTTTACCGCCACGCGGGCGATCTGCTCTTCGTTGAGCTCGAACAGGATCGGCACCGGCTCGAATGGCCGGCGGCCCTGGCGCATGCGCTTCTCGAAAAGGGCACGGTCGTCAGCAGTGAGATCAAGCACTTCGACAATGGTATCCAGCACTTCCTGCCAGTTACCCGCACGTTCGCGGGTCATCGACAGGCTGAAGCTGGGCCGGTTGTCGGCAACGATCACCCCGTTGCGGTCGAAGATCAACCCGCGGGTTGGCGGGATCGGCTGCACATGCACCCGGTTGTTCTCCGACAGCGTGGAGTGGTAGTCGTACTGGATGATCTGCAGGTAGTACAGCCGTGCGATCAACACACAAACAAGCAGCATGATCGCCACTGCGCCGACCACGACGCGGTTGCGCACCAGGCGGGCGTCTTTCTCGTGGTCCTTGAGACGGATCGGCTGCGACATCGGACTGCTTACAGGCTCATTTGTGGTAAGGGTGCCCGGACAACACGGTCCAGGCGCGGTAGATCTGCTCGCCGATGAGTATCCTTACCAACGGGTGCGGCAAAGTCAGCGGCGACAGCGACCAACGTTGCTCGGCGCGCGCGCAAACCTCAGGCGCCAGGCCCTCCGGGCCGCCCACCATCAAATTCACCGTGCGCGCATCCAGGCGCCAGCGGTCCAGCTCGGTGGCCAGCTGCTCGGTACTCCAGGGCTTGCCATGGACCTCGAGGGTGACAATGCGTTCCCCAGGCTGCACCTTGCTCAGCATGGCTTCGCCCTCCTGACGGATCAGGCGGGCGACGTCGGCATTCTTGCCACGGGTGTTCAGCGGGATTTCCACCAGCTCCAGCGACAGCTCGGCGGGCAGGCGCTTGGCATATTCATGCCAGCCTTCCTCGACCCACTTCGGCATGCGCGAGCCGACCGCAATCAGGCGCAGACGCACAGCGCTTTCCTTATTCGCGGTCTTTGAGCTTGTCGGAGTACTCGTGAGCATGGTCCGGGCTGTGGTGCTTGCCATCGGCGGCACGGCTTTGCTCGGCACCCTGCCACAGACGCTCAAGGTCGTAGAACTGGCGGGCAGCGGCGGTCATCATGTGCACGATGACGTCGTTCAGGTCCAGCAGCACCCAGTCGCTGTCGCCTTTGCCTTCTTCACCCAGTGGCTGGGCGCCCTTGGCCTTGACTGCTTCACGGACCTTTTCGGCCATCGCGTTGATCTGGCGGTTGGAGGTACCGGTGGCAATGATCATGTAGTCGGTCAGGCTGTGCTTCTCGCGCACGTCGATGACCTGGATGTCCTGGGCCTTGACGTCTTCCAGCGCTGCCTTGGTCACTGCGACCAGTTCTTCGCCGTAAATTTTCTGCTTGGTCATATAAAACTCGTTCAACTCGTTGGATGAGGCGCCAGAGGCACCGTCAGTTGGGCGCACGATACAGTTCGTGCGCCTCGATATAGGCCAGTACGGCGTCCGGCACCAGGAACCTCACCGATTTGCCGCTGGCCAGCAGCTGTCGGATCTGTGTAGCCGACACCGCAAGCGGCGTCTGCCAGACGAACGAAATATTTCCCGCCGGGCCGGACATGGCGGTGGGATCGCTCTCCGAGCGCGCAGCCAACAGGTTGCGCAACTCGTCAGGGGGTTCTACGTCGGCATCCGGACGTTGCAGTACCAGGATGTGACAGTGTTGCAGCAATTCTTCCCAGCGATGCCAGGCGGGCAGGCCACAGAAGGCATCCCAACCCAGCACCAGGAATAGCTGGTCGTTGCCGGACAGCTCGGCGCGGATCGATTCCAGCGTATCGATGGTGTACGACGGCTTGTCACGTTCCAGCTCGCGGGCATCGACGCTCAGGCAAGCGACGCCCTGCACCGCTTCACGGACCATGGCCAGGCGATCCTGCGCGGCCACCTGTGGCGTGTCGCGGTGCGGCGGCCGGGCATTGGGCAGCAGGCGTAGCTCATCGAGCCCCATGAACTCGGCCACTTCCAGCGCGCTGCGCAAGTGGCCGATATGCACGGGGTCGAAGGTACCACCTAGAATGCCGATACGCCGGACTGCCTGGGCCTTGCTCAACTCAGCAGGACCCCTGGCCGCGCAACTGGCCATCGCCGATCACCACATACTTCTCGCAGGTCAGGCCTTCCAGGCCGACAGGGCCGCGGGCATGCAGCTTGTCGGTGGAAATACCGATTTCCGCACCCAGGCCGTACTCGAAGCCATCGGCAAAGCAGGTCGGGGTGTTGAGCATGACCGACGCCGAGTCGACCTCAGCCATGAACTGACGGGCTTCACCCTGGTGTTCGCTGATGATCGAGTCGGTGTGGTGCGAGCCATAGTGGTTGATGTGCTCGATGGCCTGGTTCAGGCCGTCGACCACGCGAATCGACAGGATCGCATCGAGGTATTCCGTGTGCCAGTCGGCTTCGGTGGCCGGTTTGGCGCTGATGATAGCCTGGGTACGCTCGCAACCGCGCAGCTCCACGCCCTTCTCCACGAAGCGGCGGGCCATTTCTGGCAAAAAGCGCTCAGCCACTTGCTGGTCGACCAGCAGCGTTTCCATGGCACCGCAGATGCCGTAGCGGTAGGTCTTGGCGTTGAAAGCCACATTCCAGGCCTTGTCCAGGTCGGCATGCTGGCTGACATAGATGTGGCAGATGCCGTCCAGGTGCTTGATCACCGGCACGCGGGCATCGCGACTAATGCGCTCGATCAGGCCACGGCCTCCGCGCGGTACGATGACATCGACGAATTCCGGCATGCTGATCAGCGCGCCCACGGCTTCGCGGTCGGTGGTTTCGACCACCTGCACCACCGCCGCCGGCAGGCCGGCTTCGGCCAGGCCACGCTGAATGCAGGTGGCAATGGCGCGGTTGGAGTGTATGGCTTCGGAACCGCCCCGCAGGATGGTTGCATTGCCCGACTTGAGGCACAGGCTGGCGGCATCAATGGTCACGTTCGGGCGCGATTCATAGATGATCCCGATCACCCCCAGCGGGGTACGCATCTTGCCTACCTGAATGCCCGATGGACGGTAGCTCATGTCGCGGATGGCACCGACCGGGTCCGGCAGGCTGGCCACCTGGCGCAAGCCGGTGATCATGCCGTCGATACGCGCCGGGGTCAGCGCCAGACGGTCGAGCAGTGCGGGCTCCAGGCCACTGGCGCGGCCGGCGGCCAGGTCCAGCTCGTTGGCAGCGGTGAGTTCGGCACGGGCAGCGTCCAGCGCGTCGGCGGCGGCTTGCAGGGCGCGGTTCTTCTGCGCAGTGCTGGCACGGCCAATCACCCGGGAAGCCTCACGGGCAGCGCGACCCAAGCGGGTCATGTAGTCAAGAACGGACTCAGTCATGGGTTCGGTGTCTTGGCGAAGGGGAAATCGGCTGATTATAACTGCCGCGCAGGTGTACGCCCAGCGGCGGGTGGCGGATGGTAGAAAATGGATGGGGCAATGTGTAGGAAAGATGTAACCGGGGTTATCGAGATTTCCACCTCCTGTTGCGGCCCTTTCGCGGGCGCGCCCGCTTCCACAGGGATTTGTGTAGGAGCGGGTTTACCCGCGAAAGAGCCGGCACTGCCAACTTCACCCTCCAATTCAGCCTCGATTAAGCCATTCATTGCTATCATCCCCGCCTCTCCAGCCACGAACTGCCCGCATGCCAGCCCTGCCCGACAGCTTTTTCGACCGCGACGCCCAGACCCTGGCCAAGGCCCTGCTGGGCAAGGTCATCCGTCACCGCCACGGCGACCTGTGGCTGGCCGCGCGGATCATCGAGACCGAGGCCTACTACCTTTCCGACAAAGGTAGCCACGCTTCGCTCGGCTACACCGAAAAACGCAAGGCGCTGTTCCTGGATGGGGGGCACATCTACATGTACTACGCCCGCGGCGGCGATTCGCTGAACTTCAGCGCCCACGGGCCGGGCAACGCGGTGCTGATCAAGTCTGCCTATCCTTGGCAGGACACCCTCTCGGGGCCCTACAGCCTGGCGCAGATGCAACTGAACAACCCCGATGCAAGCGGCAATATCCGCCCGCAAGAGCGCCTGTGCGCCGGCCAGACCCTGCTATGCCGGGCCCTGGGCCTGAAAGTGCCGCATTGGGACGCCCAGCGTTTCGACGCCGAACGCCTGTACGTCGAGGACTGCGGCAACGCCGTG
Source organism: Pseudomonas sp. 2,4-D (assembly GCF_030418155.1). Classification (NCBI taxonomy): domain Bacteria; kingdom Pseudomonadati; phylum Pseudomonadota; class Gammaproteobacteria; order Pseudomonadales; family Pseudomonadaceae; genus Pseudomonas; species Pseudomonas sp. 2,4-D. The sequence goes on from NZ_JAUHUI010000034.1 coordinate 14,981, forward strand.
CCCCGGGTGATCCAGGCTGCTCGCCTGGGCATCCCGCACGGGCGCGACGAGCACCTGCCATACCGCTTCGTCGATGCCGAGTACGCCCGTTTCTGCACACGGAACCCGTTACGTCGCGGCCAAGTCGAAGGCCGTGATTTCTTCATTCTCGAACAAGGAAGCTGAACATGGGCCAATGGCTCGACAGCCTGACCGGCTGGCTCAGCGCCAACCCGCAGTGGCTTGGCCTGGCGATTTTCCTGGTGGCCTGCATCGAATGCCTGGCCATCGCCGGCATTATCGTGCCGGGCACCGTACTGCTGTTCGCCGTTGCCGTACTGGCCGGTAACGGCACGTTCAGCCTGGGCGAAACGCTGCTCCTCGGCTTTCTCGGCGGCCTGCTGGGCGACGCCTTGTCTTACGCAGTGGGCAAGTACTTCCACCAGAACATCCGCCGCCTGCCGCTGCTACGCCACCACCCGGAATGGATCGGCAGCGCCGAAAGCTACTTCCAGCGTTATGGCATCGCCAGCCTGCTGGTAGGCCGTTTCATCGGCCCGCTGCGGCCGATGCTGCCAATGGTCGCCGGCATGTTCGACATGCCCCTGCCGCGCTTCATCGCCGTCAGCCTGTTGGCGGGCGCCGGCTGGTCGGTAGCCTACCTGCTACCCGGCTGGGCCACCGGCGCCGCCATGCGCCTGCCCCTGCCGGAAGGTTTCTGGCTGGACGCCGGGATCATCGCCGGCGCCCTCGCGGTGCTGATCGGCCTGAGCCTGAATACCAGCCTGCGTGACCAGCGCCACGGCACCCGGCTGGTTGCCGCGCTCAGTTTCATCACCCTGGCCGGTGTATTCCTCGGCTGGCGCTACCTCCATGAATTCGACCAAGGCGTGATGACACTGGTCCAGGAGCATCGCAGCCAGGCCATCGACAGCACCGTGGTGCTGGTGACACGGCTAGGCGATTTCCGCACCCAGTTGTTCCTCGGCGCCCTGCTGACCGGCCTGCTGCTGCTTGCCCGTCAGTGGCGACACGCATTTTTCGCGGCGGGCGCGTTGATGGGCACGGCGATCGCCAACGGCACACTGAAATGGCTATTTGCCCGAGCCAGGCCGGACGTACTGACCGATCCACTGACCAGCTACAGCATGCCCAGCGGGCACAGCTCGGCATCGTTCGCGTTCTTCCTGGTAATGGCCGTACTGGCAGGGCGTGGGCAGCCACCCCGGATGCGCCTGACCTGGGTCATGCTGGGGTGCATTCCAGCGCTGGCGATTGCCCTGTCGCGGGTGTACCTGGGGGCGCACTGGCCAACCGATATCCTGGCTGGGGCCCTTCTGGCCTGTTGCGTATGCGCACTCAGCCTGACACTGGTGCAACGCCAGCAGCCCCTGCCAGCCCTGCCGCTACGGGTGTGGTGGCTGGTGTTGCCGGCATGTGTGGCGCTGCTGGCGTTCTTCGCCATGCATGCGTTGCCGCAGGCGTTGGCCAGGTATCAGTATTGATGTTGCCTGTGCCGGCCTATTCGCGGGTGAACCCGCTCCTACAATGGGTATCGCGTGGTTCACAGGGTATTACGCGCGTTGTAGGAGCGGGTTTACCCGCGAAGGGGCCGGCACCGGCAATACAGCACCATCAGGCGAACAATTCACCCTGAATCCGCTCCAGCAGCTTCTGGATTTCCCCCAGCCGCTGCTGCGGCGAATCGAGGGTCAGCAGGTCCAGCTTGTCCTCTTCCATGAACGGCAACAGATACGCCAGCTGATTGGCCAGCGCCTGACGCCCGTCCACCGGGCGCGGCATGCCCAGCGCTTCGACCATGGGGTGCTCACCCAGAGCCACCAGCAGCGCCAACAGGTCGTCATCGGCTTCCAGCAATGGGCTGTCTGCCTGCTCCGGCAGCCATTGCACCTGGCCCACCAGCAACTGGTCCTTCTGCACCTCGGAGCTTTCCAGGTTGAAGCGCCGCACGCCCTCGACGCGGATACCCAGTAAGCCGTTATCCTGCTGCACGAAGTCGCGGATCACCGCTTCACAGCCGATCGAGGCGACCACCGGCGGTGCCTTGCCGACTTGTTCGCCCTCAAGGATGCACACCACCCCAAACCCTTCGCCCTGCTTCATGCAGCGCCCGATCATGTCCAGGTAGCGCGCCTCGAAAATCTGCAAATCGAGAAAGCAGCCAGGAAACAGCACGGTATTGAGCGGAAACAGCGGTAGCGTCATCACAATTCCTCAAGCCACCAGGCTGACTGCCAGCGGCAGGAACACCGCTGTAGCCACTCCCATCAGGCTCATCGCCAGCGCGGCAAAGGCGCCGCATTCGTCACTTTCCTGCAGGGCCACCGAAGTGCCCACTGCGTGTGCGGTCACGCCCAGCGACATGCCGCGCGCCTCAGGGCTGTGCACGCCGAAGCGGCTCAGCAACGCCGGGCCGAAGATCGCCCCGATCACCCCGGTAATCAACACGAACACCGCGGCGAGGGCCGCCACGCCGCCAATCTGCTCAGCCACCAGCATGGCGATCGGCGAGGTGACGGACTTCGGCGCCATGGTCATCAGGATCATGTGCTCGGCACCGAACCACCAGCCCAGCACCAGGCAGCAGAGCGTGGCGAACAGGCCTCCGACTACCAGCGTAGTAAATGTAGGCCAGAACAGCTGGCGGATGCGACGCAGGTTAAGATAGAGCGGCACAGCCAGGGCCACGGTAGCGGGCCCCAGCAGGATGTTCATGATTTCGGTGCTTTTGCGGTACTCGCTGTAATCGATGCCGCACAGCAGCAACACACCGATCACCAGCAGCATCGATACCAATACAGGTTGCAGGAAGATCCAGCGGGTTTTCTCGTAGGCTGCCAGCACTACCTGATAGGCCCCCAGCGTGATGCCGATACCGAACAATGGGTGATGAATGACCGCATCGAGCGCGCCCTGCCAATCGAGCATCATGGCTGCTCCTCACGCTTGCCCTGGCGCTGGATGAGCTTTTGCATCAGCACACCGACGAATACCAGGGTCACCAGGCAGGAGATCAGCAAGGCCCCGGAAATCGCCCAGAAGTCGGCGGCAATGTCCCTGGCATATACCATCACCCCGACTGCCGGCGGCACCAGCAGCAGCGGGAGATAGCGCAGCAAGCTGCTGGCGGCCTCGTTCAGCGGCTTGCCGACCTCACCGCGGGCCATGAGGAAGAGCAGCAGCAACAACAGGCCGATGATCGGCCCGGGCAAAAACGGCACAAACAGGTGATTGATCGCCGTCCCCAGCAGCTGGAACAGGACCAGCCAGGTCAAACCACGCAACAGCATAAGCATCTCCCTCGGGCATGGCCGCCATTATAAGCACGCACAGCTTCAGACCGACATTCGCCGAAAAGCGGGCAACTTGACTGAAACGGTTCGCCGTGCTGATCTTGTACTTTCGTACCAATTGACAGCCCGGAGAGTCCGCGATGCCCCATGTACCGGTTACAGAGCTTTCGCAGTACGTTGGCAAGGAGCTGGGCCAATCGGAGTGGTTGAAGATCGACCAGCAGCGCATCAACCTGTTCGCCGAGGCGACCGGCGATTTCCAGTTCATCCATGTCGACCCTGAGAAGGCGGCAAAAACCCCGTTTGGCGGCACGATCGCCCATGGTTTCCTGACCTTGTCGCTGATCCCCAAGCTGATCGAGGACATCCTCGTCCTGCCGCAAGGGTTGAAGATGGTGGTGAACTACGGGCTGGACAGCGTGCGCTTCATTCAGCCGGTCAAGGTCGACAGCCGGGTTCGGCTGAAGGTAAAGCTGGGCGAGGTGGTGGAGAAAAAGCCGGGGCAGTGGCTACTCAAGGCGATTGCCACGCTGGAGATTGAGGGTGAAGACAAACCTGCTTATATAGCCGAGTCGCTGTCGCTCTGTTTTGTCTGATACATGCCCGGGGGCTGCTGTGCAGCCCCCGATCCACAAATCCCCCGCACTCGCGTAAACTGCCAGCCTTCGCGCAGCCTAGGGCTGCCCCTGTCGATTTATCAAAGGTGCCCGCCATGCCCTGGCTGCAAGTACGCCTGGCCATCAGCCCGGAACAAGCCGAAACCTATGAAGATGCGCTACTTGAAGTAGGCGCCGTCTCGGTCACGTTCATGGATGCCGAAGATCAACCGATCTTCGAACCAGACCTCAACACCACCCCGCTGTGGTCGCATACTCACCTGCTGGCGCTGTTCGAGGCCGATGCCGACCCTGAACAGGTGTTCGCCCACCTGCGCCTGCTGACCGGCGCCGAGCTGCCCGAGCACCAGGCCGAGGTGATCGAGGACCAGGACTGGGAACGCAGCTGGATGGACAACTTCCAGCCGATGCGCTTCGGCCGCCGCCTGTGGATCGTGCCCAGCTGGCACGATGCCCCGGAAAAGGACGCCGTGAACCTGCTGCTCGACCCGGGCCTGGCCTTTGGCACCGGCACCCACCCCACCACGGCCCTGTGCCTGGAATGGCTCGACGGCCAGCAGCTTGAAGGCACCCAGGTGCTGGACTTTGGCTGCGGTTCGGGCATCCTGGCCATCGCTGCGCTGCTGCTGGGCGCTCGCGAAGCGGTAGGTACCGACATCGACGTGCAGGCCATCGAGGCTTCGCGCGACAACGCCCAACGCAACGGCATTGCCGACGAGAAACTGGCGCTGTACCTGCCCGAGCACATGCCGGCGATGCAGGCCGACGTACTGGTTGCCAACATCCTCGCCGGCCCCCTGGTGTCGCTGGCGCCACAGTTGTCCGGCCTGGTTCGCCCAGGTGGTCTGCTGGCGCTTTCGGGCATCCTCGCCGAGCAAGGTGAAGACGTGGCCGCCGCTTATGCCGCCGACTTTGAACTGGACCCGATCGTCGTGCGCGACGGCTGGGTGCGCATCAGTGGTCGGCGTCGCTAAGCGGGCCTAGAATACTTTTCTGCACAGCTCCCCGGATCGCCGCATGACCGACAGTTTCGTCACCCAGTGCCCGCATTGCCAGACCAGCTTTCGCGTCACCCACCACCAGTTGGGCGTGGCGCGTGGCGTGGTGCGCTGCGGTCACTGTCTGCAGGTATTCAATGCCGCCAAGCAGCTGCTGGAGCAAAACCGTGCCGCTACCACCAGCGCCCCCGTGGTGCCGGCACCGGTACCTCCAGCGCCTGCCGCCCCACTGGCCGAGCCGGCGCAAGAGCCCGCCGACAGCGTACGCGGCACCCCTCCTGACCAGGACTGGGCGCTGACTGCCCAGGCGCTGGACGAGCTCGACCTCGACAAGGAACTGGAGCGCCTGGAGCGTCGCGGCCAACCGGCCCCGGCCCGCACGGCCAGCCAGGATGAGAACCTGCAGGCCCGGCGCGATGAACTTCACCCGGACGAGCACGCAGAAGACCTTTTCGGCACGGCTACCGATGAGCCCTACGTGCCGCAGGAACCGGCAGAGCCTACCCCGGTGCTGCTGGAACCGGAACCTTTGGAGCTCGACCTGGAGCCTGCACCCGGCGAACGCACCGAGCCTACCCTGGGCAGCAACCTTGACCTGGACATCGATGGCGAGCCCCCCGTGCACAGTGCGGCCGTACGCGATGACCAGCCCGCATTCAGCGAACCGCTGCGCATCAGCGATGACGAAACCCCGGAAAAAGGCCTGAGCGCCCGCGACGATGAACCACTGGCGCTGCGCCTGTCGGCGCATGACGACGAGCCCGTCGAGCCGCTGCCCGGAGAGCGCCTGGAACCAGGCTTTGCCAGCAAACCCGAGCGCTCCTCGCGCAAGGAGCCGCTGGTCGACGTGGTCGACGACCCGCTGCAGCTAGGCTGGGAAAAACCCGCACCCAACTGGGGCAAGCGCCTGCTGTGGGGCTTTCTGACCCTGCTGGCTGCCGGCCTGCTGGCGTTCCAGTACGTGTGGTTCCATTTCGACGAAATGGCCCGCCAGGACCAGTATCGGCCGATTTTCCAGCAGATCTGCCCGATGGTCGGTTGCCAGGTGCCTACCCGCGTCGATATTGCACGCATCAAGAGCAGCAATCTGGTGGTGCGCAGCCACCCGGACTTCAAGGGCGCACTCATTGTCGACGCGATCATCTACAACCGCGCACCGTTCGCCCAGCCGTTCCCATTGCTGGAGCTGCGCTTCGCCGACCTCAATGGTCAACTGATCGCCAGCCGTCGCTTCAAGCCCAGCGAGTACCTGTCGGGCGAACTGGCAGGGCGTGGCGAAATGCCCAGCCAGACGCCAATCCACATTGCCCTGGACATCCTCGACCCTGGGCCGAAGGCCGTGAATTACAGCCTGAGCTTCCGTTCGCCGGAGTAGGCGGCAAGCGGCCAGCAGCAAGCGACAAGACAAGAAGCCCCAACCGTGACCGCTTTTCGTCTTGTCGCTTGCTGCTTGAAGCGCAAAGGCATAAGCCGACAACTGTTCAGATTTTATCCAAATCCATCTTTATCCAGTCATCGAGAGCGGGTATCATGCCAACCCTTTTTCGAACTCCAAGATTCGGCCCCACAACAGGGATCACCTATGTCGGCGGTACGCATCGGCCAATACACACTACGTAACAACCTGATCCTCGCGCCCATGGCCGGGGTCACGGACCAGCCTTTCCGTACACTTTGCCAGCGCCTGGGCGCCGGCATGGTGGTGTCGGAAATGGTAAGCAGCGACATGAGCCTGTGGAACAGCCGCAAGTCGAGCCTGCGCCGCATCCATGAAGGTGATCCCGAGCCACGCTCGGTGCAGATCGCCGGCGGTGATGCGCAGATGATGGCAGCGGCGGCAAAGGCCAATGTCGAAGCAGGTGCCCAGATCATCGACATCAACATGGGCTGTCCGGCAAAAAAAGTCTGCAACAAAGCCGCAGGCTCTGCTTTATTGAGAGATGAAGCCTTGGTCAGCGAGATCCTCCACGCCGTGGTCAGCGCCGTGGACGTACCGGTGACCCTGAAAATCCGCACCGGCTGGGACCGGGCGAACAAGAACGGCCTGAACGTGGCGAAGATCGCCGAACAGGCTGGCATCCAGGCGCTGGCGGTGCATGGCCGCACACGTGCCGACCTGTACACCGGCGAAGCCGAGTACGACACCATCGCTGCCATCAAGCAGGCGGTGTCAATCCCGGTTTTTGCCAACGGCGATATCACCTCGCCAGAAAAGGCCCGGGCGGTGCTGGAAACCACCGGGGTCGATGGCCTGTTGATTGGCCGGGCTGCCCAGGGGCGGCCATGGATCTTTCGCGAGATCGAGCATTACCTGCGCACTGGCGAACATCTGCCAGCGCCGCAACTGGACGAAGTGGAACGCATCCTGCTGGAGCATCTGGCCGCGCTGCATGCCTTCTATGGCGATGTGATGGGCGTACGTATCGCCCGCAAGCACGTTGGCTGGTACCTGGCAACACGACCCGGCGGCAAGGAGTTTCGCGCCCGGTTCAACGCTTTGGAAGACACACAAGCGCAGTGCGCCAACGTTCGCGCGTTTTTCAGCGAACGTCGACAGAGCCTTGAGACAGAGGACGGACAAGGGGTGGCCGCATGACGATGATGACCGAGACATTTGTGAGTGGAACAACGCCCGTGAGCGACAACGCCAACCTGAAACAGCACCTCAACACGCCGAGCGAAGAGGGCCAGACCCTTCGCGACAGCGTCGAGAAGGCGCTGCACAACTACTTCGCCCACCTGGAAGGCGCGACCGTGACGGACGTGTACAACCTGGTGCTCTCCGAAGTCGAGGCGCCCCTGCTCGAAAGCGTGATGAACTACGTGAAGGGCAACCAGACCAAGGCCAGCGAGATGCTCGGGCTGAACCGAGGCACCCTGCGCAAGAAGCTCAAGCAGTACGACTTGTTGTAAGCCAGAATCCCATCCAGAAAAGGCGACTCCCTGAACAGAGGCGCCTTTTTTGCTGACTCCACCGCGTTATTGGAACCCGAAATGACCGACCAGACTACCCGCCTGCCAGTCCGCCGCGCCCTGATCAGCGTCTCCGACAAGACCGGTATCCTCGAATTCGCCCGTGAGCTGCAGCAGCTCGGTGTCGAGATCCTGTCCACCGGCGGCACCTACAAGCTGCTCAAGGACAACGGCGTAAACGCGGTGGAAGTGGCCGACTACACCGGCTTCGCCGAAATGATGGATGGCCGGGTCAAAACCCTGCACCCGAAGATCCACGGCGGTATCCTCGGCCGTCGTGGCACCGACGACGCCATCATGAACGAGCACGGCATCAAGCCGATCGACCTGGTTGCGGTCAACCTGTACCCGTTCGAAGCCACCATTTCCAAGCCTGGCTGTGACCTGCCGACCGCCATCGAGAACATCGACATCGGCGGCCCGACCATGGTCCGTTCGGCAGCCAAGAACCACAAGGACGTGGCCATCGTGGTCAACGCCAGCGACTACGCCGGCATCGTCGAAGGCCTCAAGGCCGGTGGCCTGACCTATGCCCAGCGCTTCGACCTGATGCTCAAGGCGTTCGAGCACACTGCCGCCTACGACGGCATGATCGCCAACTACATGGGCACCATCGACCAGGCCAAGGACACCCTGAGCACTGAGGCGCGCAACGAATTCCCGCGCACCTTCAACAGCCAGTTCGTCAAGGCACAGGAAATGCGTTATGGCGAGAACCCGCACCAGAGCGCGGCGTTCTATGTAGAAGCCAAGAAAGGCGAAGCCAGCATTTCCACCGCTGTCCAGCTGCAAGGCAAGGAACTGTCATTCAACAACGTGGCCGACACTGACGCCGCGCTGGAATGCGTAAAGAGCTTCGTCAAGCCGGCCTGCGTCATCGTCAAGCACGCCAACCCGTGCGGCGTGGCGGTAGTACCGGAAGACGAAGGCGGCATCCGCAAAGCCTACGACCTGGCCTACGCGACCGACACCGAATCGGCGTTCGGCGGCATCATCGCATTCAACCGTGAACTGGACGGCGAAACCGCCAAGGCCATTGTCGACCGCCAGTTCGTCGAAGTGATCATCGCCCCGAAAATCTCCCAGGCCGCCCGCGAGGTGGTGGCTGCCAAACAGAACGTACGCCTGCTGGAGTGCGGCGAGTGGCCAGCCGAGCGCGCTGCCGGTTGGGACTTCAAGCGCGTCAACGGTGGCCTGCTGGTGCAAAGCCGCGATATCGGCATGATCACCGCCGATGACCTGAAGATCGTCACCAAGCGTGCCCCGACCGAGCAAGAGATCCACGACCTGGTATTCGCCTGGAAAGTGGCCAAGTTCGTCAAGTCCAACGCCATTGTCTACGCCAAGCAGCGCCAGACCATCGGCGTCGGCGCCGGCCAGATGAGCCGCGTCAACTCCGCCCGCATCGCTGCAATCAAGGCCGAGCACGCTGGCCTGCAGGTGCAGGGCGCGGTCATGGCGTCGGATGCATTCTTCCCGTTCCGTGACGGCATCGACAATGCAGCTAAAGTGGGTATCAGCGCCGTGATCCAGCCGGGTGGTTCGATGCGTGATGCTGAAGTCATCGCTGCTGCCGACGAGGCCGGCATCGCGATGGTCTTCACTGGCATGCGTCACTTCCGCCACTAATTACGCGGATCCCGAGGCGAGTCGAGATCCTGTGGGAGCGGGCTTGCCCGCGAATACGATGGTGGATTCACCGCCGCATTCGCGGGCAAGCCCGCTCCCACAGTGTTCGGCGCAAGCCACGGGATCACTTGAATCGAGGTTTTGACATGAAAGTTTTGATCATCGGCAGCGGCGGCCGTGAGCACGCCCTGGCCTGGAAAGTCGCCCAGGACCCACGCGTCGAGAAAGTCTTCGTTGCCCCGGGCAACGCCGGTACCGCCATTGAAGCCAAGTGCGAGAACGTCGCCATCGACGTGTGTGCCCTGGAGCAACTGGCCGACTTCGCCGAGAAAAACGTCGACCTGACCATCGTCGGCCCGGAAGCACCGCTGGTTATCGGCGTGGTCGACCTGTTCCGCAGCCGCGGCCTGGACTGCTTCGGCCCAACCAAGGGCGCGGCCCAGCTGGAAGGCTCCAAGGCCTTCACCAAGGATTTCCTGGCGCGTCACAAGATCCCGACCGCCGACTACCAGAATTTCACCGAGATCGAGCCAGCGCTGGCCTACCTGCAGGAAAAAGGCGCGCCAATCGTGATCAAGGCCGATGGCCTGGCGGCTGGCAAGGGCGTGATCGTCGCCATGACGCTGGAAGAAGCCGAAGCCGCCGTGCGTGACATGCTGGCTGGCAACGCCTTCGGTGAAGCAGGTTCGCGTGTCGTGATCGAAGAGTTTCTCGACGGCGAGGAAGCCAGCTTCATCGTCATGGTCGACGGCCACAATGTGCTGCCCATGGCCACCAGCCAGGACCACAAGCGCGTCGGCGACCAGGATACCGGCCCGAACACGGGCGGCATGGGCGCCTACTCCCCTGCCCCGGTCGTTACCGCCGACGTGCACCAGCGCGTGATGGACCAGGTGATCTGGCCAACCGTGCGCGGCATGGCCGAGGAAGGCAACGTCTACACCGGCTTCCTCTACGCCGGCCTGATGATCGACAAGGCGGGCAACCCCAAGGTCATCGAGTTCAACTGCCGCTTCGGCGACCCGGAAACCCAGCCGGTCATGCTGCGCCTGGAGTCGAGCCTGGTCCTGCTGGTGGAAGCTGCATTCGCCAAGGCACTGGACAAGGTCGAAGCACAGTGGGACCCGCGCCCGAGCCTGGGCGTGGTCCTGGCCGCGGGCGGTTACCCGGGCGACTACGCCAAGGGCGACGTGATCAACGGCCTGGACGCTGCCGCCAAGCTCGAAGGCAAGGTATTCCATGCCGGTACTGCGCTCAAGGATGGCAAGGTAACCACCAACGGCGGGCGCGTGCTGTGTGCCACCGCCATGGGCAGCACCGTTGCCGACGCGCAGCAGCAGGCTTATCGCCTGGCCAAGGAAGTCAGCTGGAACGGCAGCTTCTACCGTTCCGACATCGGCTATCGGGCCATCGCCCGCGAGCGCGGTGAGCACCAGCAGTAAGTACTACCGGTATGCCGTAGCGGTTTCAGCCTGCGGCATCCGGCTCGTCGACAGGGCCCGGAATGGGCCTTGCCTTCGACTTGGCGCGCCGCGCATAGTGAGTACCCGGCACATCGGCCAAGAAGGGATTTCGTAGTGCGTCGGCTTCGGATTGCCTCAGCTCTGATCGTCAGCTTGCTGACCCTGCTCTGCATGTTTCCGGCTGCGGCCGAACATGACGGTGGCTGGACCGTTCTGCTCGACGAACAGGCCAACCTGCAACTGAGCGATGTGCGCTCCGAGCGCTATCGCAACCAGTTCAGCCCACTGCCTCTCGCCGACCTTGATGCTGCCCCGGCTGGACAGGCCTTGTGGCTGCACTATCGTCTGGCACCAGGTGACCAGGAGCAACTGCTGCGGGTATTTGCCCCGGACCTTTCTGGCCTGGACCTCTACGCCCTCGAAGGCGAACAACTTCTGCGTCAGCTGCACCACGGGCACCAGGCCGGCAATGCCAGCCCGACCCTGCGAGGCAGCGACCATGTATTGCCCCTGCCCAACAGCAGGCAACCGCTGGACATCTACCTGCGCCTGGTCTCAGAGCACCAGCTGCGTCCGGCCATCAGCCTTGAGCCTGCGGCCGAGGCAGCCTCTGACCAACACCAGCCGCTGCTGTTCGGCATGCTGTTCGGCGGCCTGATCATGCTGATCATGCACAACCTGATCCGCTTCCTCTACACCCGCTCCAGCACCACCCTGATCCTGGCGCTGTACCACGGCCTGATGCTGCTCAGCGGCCTGATCCTGCTGAACCTCAGCGGCCCTTGGTGGCATGTGTGGCACAGTGCGCAAACGCCTGCCGCCTATCTGACGCTGGTCCTGGCCGGCCTGTCCGGGTTGTATTTCACCCAACATTTCTTTTCGCCGTGCAATTCGCCCCGGCTTAACCGCCTGCTGCAAGGTGAGATGCTGATTGTCGGGCTCAGTGGGCTGGTGCTGCTGTTCATCGATACCCTGCCACTGAACCTGATGACCTACACCCTGATGGCGCTGGGCAGCGTGAGCATGCTGCTGGTCAGCAGCTACCACTGGTACAAGGGTTATGCGCCCGGACGCCTGTTCAGCCTGGCCATGGTGGTGTTCAACCTCGGAGGCCTGGTACTGCTGCCAGCCCTGCTGGGCCTGACACGCACCTCGACACCCTGGCTGCTGTGTATCCTGCTGGGCCTGACCGTGGTCAGTGGCCTGCTGCTCAACCTGGCGGTCAGTGAACGGCTGCGGCGCATAAGCGAGGAGCGCTTCAGCGCCAGCCGTGCGCTGGCCGCCAGCGATGCAGAAATCAACGCCAAAGCCGAGTTCCTGGCCAAGATCAGCCACGAAATCCGCACCCCGATGAACGGCGTGCTCGGCATGACTGAACTGCTGCTGGGCACACCGCTGTCGGTGAAGCAACGAGATTATGTGCAGACCATCCACAGCGCGGGCAACGAGCTGCTGACGCTGATCAACGAAATTCTGGACATTTCCAAGCTGGAATCCCGGCAGATCGAGCTGGATGATGTGCAGTTCGACCTTAACGCGCTGATCGAAGATTGCCTGAACATCTTCCGCGCCAAGGCCGAGCAACAGAACATCGAGCTGATCAGCTTCACCCAGCCACAAGTACCGCGGGTCATCAGCGGAGACCCGACGCGCCTGCGCCAGGCCTTGTCGAGCCTGCTGGAAAACGCCCTGAAAAACACCGACCAGGGCGAGATCCTGCTGGTGGTTGCGCTTGATCAACGCGGCGAGGTGCCACGCCTGCGTATCGCCGTGCAGGACAGCGGCGAGCCGTTGCCCGCCGCCGACCGTGAAGCCTTGCTGCAGGCCGAGCTGCACAGCCACCACTTCCTTTCAAGCAACAAGCTGGGCGGCCACCTGGGGCTGGTCATCGCCAAACAGCTGATCGGTCTGATGCAGGGCGAGTTCGGCATCAAGAGCAGCACCGGCATGGGCAACACCTTGTGGCTGACCTTGCCGCTGGACCCTTCACGCCTGGAACAGCCACCGGCGGACCTCGACAGCCCGCTGCGCGATGCCCGCGTGCTGGTGGTCGACGACAACGATACGTGCCGCAAGGTGCTTGTACAGCAGTGCAGCGCCTGGGGCATGAACGTCAGCGCGGTGCCGTCCGGCAAGGAGGCTCTGGCCCTTTTGCGCACCAAGGCACACCTGCGCGACTACTTCGACGCGGTGCTGCTGGACCAGAACATGCCCGGCATGACCGGCATGCAGCTGGCCGCCAAGATCAAGGAAGACCCGAGCCTGAACCACGACATCCTGGTGGTGATGCTCACCGGCATCAGCAATGCACCGAGCAAAGTCATCGCGCGCAACGCCGGGGTCAAGCGAATACTGGCCAAGCCGGTGGCTGGTTATACATTGAAGACCACCCTGGCCGAGGAGCTGGCCCAGCGCGGCCGCGAACAGGCGATGCCTGCCAGCCTGCCTGGCATCCCGCAGGCGCTGGACCTGCCTGGCGACTTCCGCGTGCTGGTCGCCGAAGACAACAGCATCTCGACCAAGGTGATCCGCAGCATGCTCGGCAAGCTCAACCTCAAGCCCGATACCGCCTGCAATGGCGAAGAGGCCTTGCAGGCAATGAAAACGCAGCATTATGACCTGGTGTTGATGGACTGCGAGATGCCGATACTGGACGGTTTCTCGGCCACCCAGCAGTTGCGGGCCTGGGAAGCTGAAAACCAGCGCCAGCGCACGCCGGTGGTGGCACTGACAGCGCACATACTCGCCGAACACAAGGAGCGCGCGCGGCTGGCAGGCATGGACGGACACATGGCCAAGCCGGTGGAGTTGTCGCAGTTGCGTGAGCTGATTCAATACTGGGCCAATCACCGGGAAGCCAAGGTGGACCCGGCACATACGTCCTGACCGATATCCAATGCTCTTGCAGGAGCGGCCTCGCGACACAAGGCCGCGCCGGCATAAACCCAAGGAACACTGCTCATGCTCCATGAGTTGTTCAGCGTCTACCTGAAAATGCTCGTGCTCTACAGCCCGTTCTTCGTGCTGTCGTGTTTCATCAGCCTGACCCGCGGCCACTCCAGCAAGGAGCGCAAGCAACTGGCCTGGAAGGTCGCGTTCGCAGCCTTGGTCGCCAGCGTGATGCTCTACCTGTTCGGGCGCGCGATCTTCGGAATATTCGGCATCACCGCCGATGCCTTCCGCATCGGTGCCGGCAGCGTGCTGTTCATTTCGGCCCTGGGCATGGCCCAGGGCAAGCCGGCGGTACAAGCCGACAACGTGCAGCAGGATGTGACCATCGTCCCGCTGACCATTCCGCTGACCGTTGGCCCCGGTACCATCGGTGCCCTGTTGGTGATGGGGGTGAGCCAGCCACACTGGGATGAAAAACTGCTGGCCATCGTCAGCATTGCCCTGGCCAGCTTCACCGTAGGGCTGGTGCTGTATCTATCGCACGGTATCGAGCGCCTGCTCGGTGACCAGGGTTTGCAAATCGTCAGCCGCCTGATGGGCCTATTCGTCTGCGCCCTGGCAGCACAGATCATCTTTACCGGGATTCGCGGTTACCTGCTGCCCTAGAGGGCAGAGCCTAAGCTGTCCAGATCGGTAGGCCGCAGGCCTACAACTGCAGCTCAAGGATAGCCTTGCCATTTTGCTTGTCGACACTGGCCTGGGCCCGCTTGCGGTAGTCTTCGCGGAACCCCTGCAAGTTGAAGTGGATCACTTCGACACGCATGTCCAGGATTTTTACTTCACTGTTCAACTGCATGAACAGGAAGTCCCTGGAGGTCTTTTTCATCGACATTTCCATGTGGACCAACACCATGTCGATGAAGCCGCTCGACTGCTGTGAGCATGGCAGCAACTGAAAGCGCCCGACCGCTTTGGAGACTGCCCTGGATTCAAACGCGGTCAGTGCCTGGCTGTCATTGCGCAGCGCCTGAAGCGACGACTGGGCAGATTGATAATGACCGGCGGAGCCTTTCTGGCGAACCTGGGCAAGCGCCTGCTCGGCAAGGCTGGCCCTGTCGGGCCCCGGTCGAGTCGCAGTGGGCGCGAGCTTGCCATCAAAGCCCAGAAACGCAAGGTTACGCCAGTAGTTCCTGAACCAGTCCGGCTCCAGGCCTTCGTTAAAGTCCCCCCAGGCTACTTGCTGGGCAAACGCATTGGCCAACAGGATGTCGTCACGGGCTTCGCGGCTAACACCTGGCAAGAATGACAGCAGGCTGCTGTGGACGAGTTTGCCACTGGCGACACCTTGATTGAACTCACTCATTTTCGACTCCTGATGTTGTGGCAAGTTTGACCTGGCTGCGGTACTGCAATTGCTTGACCTTGATAGCATCATGCAAGCCCGGACTTATCGAACTGATCACTTTTTCATGGGTGAAATAATTGGCATCGAACTGCTGAGTGGCATGGGCACTTGAAAGATTCAGCGGCTGCCACAGCCAATCCATCGCCAGATGCTCTGCTGTGCTAAAGCCCAACTCGGTACTGATGACGCCTGAATCGGCCAGTATCAGGCGCAACTCCATACGCACATGGCTCACGCCTTCATCGTCCGGGGGCCGAACACATTCCGCCCATAACAACTGTTCCATGGCACCGTCTGGTTGGGCGGAGTAGGCGTCGAGGCATCTGGCTACGGGCCCCTGCAGGGCGCTGGGCACACCTGCCAAGAGCTTGGCCCGCAGCATGCTCCACGGTTCACAGGCCACTGCGGTTGCAGCAGGCACGGCGCCGGAATGCAAGGTCGCGACAGTGCAGCCGAAGTTACCCTGAATTCGCAGATAGTCCTTGTGCCAATCAGCGTCCTGAATGGCGTGCCCCTTGTTAGCGGTCAGGTAGGCTGCCAGCTGAACATCCAACAGTGCTTCTGCTCGTGAAGCACTGACGTTGTTGTCGATCAATACCAGGCTATTGCCGTTCAACCACAAAGTGTAATTGGCTTGCATCAGTATGCCCTCCAAGCCCGTCGACGCCGTGTCGACAGGCCAACTTCATGGTCAGAGTTCCAGTGCCAGCAGGACCTGCAGGGCATTGTCGTCAAGTTTGGTTTCTACAATGGCGCGAACTTTGTCGTATTGGCGCTTATCGAAATTCAACACCGCACCACAAGCAAAGTTGGAAGTACCGTTGCTTTCCCACTTGAACAGCAGATAGTTGGCAGCCTTGTCAGGCTTGGCGTCGGTTTGGATCGCACTGACCAGCATCGCCACTTGGCCGCCGTCCGTCTGCTCGCACTTGGTAAGGCTCAGCCCGGTTCGGTCATCTTCAACCGACCTGCGGTCGAGCAACTCGACGTTTTTGGTGCTGGCGGCCAAGGCTGAAACAACCGTTTTGCCGAGATTGTCCAGGGCGGTTGCCACATCACCAGTGAAAACGCCATATGCCGCCTGCAGGCCCTTGCCCAGCAAGTTGCTGATCTCAAGGCGCATATTGCGTTCAGTGACCTGCTGTACATCGACATTGGTCGGCGCCCAGCCCATCTTGGACATCAGGTAGATGTAGTGTTTGAACCAGAGTTGCGTTTCACGGATAGGGTCATGCTGCTTGTTGGCACCTTGCGTTGCCAGGGCATGACAAGCCTTTGCAGCATCGCGGTTTTGCTCACCCATCAGGTCGGGGAACACGAACAGATTCTTGTCCGGCAGAACCTGAAGCTGCAGCTTCTCTTTATCGGTCGTCATGGGAAAGGTCTCCAGGAAGGGTACGGTCGGAGCCAAATAGCTCCAGCCGCAAACCTACCTACGACCTTTACCTCAATCTGCCACGAAGCAGTTCCTCATCTGCCCGCGCTACCGCCGCTTACGGCTTTGCGCCATACCAGCGCGGGGTATACACCCAAACCCCGCCAGCTGCGCGGTCGAAAGTGCAGGTAGTGGAAGATCCAACCAGCACCATGGTGCGCATGTCGACCATTTCTGGCAGCAGTTCGGCCAAGGTGACTACCTTCAGCGTCTGCCCCGGCCTACCGATGTCACGGCCTAGGACTACAGGCGTATTCCCGTCACGGTGTCGACGCACAACCTCCAGGGCCACACCGAGCTGGTGTGGCCTGGCCTTGGAGATCGGGTTGTAAAAGGCCAGCACCAGGTCGGCCTGGGCAGCCAGGTCCAGGCGTTTTTCAATGATCGACCAGGGCTTGAGGTTGTCCGACAGCGACATCACGCAGAAGTCATGCCCCAGCGGTGCACCTGCCTGGGCGGCGGTTGCCAGCGAGGCTGAAACCCCCGGCAAGATCTGCAGGTCAACGCGATGCCAGGTGGGGTCGCTGGATTCGTGCAATGCTTCGAGCACCGCAGCAGCCATGGCGAAAACGCCCGGGTCACCCGAAGAGACCACCACCACCGAACGGCCTTGGGCCGCCAGTTCGAAGGCATGTCTGGCACGCTGCATCTCTTCGCGGTTGTCGGTGCAGTGCAGCACCTGGTCGCTGCGGAACGGGCCAGCCATGCGCACGTAAGTTTCGTAACCGAGCACATCTTCGGCCTGCGCCAGTTCGGCCTTGACCGCCGGCACCATCAGCTCCGCCGCACCTGGGCCAAGGCCGATGACCGCCAGGCGACCGCGACGGCGGCCGACCTGCGCTACGTCGACCGGGGCAGGCGCCACCGCGACCACGACCTCTTCAAGCGCTATCAACTCGGCATCGGGCACCGCCGCAGCGACCATGCTGGCCACATCGCCAGAGCGGGTAGCGAAGCGCAAGGGGACACCCAGGGCCTGCGCAGCTTCTTGCAACGCGCTGTCGGCCATGGTTCGCTCGTCGGCCAGCACGCAGGCTACCGAGGGCTCGGCAATGCCGGCCTGCTGCAGTGCTGCGCGAATACTGTGCAGATTGCCACCTGCAACGCCCACGACCACCAGGCGCGGGTGGATCAGCAGCTCGTCGCGGTTGGCCGGGCGCGCCTGATGCCCCACATGGATGGTGCGCTGCGCCGCTTCGCTGGCGGGCAACTGCGCCAGCTGCAACCACGGGGCGTTACCTTCGATGCGCACAGACTCACCCGCCAACAGGTCGGATACAAAGCGCTTGCCTTGCTCGATGTCGGCCAATGCATAGCCCTGCGGCGGGTTCAGCAGGCAAGTCCCGAAGCGCAACTCGCCACTGGTAGTGATGGCGGCGGAAACGCCCAGCGCGTCAGCGATTTCGCGTGCCATCACGTTCACCCCGCCGAGGCCTCCGAGCAACGGCACTACCGCACTACCATCCTCGGCCACGGCCAGTACCGGCGGCTCGCTGCCCTTCTCGCTGAGCAGGCTGGCCAGGCTGCGGATGACGATACCCGCGGCGCACAACGCAATGATCGGCGTGTCTTGCTGGTACAACCCGCGCAGGGTATCGCCGAACGACGCGTACGACTGGTCCGCACCCTCGACACGCCCCTCGAGGCCATGGATCGTGGCCTGTGGATAACAGGCCTGGATACGCTGCGCCGTCGCCAGGCTGCCCGGGCCGAGAATGACGATGGCCGGTGCCCTGTGCATGTTCAGCCCTGCCATTTTTCCCCCGGCACGATGATCAGCGAGAAGTAGGGTGACGACTGCGGGTCGACCTGGTCCAGCGGCACGATCTTCTGGTTGGCCATGGTCGCCCGTTCCACATACAGCGCACGCCCATCCAGGCCCAGGTCGGCCAGCACTTCGCGCACCTTGGGGAAGTTGCGCCCAAGTTTCATGATCACCGCTGCATCGGCGTCGGCCAGACGGCGCTTGAGCTCTTCAGCGGGCAACACGCCGGACAACACCGACAGGCTCTGGTTACGGTACACCAGCGGTGCCCCCAGCACCGAAGCGCCACCGAGCATGGAGCAGACACCGGGGATCACTTCTGCCTCGTAGCGCTGCGCCAGGCGGTCATGCAAGTACATGTAGGAGCCATAGAAGAACGGGTCGCCTTCGCAAATCACCGCCACGTCGCGGCCGGCATCCAGGTGCTCGGCCACCTGTACGCTGGCCTCGTCGTAGAAGTCGCTGATCACTTGCTCATAGGACAGCGGCGCCGGCAGCACTTCGGTGGTGACCGGGTAGACCAGCGGCAGCAAGGTCTGCTCGGGCTGCAGGTGCGCCTCGATAATGCCGAAGGCATTGCCACGCTTGCCCTTGGCCACGAAGTAGCCGACCACCGGTGCCTCACGCAACAGGCGCAGGGCCTTGAGGGTAATCAGTTCAGGATCGCCAGGGCCCACGCCCAGGCCAAGCAGTCGTCCGCGCGGGGCCATCATTCCACCTCCGTGGCCAGGGCGTTGACCGCCGCGGCGGCCATCGCGCTACCGCCCAGGCGGCCTTGCATGATCACGAACGGCACGCCACGGCTGTCGGCGGCGAGCATGGCCTTGGACTCGGCAGCCCCGACGAAACCGACCGGGAAACCGAGGATCAGCGCCGGCTTGGGCGCACCGGCGTCGAGCATTTCCAGCAGATAGAACAGCGCGGTAGGGGCATTGCCGATTACCACCACGCTGCCTTCCAGGTGCGGGCGCCACAGCTCCAGGGCTACGGCCGAACGTGTGTTGCCGGCATCTTTGGCCAGGCCCGGCACGCTTGGGTCGCGCAGGGTGCAGATGACTTTGTTGTCGGCTGGCAGGCGGGCCCGGGTGATGCCTTCGGCCACCATGTGCGCATCGCACAGGATCGGCGCGCCGTTAAGCAGCGCCTCGCGCCCGGCCCGGCCGGCACCTTCGGAGAACTGCAGGCCATTGATGGCATCGACCATGCCACAGGCGTGGATCACGCGCACAGCGAGCTTTTCGAGGTCTGCGGGGATCCGCTCGAGTCGAGCTTCCTCGCGGATGATCCGGAAGGAATTGCGATAGATCTCCTGACCATCGCGGATGTAGTCAATCATCAAGGTGCTCCGTCGGCAGGTCGAGCATGGCGCCTGCTTCATTCAAGGTAAGGTCGGTGGCGCGCAGGGCACCGAAACCCGGCTGGCGCGCATCACGCAGGTACAGGTCGTAACGGCCCGGCGAACGGGCCAGCAAGGTGGCCGGGGCAACATGGGCCACGGCGCAGGAACGGGGGCAGCCGGACAGGTGCACGCTGGCAGGCACGCCAGGGCCCAACAACGCGGCCAGGACAACGGCGTCAGCCTTGGTCTCGGCAAGGGCCTTGGCGCAGCCGCTGGCACCGGTGCAGGCGCTGATACGCGCCAGGGGTTCATGGTCGTGGCACAGCAACCCCAACGCAGACAGTTCGGCCAGGGCCTGATCGATGTGCTGCGCTTGCAGGTTGGTCAGCACCAGGCTTTGCCAAGGGCTAAGGCGCATGCTGGCATCGCCCAGTTCACGGGCAATACGTGCGGCGCCACGCAGCATCGCGGGGGTCAGGCGGCCTTGCGGCGGGGCAGCGCCAAGGGCAATACCCTGCGCCTGGGGCAATCTGCCCAACCACGAGGCGCGGTGCGGTTCACGCCGCCAGGTGAGCACGGCAGCATCGCGGCGGATATCCAGGCCGAGCCCAGCGACAAAATCGGCTGTCGGGTACACCTCAAGCAGCTGGCGCATGCGCGTGTGCGTGGGGGATGCCAGATCGAGGAAGTGCTCCAGGACGGCGCGCACCAGCATCAGGCCCTGCGCCAGCGGCACCGCACCGAGCGCCTGGCCCTCTGCCGGGCAACCTGCCAGGCCAAACGCCAGCCAGGTCTGCTGGTCCAGGTGCAGGGGCGACAGCCACAGGTCATGAGGGTGCTCGAGCATCGCCAGGCGCTCGCCTGCATCCAGCTGCACAGCGAACTTGGCCGACAGCTGGTGAAAGCGCGGGGTGCCTTCCAACAGGTCGAGGATCTGCCCGGCCAGCGGCCTGGCGTCCAGCAGCATGAGCGGGTCATGCCCGGCCAGCGGGCTGAGCATCACGTTACGCACATCGTCACCCGCGGCATCGCGTGGTCCCAGGCCAGCTGCGAGCAGTGCCTCGACCAAAGCGCGATGCTCGCTGCCAATGCCGCGAATCTGCAGGTTGCCACGGTTGGTGGCCTCGATCACGCCGCCAGCAAAGCGCTCGGCCGCCGCCGCCACGGCTTCGGCCTGCTCGGCCAGCAGCAGGCCACCCGGCAGCTTGATACGGCAGATGCCGCCATCACGGGCACTGACGATACGCCACAACCCCGGGCAGGCCGAGGGACGAGGGATGACAGTGGGGGCTTCGGCCTGGGTCAATGGGGTGTCCGGCAATCTGTGAAAGTGCGCTTGAGTGTAGAAGGCGCGGTATTATGCCTGCTTTGTCCGGTGGCATGAAAAGCCGGTGGTCGAGCATCCTCGGCGATTAAGTAGAAATTCAGGACCGCGTCGCCTTCTTCGCGGGCTCGCCCGCTTCCACAGGATCACTGCAGGCTGCACAGGCTGCCCGGTATCTGTAGGAGCGGGCTTGCCCGCGAAGGGGCGCGAAGCGGCCCCAAAAATGGCGGATCGAAATACATGACACCCTGGCTGACAGTAGTAGGCATCGGCGAAGACGGCTTCAGCGGCCTGGGCAAACAGGCCCGGCGCGCCCTGCTGGGCGCTGGGCGGGTCTTCGGCAGCCCGCGCCAGCTGGCCTTGCTGCCACGTTGCGTGACCGCTGAACAGCTGGCCTGGCCCAGCCCGTTCTCGTTGGCCCCGGTGTTGAACCTGCGCGGCGAGCCGGTGTGCGTACTGGCCAGCGGTGACCCTATGTTCTACGGCGTCGGCGCCAGCCTGGCGCGCCAGGTGCCTGCTGCAGAAATGCGCGTGCTGTCGATGCCCTCTTCCAGCGCCCTGGCCGCTGCCCGCCTGGGCTGGCCGCTGCAGGACCTGCAGGTGGTGTCGCTGGTGGCCCGCCCCCTGGCGGCGCTCAATGCCCACTTGTACAGCGGCATGCGCCTGCTGGTGCTGAGCAACGATGGCGACAGCCCGGCGGCAATTGCCGCGCAGCTGCGCGAGCACGGCTTCGGCCCAAGCCGCCTGCAGGTGTTCGAGCACTTGGGGGGCGTGGACGAACGTGCACTGGCCGGCACCGCCCAAGACTGGCCGCACACCGGTATCGCGGCGCTCAACCTGGTCGCCATCGAATGCCTGGCTACACCGGATGCCCCCCGCCAGCACCGGCTGGCCGGGTTGCCGGACGCCGCATTCCGGCACGATGGCCAGTTGACCAAGCGTGATGTCCGCGCCATCACTCTGGCGCGCCTGGCACCGCAGCCTGGCGAACTGTTGTGGGATGTGGGCGCGGGTTGCGGCTCGATCGGCATCGAATGGATGCGCGCCCATCCGTCATGCCGTGCCCTGGCCATCGAGGCCGACGAAGGTCGCCAGGGTTTGATCGAGCATAACCGCGATGCACTGGGTGTACCCGGCCTGCAACTGGTTCGCGGCCAAGCGCCAGCGGCGCTGCAAGGCCTGGAACAACCGGATGCGATCTTCATCGGAGGCGGCGTTACCCGCACAGGTGTACTGGACCTGTGCTGGGCAAGCCTGCGCCCCGGCGGCCGCCTGGTGGCCAACGCCGTCACCCTGCAAAGCGAACTGACCCTGGCGCACTTTCGCGAACAGCACGGTGGTGAGCTGACCCGTATCCATGTCGCTCATGCCCAGCCCTTGGGTGCGTTCGACACCTGGCGCCAGGCGCTGCCGATCACCCTTCTGGAAGTGCTGAAACCCGCCGATGCGTGAAGAAACCCGCGAACAGCCCGCGCCTCTGCGCAGCGGCCTTACCACCGGCAGCTGCGCCACCGCCACCAGCCTGGCAGCGGCCAAGCTGCTGCTCACCGGGCAGCGTGATGATGCAGTGGACATCACCCTGCCCAAAGGCAAGGTTGTGCAGATGCGCCTGGAATTCTGCCGCCTGATCGGCGAGTGCGCCGAGGCCGGCACCCTTAAGGATGCGGGTGACGACCCGGACGTGACCCACGGGGCCCTGCTCTATAGCCAGGTGCGCCTGCTGGCAGAACCTGGCATTGGTTTTGTCGCCGGCAGCGGCGTGGGCACGGTGACCCGGCCGGGGCTGGTGCTGGCGGTGGGTGAACCGGCCATCAACCCGGTGCCTCGGCGCATGATCAGTGAACACCTGCAACACCTTGCCGACGCGTGCGGCTACCTTGGCGGCTTCGAGGTCACGGTCAATGTGCAAGGTGGTGAGCAACTGGCCCTGAAAACCATGAACCCGCGTCTGGGCATTCTCGGTGGGCTGTCGATCCTCGGCACCAGCGGCATCGTGCGGCCGTTCTCCTGCGCGGCCTACATTGCCTCGATCCACCAAGGCATCGACGTGGCCCACACCAATGGCTACACGCACATAGCCGCGTGCACCGGCAATGCCAGCGAAGACACCATGCGCCGCGTCTACGGTCTGCCGGAAATCGCCCTGATCGAAATGGGCGATTTCGTCGGCGCGGTGCTCAAGCACCTGCGCAAGGTACCGGTGCCGCGCCTGACCCTGTGCGGCGGCTTCGGCAAGATCAGCAAACTGGCCGCCGGGCACATGGACCTGCACAGCCGTCACTCCAGCATCGACTTGCCGCAACTGGCAGGTTGGGCCGCAGACATTGGCGCTGACGAGGCGTTGCAGGCTGCCATCAGCAGCGCCAACACCAGCCAGCAAGCGCTCGCCCTGGCTCATGCGGCCGGCATTGCCCTGGGTGACGCGGTGTGTGCCCACGCCCTGGCCTTCGCCCGTAGCGTCGTGCCGGCGCAGGTGCACGTGGAAGTGTTCGCCATCGACCGCCAAGGCGGCATCGTCGGCCAGGCGGGTGTGCAATGACTGCGCGCATCCTGTTGCTGGGGGGTGTCACTGAAGCCCTGGCTATCGCCCGCCGGCTCGGGCCTCGACATGTCTACAGCCTGGCCGGTATCGGCCGCGTGCCGCAGGGCTTGGAATGCCAGGTGCGGGTCGGGGGCTATGGCGGTGTCGAGGGCCTGACCCGCTACCTGCGCGAAGCGGGCATCACCCTGCTGATCGACGCCACCCATCCCTATGCCGCGCAAATCAGCCGCAATGCCGCCAGCGCCGCACGCAACGCCGGCATCCCGTGCTGGGCCTTGCGCCGCCCCGCCTGGCAGGCGCAAGCGGGGGACGACTGGCGAGAAGTCGAGGATTGGGCAGGGTTGATCGAAACACTGAAGCCGTTCCGCAGGCCACTGTTCACGCTAGGACGCGAGCCGCTGCAGCACCTGGACGAGATTCCGCCAGAGCAGTTCTGGACCTTGCGTGCGCTGGAGGCGTGCCCTGGCAACAAGCGCTGTGAAGTGATTGGCGCACGTGGGCCGTTCCATATCGAGGATGAGCGGGCGTTGTTCCAGCGCCGCCACATCGATGTGTTGATCAGCAAGAACAGCGGCAGTGTGGCGACCGAGCCGAAGCTGGAAGTGGCGCGGGAGCTTGGCGTGCCGGTGCTCGTCCTGAAACGTCCGACACTACCGGAGGTGGACCGGACATTCGACTCACTGGTGGACCTGGCAACAGCGCTCGCCCTCTAGGCGCTGCCCTTTCCCGACACAAAGGCACTCCTACAAAGACTTCAGACTTTTCTTCCAACCAACCCAGTGGCCCGTTGCCGCTCTGCTGCCTTAAACTCGACGCCCCTCCCCCGGAAGGTTTCACCCATATGGAAATGCAATGGTGGATCTGGCTGGTCTTCGGCATCGCGCTGATCCTGCTTGAACTGGTCCTGCCAACGTTCTTCATACTCTGGTTCGGCATCGGCGCCGTGCTGGTCTCGCTGATCTCGCTCGCCGCACCCAGCCTGCAACTGGACATGCAGGTCCTGCTGTGGGTACTGCTATCGTCGGCCACCACCGTACTGTGGTTCAAAGTGTTCCGGCGCAAGCAACCGGATGTGCGCTGGACTGCCGACAGCGTGATCGGCGAAGTGGGCCTGCTGACCGCTCCCGTGTCGGAGTTCCAGAAAGGCCGCGTACGCTTTCAGAAGCCGATCCTCGGCAACGAAGAATGGACCTGCGTCGCCGATAGCCAGATCGCCGTCGGCGAGCGGGTACGCCTGACCGCCATTGAGGGGAACACCGCCCGCGTTATCCGGGCCTGAATCCGCATTAAAAGGAATTTTGCAACATGACCAGCCTCATCGTCGTCGGCGCCATCGCCCTGTTCGTCCTGATCACCGTGTTCAAGGGGGTGCGCATCGTGCCCCAGGGCGAGGAGTGGATCGTCGAGCGCCTGGGCCGCTACCACAGCACACTCAAGCCGGGCTTGAACATTGTCATCCCCTACATGGACGTGGTCGCCTACCGCCTGCCGACCAAGGACATCATCCTCGATGTGCAGCAGCAGGAAATCATCACCAAAGACAACGCGGTAATCGTCGCCAACGCCCTGTGTTTCGCCAAGGTAGTCGACCCGCAGAAAGCCTCGTATGGCGTGCAGGACTTCTCGTTCGCCGTCACCAGCCTGACCATGACCTCGCTGCGCGCCATCGTCGGTGCAATGGACCTCGACGAGGCGCTGTCCAGCCGCGAGCAGATCAAGGCTCGTCTGCGCGATGCAATGTCCGAGCAGACCGAAGACTGGGGCGTGACCGTACGCTCGGTGGAGATTCAAGACATCAAACCTTCGGAAAACATGCAGCTGGCCATGGAACGCCAGGCCGCGGCCGAACGTGAGCGCAAGGCCGACGTTACCCGCGCCGAAGGGGCCAAGCAGGCGGCGATCCTCGAAGCAGAAGCGCGCCTGCAGGCGGCCAGGCTGGATGCCGAGGCACAGATCAGCCTGGCCGAGGCCTCGGCGCGCTCGATTTCGCTGGTGAAGGAAGCGGTGGGCAACGAGACCGTACCGGCGATGTACCTATTGGGCGAACGCTATGTGGGCGCGATGGAGAACCTGGCGGGGAGCAGCAATGCCAAGGTGGTGGTGTTGCCCGCGGATCTGCAGGAGACCGTGCGTGGGCTTATGGGGCGCGGCAAGGCTTGAAAATGCTGGGGGCGCTTTGCGCCCCATTACCAGACCACCTGCGTCACTTCACCGCACCCCGGCATTTTTACCTATACTCCGCCGTACAATAGCCACCACGATTCCTGACCGGATCTCTCCATGCCCCCACGTCGGCACATTGCCTGGATAGCCTGCCTTGCAGTGCTGTTCAACCTGCTGGCCATGCCGCTGTCTTCTGCTGCGCCCAAGGGCCCGGCCGAGCAGTTGCTGTGGGGGGCTTTCTGTTCCAGCATGGCCAACAAGGCCAACGTCGACGTTCAGGCCCTGGCCAAGATCGACCTAGGCCCGCAAAGTGACGACAGCGCCGGCATGATGAACTGCTGGTGCTGCTCCGGTGCCGCGCCGCTGCTGGCCCTGCCCGGCTACCCACCACAGTTGCACAACCCGCCGACACTGCTCAGCGGGCTGCTGCCGCCACCTGCCAAGTACACACCCACGCCCCGCCAGCTCTGGCCTGGGCTAAACCCTCGTGCCTCTCCGCTAGCCTGAGTTCATCATGCTGTCTGCCTGAACCAGAACGGAAACGGAGATTCACCATGCTCAAGCACGCCCTCGTCATGGCCGCCCTGCTGCTGCCGGGCGCCTTTGCCAATGCCCACGAATACAGCGTGGGTGACCTGCACATTGCCCACCCGTGGTCGCTGCAGTTGCCACCCAACGCGCCTAACGTCGCCGCGTATTTCGTGGTGCACAACAATGGCCAGGCTGATGACCGCCTGCTCAGCGTCGACAGCCCCATCAGCGATGATGCGCAACTGCATGAGCATGCCATGAGCGCCACTGGCGCCATGAAGATGCAACAGGTGCCCAGCGTGGTAGTGCCTGCCGGCAAGGACCTGACCTTTGCCCCCGGTGCCTACCATGTGATGCTGATGCAGCCCAAGGACCGTAGCCTGCTCAGCGAAGGCAAACGCTTCCCGTTGACCCTGCACTTCGAAAAGGCCGGCGACATCACCGTCGAAGTGGCCGTGCAGAAGCAGGCGCCTGCGGACCAGCCGCAAGCCCACGAACACGCGCACTGATACCTGCTGACAGGCACGCGCCATGAGCCTGCCGCGCCACAGCATCGGCCGTACCACCCGCCCTGACCTCAGGCGCGCCGGTGGCGGATGGCTGAGCCTGTTCGCCATGTGGATGATCTTCATCGGCCCGCTGATTTCCCAGTCGATGCCGATGGACCACCACGCGGGCATGAACATGCCGATGGACATGCCGATGGCGGCTGCCCATCAGCATGGCGGCGACGCCCATCACGGCCACGGCGGCGATGGCCAGTTGCATGTGATGTGGGAAAAGTGCGGTTACTGCAGCCTGTTGTTCAACTGCCCGGCCCTGCCCCAGGCCCTCAGCCCGCTCAGCGCCGGCAGCATCGTCCCCACCACCCACCTGCTTGCGCCAACGCACCAGGGCCATGCCCGGCAGGCTGTATTCCCTGGTGCGCGCAGCCGCGCCCCGCCTTCTTCGATCAACGTCTGAAACCACATTTTGCGCACGAAGCCAGGAGGCTTCGCGCTAACTCATGACTGATCGACTGGAATCATTATGTCCGGCTGCACCCCTGTTTTTGCCTTGTCCCTGCGTGGGACCATCGCCGCCCTGTGCGGCTCGCTGCTCGCGCCCATGGCCCTGGCCGCCGACCCTGGCCATGAAGACCATATGCACGACGCACCCGAGCTGAGCCCGACGGTGATCACCGCCGTGGCCCCGAGTTCGCCGCTGACCGTGGTCACCAACCCGAAAGACCCGCGCCAGCCAGTGCCGGCCAGCGACGGCGCCGACTACCTGAAGACCATCCCCGGCTTCTCGGCGATCCGTGCCGGCGGCACCAACGGCGACCCGGTATTGCGCGGCATGTTCGGCTCGCGCCTGAACATCCTCACCAACGGTGGCCTGATGCTTGGAGCCTGCCCCAATCGCATGGACGCGCCCACGTCCTATATTTCGCCAGAAACCTACGACCGCCTGACCGTGATCAAAGGCCCGCAGAGCGTCATCTGGGGGCCCGGCGGCTCGGCAGGCACCATCCTTTTCGAGCGCGAACCGGAGAAATTCGGCACCCTCGGCAGCCGCGTCAACGCAAGCCTGCTGGCTGGCTCCAACGGCCGCTTCGACAAGGTGCTGGATGCCGCGGCTGGCAACAGTCAGGCCTATGCCCGCTTCGTCGGCAACCAGTCACGTTCGGACGACTACCACGACGGCAACGACGACACCGTGCCGTCGCGCTGGGAGAAGTGGAACGGCGATGTCGCCCTCGGCTGGACACCCGACCAGGACACCTTGCTGGAACTGACTGCCGGCAAGGGTGATGGCGAAGCCCGCTACGCCGGGCGCGGCATGGACGGCTCGCAGTTCAAGCGCGAAAGCCTGGGCCTGCGCTTTGAAAAGTCCAACCTCGGCGAGGTGCTGGACAAGGTCGAGGCGCAGGTCTACTACAACTACGCCGACCATGTGATGGATAACTACAGCCTGCGCACGCCGTCGGGTAGCGGCATGATGGGCATGCCGATGGTCAGCAACGTCGACCGCCGCACCATGGGCGCACGCATCAAAGCCACCTGGCGCTGGGCCGACGTGCAGCTGATCAGCGGCATAGACGCGCAAACCAACGAACATCGCCAGCGTGGCGGTATGGGTGTGGACGCACACAAGGGCCAGGCCTGGACCAAGGACGCTGACTTCCACAACTACGGCGCCTTCAGCGAACTGACCTGGTACGTCAGCGGCGAGGACCGCTTGATAACCGGCGCCCGCCTGGACCGCGCCTCGGCGCGTGACTTCCGCAAAACCAGCGCCACCAGAGGCGACACCCGTGCCGACACCCTGCCGAGCGGCTTCATCCGCTACGAGCACGACCTGGCAGCCATTGCGGCCACCACCTACATCGGCCTCGGCCACGCCCAGCGCTTCCCCGACTACTGGGAGCTGTTCTCACCCAAGCTGGCACCCGCCGGGGCAGCCAACGCCTTCGACGGCATCAAGCCAGAGAAAACCACCCAGCTCGACTTCGGCATCCAGTACCGCACCGAGCGCCTGGAGGCCTGGGCTTCGGGCTATGTCGGGCAGATTCGCGACTACATCCTGTTCGACTACCGCACCGGCATGATGGGCATGAGCACCTCGCAGGCGCAGAACATCGACGCCCGCATCATGGGTGGCGAACTGGGCGCCGCCTACCAGCTGACTGACAACTGGAAGGCCGACGCCACGCTTGCCTACGCTTGGGGCAAGAACAGCAGTGACGGCAAGGCGCTACCTCAAATGCCTCCCCTGGAAAGCCGCCTGGGCCTGACCTACAGCCGCGATGCGTGGAGCGTCGGCGCACTGTGGCGGCTGGTGGCGGCACAGAACCGCATTGCCGAAAACCAAGGGAACGTCGTCGGCAAGGACTACGACAAGAGCGCCGGCTTCGGCGTGTTCTCCCTGAACGGCGCCTACAAGGTGAACAACAACCTCAAGCTAAGCGCAGGGGTCGACAACCTGTTCGACAAAACCTACGCCGAGCACTTGAACCTGGCCGGGAACGCCGGGTTCGGCTACCCGGCTACAGATCCACAGCCGGTCAACGAGCCAGGCAGGACCTTCTGGACCAAGGTCGACTTCAGCTTCTGACAATAACGGGCGCAGCTTCGGTTGCGCCTTTCAGCTGGTCAAAAAGGAGGTTCCCATGAGAGGAACACGCGTCTCTTTCTACAACCTGGCCTGGCGTTGGCATTTCTATGCGGGGCTGTTCGTGGCCCCGTTCATGATCCTGTTGGCAATCACCGGGATCATCTACTTGTTCAAGCCCCAGCTCGACCCGCTGCTGTACCGCGACCTGATGGTGGTCGAGGCCGGCCAGCACCGGCAGGGCGCAGACACGATGCTGGCTGAAGTGCGCCAAGCCTACCCAAAGGGCCACATCGCCCAGTACTTGCCGCCACTGAACGCCGAGCGCAGTGCGCAGTTCGTGGTGCATGACGGCGGGCGCGAACTGAACGTGTTCGTCGACCCATACAGTGGCAAGGTCCTCGGCGAACAGGACGGCAAGCAGAACCTGCAGGCCATCGCCCGCGCCCTGCATGGCGAGCTGATGGTCGGCACGGTCGGTGACCGGCTGGTGGAACTGGCTGCGGGCTGGGGCATCGTGCTGGTGGTATCGGGCCTGTACCTGTGGTGGCCGCGCGGGCGCAGTGGCGCTGGCGTGCTTTGGCCGCGGCTGACGGCACGCGGCCGGCTGCTCTGGCGTGACCTGCACGCGGTAACCGGTTTCTGGGGTTCGGCCTTGCTGTTGTTGATGCTGATCAGCGGCATGACCTGGACCGGCTTGTGGGGCAAGCAGTACGCTGATTTGTGGAACCGCTTCCCGGCAGCCATGTGGAACGACGTGCCCAAGTCGGACCAGCAGGCGCGTGAGCTGAACAGCGCACACCGCCAGACCGTGCCCTGGGCCATGGAAAACACGCAGATGCCACAGTCCGGTGCACACGCCGAGCACGCCGGGCACCACATGATGTCGGATATGCCCGCAGCGCCCCAGGTGAGCGTGCAGCAAGTCGAAGACATTGCCACTTCGCGTCAGGTCGAGCCGGGCTACAGCATTACCCTGCCCACCACTGCCGACGGGGTGTTCACCATTGCCGTGTTCGCCGACGACCCGCGCAACGACGCCACCCTGCATGTCGACCAATACACCGGCAAGGTTCTGGCCGATGTGCGCTGGCACGACTACAGCCCGGTCGCCCGCGCCACCGAACTGGGCGTGATGCTGCACGAAGGCAAGATGTTCGGGGCGCTGAACCAGATCATCATTCTGCTGGTGTGCCTGATGATTCTGCTGGGTTCGGTGAGCGGGCTGGTGATGTGGTGGAAGCGCCGGCCTGAAGGCGGCCTGGGCGTACCGCCTTTGCGTCATGACCTGCCACGCTGGAAGGCGGCGGTGGCAGTGATGCTGGTACTGGGGGTGATGTTCCCGCTGGTGGGGGTGTCGATGGTGGTGATGTGGGGGGTGGATAGTTTGGTGGTGAGGCGCCGCCGGGTCTTGGCCAGCGCTTGAGCCTTGTATTGCCTGTGCTGGCCTCTTCGCGGGTAAACCCGCTCCTACAGGGGACCGCGTTGCCTTTGTAGGAGCGGGTTTACCCGCGAAGAGGCCGGTACAGGCGAAATGCTGAGCCGAAAATGCAGAGTCGATCTGTCGCGCCCCGATCTGGAACGCGCGTGTTAGCCTAGCCGGCTACCTCTGACAAGAAGACTGCAGCCTATGACGCAAACCTCACCCATAGCGACAGATGAACCGCACCTGCAACGCAACCTGACCAACCGCCACATCCAGCTGATCGCCATCGGCGGCGCGATCGGTACCGGTCTGTTCATGGGCTCAGGCAAGACCATCAGCCTGGCCGGGCCATCGATCATCTTCGTCTACATGATTATCGGCTTCATGCTGTTCTTCGTCATGCGCGCCATGGGCGAACTGCTGCTGTCGAACCTGAACTACAAATCGTTCATCGACTTTTCCGCCGATCTGCTCGGCCCCTGGGCCGGCTACTTTACTGGCTGGACCTACTGGTTCTGCTGGGTGGTCACCGGCATTGCCGACGTGGTCGCGATCGCCGCCTACACGCAGTTCTGGTTCCCCGACCTGCCGCAGTGGATACCGGCGCTGACCTGCGTAGGGCTGCTGCTGTCGCTGAACCTGGTTACAGTGAAAATGTTCGGCGAAATGGAGTTCTGGTTCGCCCTGATCAAGATCGTTGCCATCCTCGGTCTGGTCGCTACCGGCCTGTACATGGTCATCACCGGCTTCACCTCGCCCAGCGGGCGCACCGCCCAGCTGGCCAACCTGTGGAATGACGGCGGCATGTTCCCCCATGGCCTGATGGGCTTCTTCGCCGGTTTCCAGATCGCCGTGTTCGCCTTCGTCGGCATCGAGCTGGTGGGTACCACCGCCGCCGAAGCGAAGAACCCGGAACGCACCCTGCCGCGGGCGATCAATTCGATCCCGATCCGCATCATCGTGTTCTATGTGCTGGCGCTGATCGCGATCATGGCCGTGACCCCGTGGCGCGACGTGGTGCCAGGCAAGAGCCCATTCGTTGAGTTGTTCGTGCTGGCAGGCCTGCCGGCGGCAGCGAGCATCATCAACTTCGTGGTGCTGACCTCGGCGGCTTCGTCGGCCAACAGCGGCGTATTCTCCACCAGCCGCATGCTCTACGGCCTGTCGCAGGAAGGTGACGCGCCCAAGGCCTTTGAAAAACTGTCGAGCCGTTCGGTGCCGGCCAACGGCCTGTACTTCTCGTGCACCTGCCTGTTGCTCGGTGCAGTGCTGATCTACCTGGTGCCGAACGTGGTCGAGGCGTTCACCCTGGTCACCACCGTGTCGGCGGTACTGTTCATGTTCGTGTGGACGCTGATCCTGCTGTCATACCTGAAGTACCGCAAAAACCGCGCGGCGCTGCACCAGGCATCGAACTACAAGATGCCGGGCGGGCGCTTCATGTGCTACGTGTGCCTGTCGTTCTTTGCGTTCATCCTGGTGTTGCTGAGCCTGGAAGCGGATACGCGTTCAGCGCTGGTGGTGACACCAATCTGGTTTGTCGTGCTGGCAGTGACCTACCAGCTCGTACGCAGCAGGCGCCATCCCCGCACGGCCGTGCGCAACGGCTGATGGCCTCGGGGGCAGCTCCCAAGAAGGCACGGTGTACACCGTCCGATGTGGGAGCGGCCTTGTGTCGCGATGGGCCGCACCGC
This sequence comes from Pseudomonas sp. 2,4-D, assembly GCF_030418155.1. Lineage (NCBI taxonomy): Bacteria > Pseudomonadati > Pseudomonadota > Gammaproteobacteria > Pseudomonadales > Pseudomonadaceae > Pseudomonas > Pseudomonas sp. 2,4-D. The sequence continues at coordinate 47,563 of NZ_JAUHUI010000034.1, forward strand.
GGCCCCAATCTTGTGCACACAAATCCATCAGGCACCAACCTGGATCCAACCAACGCCCCAACACCTCGCACAGCCCCTCTAAACCGCACCTTTCGCCACTAGGCACACCCCTTGCAACGCCCTCCCCGCTTGCCCAACACCATAAAAAACTCAGCGGAGAGAGCACATGAAGCGTCGCAGTCTGATCAAGGCCCTTACCCTCAGCGCATCGATTGCGGCGATGGGCCTGAGCTGGAGTATCCAGGCCGCCGAGACCATCAAGGTCGGTATCCTGCATTCGCTTTCCGGGACCATGGCCATTTCCGAGACATCGCTCAAGGACATGGCGCTGATGACCATCGAGCAGATCAACGCCAAGGGTGGCGTGAACGGCAAGATGCTGGAACCGGTGGTGGTCGACCCGGCGTCCAACTGGCCGCTGTTCGCTGAAAAGAGCCGCCAACTGCTGACCCAGGACAAAGTGGCCGTGGTGTTCGGCTGCTGGACCTCCGTGTCGCGCAAGTCCGTTCTGCCCGTGTTCGAAGAACTCAACGGCCTGCTGTTCTACCCGGTGCAGTATGAGGGCGAAGAGATGTCGCCGAACGTGTTCTACACAGGCGCCGCCCCGAACCAGCAAGCGATCCCGGCCGTGGAATACCTGATGAGCGAGGACGGCGGCAGCGCCAAGCGCTTCTTCCTGTTGGGCACCGACTACGTCTACCCGCGCACCACCAACAAGATCCTGCGCGCATTCCTGCACAGTAAAGGCGTGGCCGACAAGGACATCGAAGAGGTGTACACACCGTTTGGCCACGCTGATTACCAGACCATTGTCGCCAGCATCAAAAAGTTCTCTGCCGGCGGCAAGACCGCTGTCATTTCCACAGTCAATGGTGACTCCAACGTGCCGTTCTACAAGGAACTGGCCAACCAGGGCCTGAAGGCCACCGACGTGCCGGTCGTGGCCTTCTCGGTGGGCGAGGAGGAACTGCGCGGCATCGACACCAAACCGCTCGTGGGCCACCTGGCGGCATGGAACTACTTCGAATCGGTGGATAACCCGGTCAACCAGAAGTTTGTCGCCGACTGGAAGGCCTACGCCAAGGCCAAGGGCCTGCCAGGTGCCGACAAGGCCGTGACCAACGACCCCATGGAAGCCACCTATGTAGGCATCCACATGTGGGCGCAAGCGGTGGAGAAAGCCAAGTCCACCGACGTCGACAAGGTGCGTGAAGCACTGGCCGGACAGAGCTTCGAGGCACCGTCGGGCTTCACCCTGACCATGGACAAGACCAACCACCACCTGCACAAGCCGGTGATGATTGGCGAGATTCAGGATGACGGGCAGTTCAGCGTGGTGTGGGAAACCGAGCAGCCACTGCGGGCGCAGCCATGGAGCCCGTTCATTCCGGGCAATGACAAGCGGCCAGATTACGCCGTGAAAGGTAACTGAGTGCATGGGGCTGCTTTGCAGCCCATTCGCGGGTGAACCCGCTCCTACAGGATCCCCACCGGTGAAATCCCTGTAGGAGCGGGTTTACCCGCGAAGAATCCAACACCGATTCCCAGGATTGCCCGCATGCTCAGACTCCTGCTCACCCTCCTGCTGCTAATCCCCCTGGCAACCCACGCCAGCGAGGGCGAATTCTTTCTCACCGCCAAGCCCGCCGAGCAGGCCAGCCTGCTCGAAGGCTGGGCAGCACAACCCGATGCCGCGCGCCTGCCGCTGCTGGAAAACCTGCGCCAAGGCCGCATCGCTGCCGACGACACCCGCAAGGTGCGCCTGAACAACCGCCTGCGCGGCATGATCGACAACGCCCTGGCCAGCCATCAGTTGCTCAGCGACAACATCGACACCCGCCTGGCCGCCGCCCAGCAATTGCAGAAAAGCGCACAACCCGCGCAAATGGCCTTCCTCGACCGGCGCTTCGCCGCCGAGCCGGACGCCGCCGTACAGGCCGCCCTCGGCCTGGCCCTGGCCAACCTGCAACTGGGCGCCAGCGAGCCAGCAGTGCGCCTGGCCGCCGTGCGCCTGTTAGGTGAAACTGGCGACCCGCTGGCCCGCACCCGCCTCGAAGCCCTGCTGCAGCCCGATGCGGAACGCGACCCGGGCGTGCGCACAGCCGCCGAAACAAGCCTGGCCCAGGTCAAGCGCAAACTGCTGGTAGGCGAACTGCTCGGCCAGGCCTTCAGCGGCCTGTCGCTGGGTTCGGTCCTGCTACTGGCAGCGCTGGGCCTTGCGATCACCTTCGGCCTGCTTGGGGTGATCAACATGGCCCATGGCGAGATGCTGATGCTCGGCGCTTACAGTACCTACATGGTCCAGGTACTGCTGCAGCGCTTTGCCCCAGGCGCCATCGAGTTCTACCCGCTGATTGCCCTGCCGGTGGCCTTCGCCGTCAGTGCCGGGGTAGGCATGGCGCTGGAGCGCACGGTTATCCGCCACCTGTACGGCCGCCCACTGGAAACCCTGCTGGCCACCTGGGGTATCAGCCTGATCCTGATCCAGGCCATTCGCCTGCTGTTCGGCGCGCAGAACGTCGAGGTGAGCAACCCGGCCTGGCTGTCCGGCGGCATCCAGCTGCTGCCCAACCTGGTGCTGCCATACAACCGCCTGGTCATCATCGGCTTCGCCCTGGCCGTGGTGCTGCTCACCTGGCTGCTGCTCAACCGTACCCGGTTGGGCCTGAACGTGCGCGCAGTCACCCAGAACCGCAACATGGCCGCCTGCTGCGGCGTGTCCACCGGGCGCGTCGACATGCTCGCCTTTGGCCTTGGCTCGGGCATCGCCGGGCTCGGTGGCGTGGCATTGAGCCAGGTGGGCAATGTCGGCCCGGACCTGGGCCAGAGCTACATCATCGATTCGTTCCTGGTGGTGGTGCTCGGCGGCGTCGGGCAACTGGCCGGTAGCCTCTGGGCCGCGTTCGGCCTGGGCATCGCCAACAAGCTGCTGGAGCCGCAGATCGGTGCCGTACTCGGCAAGATCCTCATCCTTGCGTTGATCATTCTGTTCATCCAGAAACGCCCGCAAGGCCTGTTCGCCCTAAAGGGACGGGTAATCGACTGATGAACCAGCCACTGCTTGTCACTGCTACGCAAAAGGCCGGCCCACGCCTGACCCTTGCCATCGGTGCCGTCGTCGTCCTGCTGCTGGTGGCTTTGCCACTGTGCTCACTGCTGCCGGCAGATCATGCCCTGCACGTGTCGGCCTACACCCTGACCCTGGTCGGCAAGATTCTCTGTTACGCCATCGTCGCCCTGGCTCTGGACCTGGTCTGGGGCTATGCCGGGCTGTTGTCCCTGGGCCATGGCCTGTTCTTCGCCCTGGGCGGCTATGCCATGGGCATGTACCTGATGCGGCAGGCCGCCGGCGAAGGCCTGCCCGGGTTCATGACCTTCCTGTCGTGGACCGAGCTGCCCTGGTACTGGGCCGGTACCCAGCATTTCGCCTGGGCCCTGTGCCTGGTGGTGCTGGCGCCCGGGCTGCTGGCGCTGGTGTTCGGCTGGTTCGCCTTCCGCTCGCGGATCAAGGGCGTGTACTTCTCGATCATGACCCAGGCCCTGACCTTTGCCGGCATGCTGCTGTTCTTCCGCAACGAAACCGGCTTCGGCGGCAACAACGGCTTCACCAGCTTCCGCACCATCCTCGGCTTCGACATTGCAGCCCAGGGCACCCGCGCGGTGTTGTTCCTGCTGACCGTGGGCCTGCTGCTGGCCAGCCTGTACCTGTGCTGGTGCCTGACCCGCAGCAAGTTCGGCCGCCTGCTCACCGCGGTGCGTGACGCTGAAAACCGCATGATGTTCTGTGGCTACGACCCGCGCGGCTTCAAGCTGCTGGTGTGGGTACTGAGCGCCGTGCTGTGCGGCCTGGCCGGTGCGCTGTACGTGCCGCAGGTGGGCATCATCAACCCCAGCGAGATGTCGCCGACCAACTCGATCGAAGCCGCCGTCTGGGTAGCCTTGGGCGGGCGCGGCACGCTGATCGGCCCGCTGCTCGGTGCCGGCCTGGTCAATGGCATGAAAAGCTGGTTCACCGTGGCCTTCCCCGAGTTCTGGCTGTTCTTCCTCGGCGCGTTGTTCATCCTCGTTACCCTGTACCTGCCCAAGGGCGTGGTCGGCCTGTTGAAGAAAAGGAGCCAGCCATGAGAGGCGTGCCCCCAGTCCACCCGGAGTTCATGCTGGAACCGGTATTCGACAACCTCGGCGCCGGGCGCGATGCCATCGGCCTGGGCCACAGCCGCAAGGCCGGCCTGGATACCCGGCACGGTACGGTGCTGAGCCTGGAAGACATCAGCGTCAGCTTCGATGGCTTCAAGGCGCTCAACACGCTGAACCTGTACATCGGGGTGGGCGAGCTGCGCTGCATCATCGGCCCCAACGGCGCCGGCAAGACCACGATGATGGACGTAATCACCGGCAAGACCCGCCCCGACAGCGGCACGGCTTACTTCGGCGACACCCTCGACCTGACCCGCATGAGCGAATACCAGATCGCCCAGGCCGGCATTGGCCGCAAGTTCCAGAAGCCCACAGTGTTCGAAGCGCTGACCGTGTTCGAGAACCTGGAACTGGCGCTGAAGACCGACAAGTCGGTGTGGGCCAGCCTGGCCGCGCGCCTGAGCGGTGACCAGCGCCAGCGCATCGAGGACGTGCTGACCACCCTACGCCTGCTGCCGCTGGCCCAGCGCCAGGCCGGCTTGCTGTCGCATGGGCAGAAGCAGTTTCTGGAGATCGGCATGCTGCTGGTGCAGGAGCCGCAACTGCTGCTACTGGATGAACCGGTGGCCGGCATGACCGATGCCGAGACCGAATTTACCGCCGAGCTGTTCAAGGGCCTGGCCGGCAAGCATTCGCTGATGGTGGTGGAACATGACATGGGCTTCGTCGGCAGCATTGCCGACCATGTGACCGTGCTGCACCAGGGGAGCGTGCTGGCGGAAGGCTCGCTGGAGCAGGTGCAGGCAGATGAGCGGGTGGTCGAGGTGTATCTGGGCCGGTGACCGGATTTGAATTTTTGGCGCCTGTGCCGGCCTCTTCGCGGGCAAGCCCGCTCCTACGACGGGAACCGCCCCCTGGCATTACGCCCACTGTAGAGCGGGTTTACCCGCGAAGAGGCCGGGCCAGGCACAGCATCCCTTTCAGGAACTCTCACATGCTCAAGATCGACACCCTGCACCAGTACTACGGCGGCAGCCACATCCTGCGAGGCCTGTCCTTCGAAGCCAAGGTCGGCGAAGTGACCTGCCTGCTGGGCCGCAACGGCGTGGGCAAGACCACCTTGCTGCGCTGCCTGATGGGCCTGGTGCCCGCCCGCGATGGCAGCATCGAATGGGAAGGCAAGCCGATCACCGCGTTCAAACCACAGCAACGGGTACAGGCCGGCATCGCCTACGTGCCCCAGGGCCGCGAGATCTTCCCGCGCCTCACCGTCGAGGAAAATCTGCTGATGGGCCTGTCGCGCTTCCCCGCCCGTGAAGCCCGCGAGGTACCGGCCTTCATCTACGAACTGTTCCCTGTGCTGGAGCAGATGAAACAGCGCCGCGGTGGCGACCTGTCTGGCGGCCAGCAGCAACAGCTGGCCATCGGCCGCGCCCTGGCCAGCCGCCCGCGCCTGCTGATTCTCGACGAGCCGACCGAAGGCATCCAGCCGTCGGTGATCAAGGAAATCGGCGCGGTTATCCGCCGCCTCGCCGAGCGTGGCGACATGGCGATTTTGCTGGTGGAGCAGTTCTACGACTTTGCCGAAGCGCTGGCTGACCAGTACCTGGTCATGGCCCGTGGCGAAATCATCCAGCGCGGTCGCGGCGAAAACATGCAAGCCGAAGGTGTACGCGGGCTGGTAACCATTTAATCTGCGAGCAACGACCTTGCGAGACGCTGTCATGAGCTACGAAATCCGCGATGCCCTGCCCACCGATGTGCCAGGCATACTCGACATCTACAACGACGCGGTGCTCAACACCACGGCGATCTGGAACGAAACCCCGGTGGACCTCGGCAACCGCCAGGCCTGGTTTGAAGCGCGGGCGCAGCAGGGCTACCCGATTCTGGTGGCGGTCGATGAAACCGGCGTGCTGGGGTATGCCTCGTTTGGCGACTGGCGGCCTTTCGAGGGCTTTCGCCTGACCGTTGAGCACTCGGTGTACGTGCGCAGCGACCAGCGTGGCAAAGGGCTCGGGCCGGAGTTGATGGCGGCGCTGGTCGAACGCGCGCGCGGATGTGGCAAGCATGTGATGGTGGCAGCGATCGAGCGTGGCAATGCAGCGTCGGTGCGCCTGCATGAGCGGCTGGGCTTCGTGGTGACCGGCCAGATGCCGCAGGTGGGTGTAAAGTTTGGCCGCTGGCTTGATCTGACCTTCATGCAACTGGTGCTGAACCCGGGCGCCGAACCAACCTGAAATGCGCGCCATTGGGGGAGCGGCCTTGTGTCGCGAACGGCTGCAAAGCAGCCCCGGCAATTTTGCGGTGGAGCAAAGATCTGGGGCTGCTGCACAGCCCATCGCGACACAAGGCCGCTCCCACAGATGCCGGCAAGGCAACTTACATCTGGATAAACCGGCCCAGCCGCTGCTTCAGCATGTTGTTCTCACTGCGCAACTGCTGCACTTCCTGCAACAGCTCCAGCGCCAGCGCCACCCCTTCCCACTCAAGTTCCAGCTCCTGGTGCAGCTTCACCGCTCGTTTGGTCACCAACGGCGCCTGATCGTCAAACAGCCAGTCCTCCGGCGTTCGCCCGGAAGGTTCGACAATGCCGTGTTCGACGATTTCGATCACGCATTCAGCCGTGACATCGGCTTCCTGACACAGGGTACGCATGTCCAGTTGAACGATCAGGGTGCTGCTCATGATCACTTACTCCATTGTGTCCTCGGGTTGAACGCAGCTTTCTCGGAAAGCTTGGTCCAAAGTTCGCGGGCAGATTCGTCAGACGCGGGCGGCATGACCACCTTGAGCTGCGCATAAAGGTTGCCGCGCTCTCCTTGCTTGTTCGCCAGGCCCTTGCCCGGTACACGCAGGCGCTGGCCGCTCTGGCTGTCAGGACGGATGGTCAGGTTGATCTTGCCATCCAGGGTCGGAACCGCCACCTTGGCGCCCAAGGCCGCCTCCCACGGTGCCAACGGCACAGTGATGATCAGGTCATGACCTTCGACATCGAACAGCGGGTGCGGTGCCATGCGGATGGTCAGGAACAGGTCACCGTTGGCCCCGCCACCGCTGCCCGGCGCGCCCTGGCCCTTGAGGCGGATGCGCTCGCCGTCGGTCACCCCAGCCGGAATCCTCACGTTCAAGGTCTTGGTGGTGAAGCCGGTGCGCTGGCCCATGGCATTGGTTTGCGGCACCTGGAAGCTGATCTGCTTGGACTCCTTGCTCAGGGTCTCTTCAAGGAACACTGCCAGTTCAAGCTCCACGTCCTGCCCCCGCCTGCCAGCACTGCGTTGCTGCTGCCGGGCGCCACCGAAGGGGTTGCCACCCGCACTGCGCCCACCGAAGATCGAGCTGAAGAAGTCGGAGAAGTCGCCGCCTTCGAAGCCGCCGCCACCGCCGCGGTTTTCCCAGCCCGGTGGTGCCTGGAACGGCCGGCCATGCTGGCCGCCGTACTTGCGGATTTCATCGAACTCGGCACGTTTTTGCGCGTCGCCCAGCACCTCATAGGCCTCGTTGGCCTCCTTGAATTTCTCCTCGGCGTCGCGCTCCTTACTGACATCAGGGTGATACTTGCGCGCCAGTTTGCGGTACGCGGCCTTGATCGCCTTGTCGTCCGCAGTGGGCTCTACGCCGAGTATCTTGTAATAGTCTTTGAAGTCCATTTATGGATCACCAATGTGAATGTGCATGTTGCAACTGAAGATAGGGGTCAAGCATAGCCTTTCAAGACCGACTTGGGTTTGCCTCAAGGCAGACGACTGGTCTTGATTCTGTAGCCAACTGGCATACACTGCGCGGCCGTTTTGCCTCCGGAAGCCCATTTCCCATGTCTGACGTATCCCCGGCCCGCGCCCTGGGCATCGACTTTGGCACCTCCAACTCCACCGTCGGTTGGCATCGGCCTGGCGTCGAGTCGCTGATAGCCCTGGAAGACGGCAAGATCACCTTGCCCTCGGTGGTGTTCTTCAATATCGAAGAGCGGCGCCCGGTGTATGGCCGCCTGGCGCTGCACGAGTACCTGGAAGGCTACGAAGGCCGCCTGATGCGCTCGCTGAAAAGCCTGCTGGGCTCGAAGCTGATCAAGCACGACACCAGCGTGCTGGGCAGCGCCCTGCCGTTCAAGGACCTGCTGGGCATGTTCATCGGCGAGCTCAAGAAGCGCGCTGAGGCCGCCGCTGGCCGTGAATTCGACCAGGTGGTGCTGGGCCGCCCGGTGTTCTTCGTCGACGAAGACCCGGCTGCCGACCAGGAGGCCGAGGACACCTTGGCCGAAGTGGCGCGCAAAATCGGCTTCAAGGACGTGTCGTTCCAGTACGAACCGATTGCCGCGGCCTTCGACTATGAGTCGAGCATCAGCCGCGAAGAGCTGGTGCTAATCGTCGACATCGGCGGTGGTACCTCGGACTTTACACTCATCCGTCTGTCGCCCGAGCGCCATCGGGTTGCCGAGCGACAAAGCGACATCCTCGCCACGGGCGGTGTGCACATTGGCGGTACCGACTTCGACAAGCAACTGAGCCTTCAGGGCGTGATGCCGTTGTTTGGCTATGGCAGCCGCATGAAGAGCGGTGCGCTGATGCCGACCAGCTACCACCTCAACCTGGCCACCTGGCACACCATCAACGCCTTGTATTCGCAGAAGTCACAGTTGGCGCTGGGCAGCATGCGCTATGACATCGAGGACAGCTTCGGTATCGATCGCCTGTTCAAATTGATCGAACAACGCGCCGGGCACTGGCTGGCGATGGAAGTGGAAGCCAGCAAGATCGAGCTGACCGAGCATGACAGCCGCCACATCGACCTGCGCCGCGTCGAGCCCGAGCTGACTGCGGAACTGACCCGCGCGCTGTTCGAAGAGGCGATCGAAGGCTTGCTGGAGCGCGTGCGCGGTAGCGTGACCGAACTGCTGGCCAAGGCTGGGGTAAGCGAAGACCAAGTCGATACGGTGTTCTTCACCGGTGGTTCAAGCGGCATTCCGGCGCTGCGCAACAGTGTTTCGGCGATGCTGCCGAATGCGCGGCATGTGGAAGGCAACATCTTTGGCAGCATTGGTAGCGGGCTGGCCATCGAGGCGCGCAAGCGTTACGGCGCGGCCTGATTTGTCTTTTAGCCTGTAGCCGCGAACGGGCCGGGCCTGCTGGCCAATCTCCACCCGCCGTTCACCGTTGCCGCCGCTACCGTATTCGCGGGTAAACCGGTCCTACACACCGATCGGGGGGGACACACATCGGTGATTGGCCGCAGGCCGTCGTAGGAGCGGGTTTACCCGCGAAAGGGCCGGTACAGGCCAATACATGATCAGACCAGCTCCGCCCGCTTCAGCTCGCTCTTCAGATAGGCATAGTAGATGGGCCCCGCCACAACACCAGGCAGCCCGAACGCCGCCTCGAATACCAGCATCGCCAGCAGCAATTCCCACGCCTTGGCACTGATCTGCCCACCCACGATCCGCGCGTTGAGGAAGTACTCGATCTTGTGGATGACGACCAGGTAACCCAGCGCCGCTGCCGCCACCCAGATCGACAGCGACAGGCCGACGATGGTGATCAAGGTGTTGGACATCAGGTTGCCGATCACCGGCAGCAAGCCCAGCAGGAAGGTCAGCACGATCAGCGTCTTGGTCAGCGGCAGGTGTACGTCGAACAGTGGCATCACCACGGCCAGAAAAATGCCGGTGAAGATTGTATTGAGCAGCGAGATCTTGATTTGCGCGAACACGATGTTGCGAAACGCCTTCACCAGCAGGCTAAGACGTTCGAACAGCGCCGCCGCCAGGGGCTTGCGCCGGGAAATATCGGGAATGCGCTGCAAAGCGATGATGGCGCCGAGGATCATGCCGATGAGCATCGTCACAAACATGTGCGCCATGCCCTTGCCCACCAGCTGCAAATCGCTCAGATGGCTCTTGATCCAGTCGCCGATGGCCACCTTGAACTCTGCGGCACTGGCAGGCAGGTAACCCTCGATGAAAGGGGGCAACTGGCTGCGGGCTCGCTCGACCAAGGCCATGAACTTGTCCAGCGAGGCGCCGGGGTTTTCCGCCTCGTGCAGCAGGAAGCTGAAGGCACCGGCAATCAGCAGTGTCAGGGTGCTGACCACCAGCGTGCCGAGTAGCGCCACGGCCAGCCAGCGCGCGCGTTGGCCAGCAAGAAGCGGTTGCAGGCGCGGGGTCAGCATGTTGACCAGTTCGAACACCAGCAGACCGGCCAGCAGGCTGGGCAGCAACTTCAGGGGCAAAGCCAGCAGCAGCCCGGCCATGACGATGATCAGGCTGGCCAGGGTGATCTGACGGGGGGTAAAGGTCATACAGGCTCGACGGCAGACAGCGGGAATGCCGCAGTCTGCCAGCCTTGGCGGCGCAGGCATAGGCGCAGGTCATTTCTTCTTCAGGCAATCGCTCATGAAGGCCTTGCGCTCATCCCCCTTGAGGGCTTTGGTGGTGGCGTCAGCATTGCAGGTCTTCATTTTCTCTTGCTGGGTTTGTGGCACATCCTTTTTCAGGCACGTGCTCATGAACGCTTTGCGTTCATCGCCCTTGAGGGCCTTGGCAGTGGCGTCGGCGTTGCAGGTTTTCATTTTTTCCTGCTGCGCGGTATTGGCAGCGAAACCTTGGGCACTGAACAACACCGCCAGCGCCAGTAACGGGATTTGCAGCACTTTCATGGAGTGGTCTCCTTGGCTCCGCGCCCGATGCACGGGGGTCGAGCTGAGTGTAGCCAAGAATGTTCAGCGCCCCGCCCGTGCTTGCCGGCGGTACTGCTCGGGCGTACACCGGGCCTGGCGCTGGAACATGGCGATGAACGCCGAGGCGCTGCTGTAGCCAAGGTCGAAGGCGATGGTCTGAATCGGCAGGCCGGCTTCCAGCGCTTCGATTGCACGCAGAAAACGCAGGCGCACGCGCCATTCGCCAAAGCTGATGCCCAGCTCGCGCAGAAACTGGCGGGCCAAGGTGCGTTCGCTGACGTGTACGCGTGCGGCCCAGTCGGCCAGCGGGCGGTTGTCCCCCGGCTCGGCGCTGAGCGCGTCGAGCACCTGGCGCAAGCCATCGCTGTGGGCAAACGGCAGGTAGCAGGCCAGGGTGGGCGCCAGCAGCAACTGGTCAAGCAGTACCTGTACCAGGCGCTGGTCACGCTCGTCCTCGGCCACCTTGAGATTGCGCCGGGCGAAGTCACCGAGGATGGCCTTGAGGATGTCACTGATCATCAGGCTGCACGGGTGCGGTGGCAGCGCTGCGCACAGGCTGCGGTCAAGATAGATGGAACGGTAGACGATGGCCTGGGGGTTGTAGCAGCCGTGCTTGGTATCGGGCGGCACCCAAACGGCGTAGTGCGGCGGTGACAGGAAGCGCTGGCCGGCCACATCCAGATGCATTACGCCGTGGGCGGTGTAGTTCAGCTGGCCCCAAGCGTGTTGGTGCACGGCGCTGTGGGTGTCAGCAACGAACTCGTCGTGGCGGAAGTACACCGGGGCCGGCAGTTGGGTGAACTGGGGTATATCGAGGTATTTGCGCGGCATGCTGTCTGCTTTGCGGGGTCGGTTGTCTGGATAGAAGTATAGGCTTGTGAACAGACATTCGATAATACAGGCCTATCGAGGGCCTGCCTTGCAGGCCCTCGCGGGCTCGCCCGCTCCCACAGGATCTGCGCCAGCCTCCAGGCCCGTGTCCCCCCGTAGGAGCGGGTTCACCCGCGAAGGGCTGCAAAGCAGCCCCAATCCAGCCCCCAACGAGTATCCTGCTGCATGAACTACCTGTTCCCCCTCACCGCCATCCTCATCTGGGCCGGCAACACCGTGGTCACCAAGATGTCCGCCGGTGCCATCCACCCTGCGGAGATCGGCTTCTACCGCTGGTTGCTGGCCGCCTTGCTGTTTACGCCGTTCCTGCTGCCCGCCGTGTGGCGCAACCGTGCAGCCATCCGCCCGCACCTGGCCAAGGTGTTCGTGCTCGGCGTGCTGGGCATGGCGATGTACCAGAGCCTGGCCTACTTCGCCGCCGGCATCACCAGTGCCACCAACATGGGCATCATCCTCTCGCTGATGCCGCTGATGTCACTGGCGCTGTCCATCGCCTGGCTGGGCCAGCGCCTGAGCTACGGTGCCCTGCTGGGCGCGGTGGTGTCATTCTTCGGCGTGCTTGAAGTGGTCAGTGCCGGCCGCCCCGCCAGCCTGCTGCAGCAAGGGCTGAACAGCGGCGACCTGTTGATGCTGGTGGCTACATTGGCCTATGCGCTGTACAGCTTCCTGCTGAAGAAATGGCAGCTGCGCCTGCCGCCGATGCAGCTGCTGTACCTGCAGGTGCTGGTGGCCATCGTCGTGTTGCTGCCGTTGTTCGTGCTGTCAGACAAGACCGGCCTGAACAGCCACAACATCGGCCTGGTCCTGTATGCCTGCGTACTGGCTTCGATGATCGCGCCGCTGGTGTGGATGCAGGCCGTGCACCGCCTGGGGCCCAGCCGCACCACACTGTTCTTCAACTTGCTGCCGCTGGTCACTGCGCTGATCGCCGCCGTGGTGCTCGACGAGCAACTGGCCAGTTACCACCTGGTCGGCGGCTTGCTGACCCTGGCCGGCGTAGTGCTGGCCGAACGCTGGACCACGCCGATCCGCCGCCAAGGCACTTGAGCTAAAGCCCCGCCGCCTTGAGCCGGGCGGCATGTTCGGTGAACAGCCGCACCGGCTCCGCGCCTTTGCCCACGGCACCGAGCGACTGGTTGACGATGTCCAGGTGATCGAGCGGGTAATCGTCGCCGATCACCTGCCCCAGGTGCGAACTGAAACGCCCGACCATGCCGTCGCAATGGCCCTTTTCCTTGATGAAACTGCGTGCGAACAGGCGGCAGAAGCGGCTGCTGCCGTCGAAGCGGTTGCGCCCCTGGTCTGTCAGGCCGGGCTGCAAGGTGCCAGACCAGGAGTAATAGCGGACGCCATTGACCTCATAGGCCCCTTCCCCACCCCAGGTTTGCGGCAGGCCCTGTGGATAAGCCTGGTTGAACAGTGCCACCCCGGCGCTGGTCAGCGACTGGTGCGAGGCGTGCACATCTACCGGCAGCGGGTCGCGACGCCAGCCGGTTTCCAGCCACACCAGCAGCACGGCAAACCCATGCAGCACGGCCTTGAGGATGCGCCCCTGGGGTGAATCGCCCGGTGCCGTGCGTTCCAGGTGGTCGGCCAGTTCAGAACCATGGTTGGGCCCGGCCACCGAGGTGACCGAAGCCACTCGCCCGGGCCGTTTGGCCGCTGCGTAACGCGCACTCAGGGCTCCTTGGCTGTGGCCGATGAGGTTGACCTTGTCGACGCCGGTACGTTGGCAGATATCGTCGATGATCGCCAGCAACTGCTCGCCGCGTACCTCGCTGGAATGCAGCGGCGAAACCTGCACCGGAAAAACCTGCGCCCCACCCTTGCGCAAGGCCGGCACAATGCCGAACCAGTAGGGGTAGAGCACCATCCGGACAAACCCGAGCATGCCCGGCACCAGCACCAGCGGGTATCGCGTGGCCAAATCCTGCTGCATTGCCGCAGCTCCTTTGCGTGTACGACGGGCCAACACTACAGCGGCCATCATGAACATCGCAATCGAACTCCTGGCGCGCGCTGTGGTTCAAAACCACACAGACCCTTTGCAAGGAGCGGGACCATGTACAAGCAGACCCTGGCAATCCTTCTGGCAAGCGCCACCCTGGCCGCCTGCGGCAGCCGCCCGGAAAACCCGGTGGATTACGTCACCTACCGCGATGAGCCGCTGGTCAAGCAGGTGGAGAACGGTATGACCATGCAGAAGGTCATCGCCATTGGCGGCAGTCCGTCGAGCGTGATCGACCTGCCGCACGGGGGCACCTGCAACGACTACATCCTCAACCGCGACGGCAAGCAGCAGCCCTATTACGTGCGCTTCGATGCCACCGGCCATGTCGATGCCAAAGGCTTCAAGACCTGCAAGCAACGCCAGGAGGACAGCGACGCCCTGCATGGCGCATAAGCCTGTGTTCCGACCCGACCCTGACCCCTGCTGGAGATAACCATGAGCAATGTTGAACTGACCGATGTGAAAACCCTGCGCGAGCGTGCACGCCAGCATGTGGAGCAAGGCGCAGTGACCGAGGGTTACCACGCCGACCGTGAACAGATCCTGCGCCTGCTTAATGAATCGCTGGCCACCGAGCTGGTCTGTGTGCTGCGCTACAAGCGCCACTACTTCATGGCCAGCGGCATCAAAGCCAGTGTGGCTGCAGAGGAATTTCTGGAACATGCCAACCAGGAAGCCGAACATGCCGACAAGCTGGCCGAGCGTATCGTACAACTGGGCGGGGAGCCGGACTTCAACCCTGACAACCTGACCAAGCACTCGCATGCCCAGTACGTGGCCGGCAACTCGTTGAAAGAGATGGTGCTGGAAGACCTGGTGGCAGAGCGGATTGCCATCGACAGCTACCGCGAGATCATTCAGTACATCGGGGATAAAGACCCGACTACCCGTCGTATCTTCGAAGATATCCTGGCGCAGGAAGAGGAGCACGCGGACGATATGTCCGACCTGTTGCAAGGCCTTTGATTTCTGACACCCTCAAGGGGCCGCTTTTGCGGCCCCTTGCTATTTCCGCGCTTTCACCGCCGCCGGCGCCTTGCCTGCCTTCATCTGCTGCAACAACGGTGTGCACTGGTTAGGGTCATCCCCGCTGCTGGGCGCAATCAGCGCCAGCAACCCAGCCGCCGGCCCTGCCACCACCCCCAGCGCAACCATCCCTGCGCCACGCAACGCCAGCGGCAATGCCTGCACACCGGCGTTCGGCTTGGCGAACGGTCCGCGCACATACAGGGGGGAACGCAGCGAGAACAACCGCAGCCCTTTCGATTCCGGGGTGATGTTCAAATCCAGTTGCTCGGAAGCGAAATTCGCCGTGCCGTCGATGTAGATGATCGCGTTCTCGGTATCGAAGATGAACAGCCGCGTAGTCGCCAGGCCATCCTTGATGCCTACATCGGCTGCCGCACAGTTGATCTTCACGTCCTCGTCACCAAACAGCTTGCCGACCACATAGTTGCCCACGTTCAACCCGGCGATTTCCATCAGGCTACGGCTGATGGCGCCATCGTTGATCAGCATGCGCAGGTCGCCACTGGCGGTACCCAGCAAGGCGGCTACCGAGTTGCCACGGCCGCTGATGTCGGCGTCGCCATTGAGCTCACCAAAGCTGGTCTGCATTGGCGCAAAGGTGGGGAACAGTTGCTTGAGCTTGAAGCCCCGCGCAGTCAACTTCGCGCGCCCCTGCAAGGGCACGCTGCGCCCGTCCAGGCGGATGTTGGAGGCAAGGCTGCCGCCGGCCACGCCAAAGCGCAGGGGCTCCAGGCGCAACAGGCCGTCTTCGAGCACCACATGGGCCGACAGGTCAGTAAACGGCAGTTGCGCGCTGTGCACGATGCGTTTGCCTGCAAAGGTGACATCAGCGTCCATTGCCCGCCAACGCTCGGTGCGAAACGCCTCCACTGGCAGCACCTTGCCTGCAGGCTGCTTGCTGGCACCGCCACGGGCCTTCTGTTCGGCATTGGAGTCGGCACCGATCAGCGGCGCCAGGTCCTTGAACAGCAACTGGTTCGATACCAGGTTGCCGGACAGTCTGGGCCGTGGCTGGCTGGCAACGAAGGCCAGGTCCCCATGGATATCGCTGTCGCCGATCTTGCCGTTGAAGCCCTGGTAATTGAACGACGCCCCTTGCGCCGCCTGCAGGTTGGCGCGTAGGTGGCCGTCGGTGGAATAGGCCGGGGTGTCAGGCAAGGTGACGCCGGTCAATGGGTAGAGGTTGCCCAGGCTGGCACCCGACAAACGCAGGCGCAGGTCGAGGGCACCAAGGTTGCGCGGGTCGGTGAGGGTACCGGCGAGCACCACATGGGTGTCGGCGATGCGCACGTCGGCCTGCAGCGGGAACGGCTGGCTGGCGTCCTGCAGGGCCAGCAGGCCACCGATCTTGCCGGTGCCGGACACTGGCTGGCCTTTGTAGCGGCCCTGAGCCTTGAGGGCGAAGGCATAGTCCTGCGCACCGCCGGCTTTCTCGGCGCTGGCCTTGCCGACAATCTCACTGAACGGGATTGGCTTGCCAAGCGGGTCAATCTGCACCTTCATGCTGGTTTTGAGGGTCTGGTCGTCGAAGCTGACGTTGCCTTGGTCAAAGCCGATGGCGCCGATGTCCAGCTGCCATTTGGAAGGTTCAGCGTTCTCATCCTTGGGGCCGAAGTCGAAGACCCAGTTGGCGCGGCCATCGGCCAGGCGAGTGAGGCTGGCAGTGGGCTTGGTGAGGTTGATGCGGGGTATGCTGATCTGCTGGAACACCAGCGGCAGCGGCGCCAGGCGAAACTCCACGCGCTCAAGGCCGACCATCTTCGGCTCCTTGAGCCACTCGGGGTTGCCCAGCGTCAGGTCTTCGGCAATGAAGTGCGGCCAAGGCACCCAGGCACGCCAGCCGCCCTCTTCGGGCTCGGTACGCCAGTGCACGGCGAGGTTGCCGTTGATCGCGAAGGGCCGATGCAAGGCTTCGGAGACCTTCTCATTGAGCAGTGGCTTGACGCGGTTCCAGTCGAAGGTGGCAATCACTACCACCAGGATCGCCAGCACGGTAAGCAGGCTGGCGAGGGTCCAGACGAGGATTCTGACGGGACGCGTCATTGCGTATTTCTCCTTGCGGCATGACAGAAAACAGGCGCAGCGATGGCCTCATAACTCCGACTGATGAAAACCCGTGAGGTTTTATCGATGGCGCCATGATAGCGAAGTTTTTCCTGGCCTCTTGCTCAGAAATTTGTCTCACCAGACTGCACATGTTACCCACCGCCAACCGGGCAAGCGGATTGCCTGCATGGCTGCAATGGCCGGAATAGACGCCCTGAAAACCTCTATCAATATGGTCGATTGTTACCATTACCCGTATGAACTTCTCTCTGGCGTTACGCGGCGTAGCATTGGCTTCGTACCCACTTTCCAGCCCCCGAGAGGAGCACCGAAATCATGAAACGCCATCTGCTGACCCTGACCCTGTCCCTTCTGGCCGCCAACGCTTTCGCCTTGCCTGCGTCCGAGCAACACCTGACATCCGAAGCGCGCTCCAGTGCAGCCGAAATTGCCCAGCCGCTGAAAACCGTAGCTGAAGGTGGTTCCGATCGACTGATCGAACGTACTGGCCGTGTCGCCGAAGGTGGCTCGGACCGCCTGATCGAACAAGCTGGCCGTGTTGCCGAAGGCGGCTCGGATCGCCTGATCGAACAAGCTGGCCGTGTTGCCGAAGGCGGCTCGGATCGCCTGATCGAACAAGCTGGCCGTGTCGCAGAAGGTGGCTCGGATCGTCTGATCGAACAAGCTGGCCGTGTCGCAGAAGGTGGCTCGGATCGTCTGATCGAACAAGCTGGCCGTGTCGCTGAAGGTGGCTCGGATCGCCTGGTTGAACTCAGCCGTGTGAGCTGATCGCCATGGCCGAAAAGAACAACTTCTGTCACAACGCTTGCTCCCCTCCAGGCCCGGTCCATTGACCGGGCTTTGTTTTTTTATCTAGAGTGCCCAGCCTGACCGTTACAGAAGCCCGCATCATGCTGCCGCGCGCCGAACAGAAGCTACAGACCCGCCAGGCCCTGCTCGATGCCGCCTGCCTGCTCATGGAGAGTGGCCGTGGTTTCGGCAGTATCAGCCTGCGCGAAGTGGCGAAAACAGCTGGCATCGTGCCGACCGGCTTCTATCGGCATTTCTCCGACATGGACGCCCTGGGCCTGGCCCTTGTCGCCGAAATCGACACCACCTTCCGCCAGACCATCCGCCTGGTGCGCCAGAACGAATTCGAACTAGGCGGCATCACCGACGCCTCGGTGCGCATCTTCCTCGACGTGGTAGCCGCCCACCGCGCGCAGTTCCTGTTCCTGGCCCGCGAGCAGTACGGCGGTGCACAGGCCGTGCGCCAGGCCATTGCCCGCCTGCGCCAGGATATCAGCGACGACCTTGCCACCGACCTTGCGCGCATGAAGCGCTGGCAACACCTGGACAGCGCCGCGCTTGCGGTGATGGCCGACCTGGTGGTGAAGACCGTGTTCGCCACCCTGCCCGAGCTTATCGACAACCCGGAAGCGGGTTATCCACAGGCCCTGACGCCGCAGGAAAAGATCACCCAGCAATTGCGCTTCATCTTTGTCGGGGCGCGACATTGGCAGGGGCTCGGCAACCCAGGCTACTGAAAACCCCACTTCTGCTACCATGGCGCCCTGCCCGACAGCGACGAGCGCCCAAATGTCCGACCCCCGCC
>NZ_JAUHUI010000036.1:0-62260 GCF_030418155.1 Pseudomonas sp. 2,4-D
AACCCCCCCCCCCCCGGGCAGCATCCCTTCGAGCTTCATGAAACTTGTTTCATGCCTGTTTTACTTACTTAGTCTGCTAACAAACTCTATAAAGAAGACGTGCGACACACTGTCGCAGCCATCTTGAAGAAGTGGAGTTTACCGATGACTGTCCAAGTAACCGAACGCGACGAATCGAGAATGTCCCACGAAGGCCTGGCCGCTGGCGTGCGGATCTGGGATGTGTACCAACAAGGTCAACTGGTGGGCATGTTCCATAACGAACACGAAGCACACCAATACCGCGTTGAGCTTGAAGACCTGGAAAACCAGCGCGCCACACAATGACCCTGCCCATTGCGGCGAACCCCTGACTCACCAGGGCTGAGTGAGCAACCCCACAATACTGCGGCATTGCCGGAGCATTGTGGGGTTGCCATGTCAGGGCCTACACCGCCCCGAAACGCACCTCTACCGACAGGCTGCCCAGGTTATCGCTCAGGCCAGCCCCGTAACGCCCGTCCAGGTCGTCATTGATGCACAGCTGCAACTCACCTTGCTGGCCGCGCGGCAATTGCACCTGATCGCCGACCAGGAACGGCACGCCGCTGTTACCGATACGCCCGATCAACGCCCCTTCCGGTTGACCAGGCAAGGCATAGCCGGGCTTGGCGATCAACCTTGGGTTGCCTGCCGCGCCAACCATGCCGGTGGCCGGGTTCGCCGTCCACTGCCCGCCCGTGCATACCGCCAACTGCCAGCTCTGCCCATTGACCTGCATGCCCGTGCCCTGCCATGCCTGGTTGGCCTGCACCTGCACGGTGCGTTTGAGCAGGTCGCTGGCCACCACGTCGGCGGCCTGGAACGTCAACGCAGTGATGGTCAAGGTCGGGTTGGCGGTGCCGGTAGTGGGGAACACGCCGTCGCCGACCAGGAACAGGTTGGGGTGGTCCCAGCTGCGCTGGTCCTTGTCCACCACCGACCTGGTACGGTCCGAGCCCATGCGGTAGGTGCCCATCAGGTGGCCTGCGCCGTAGAACGCGTAGTTCTGGCCGTCGTACTCGAACACCGTTTGCGAGCCGGGCTCGAGCTTAGGGTTCAGGTCGGTCAGCTCGGTGGCGCCCATCAGCTCGGTGATGATGTGCGTGGCGGCCAGGCGCGCCTGCTTGAAACCCTCCTTGGTGTAGTCGGACAGTTCGTAGGTGATCTGTGGCCGAGGCAGGCCCAGGCCGTCGGTGAACTCCGTGCTCCTCTCCACCCGGCACAGCGCTTTGTCGGGGTCTTTTTCCACCTGCTCGACCAAGAAGCCCAGACGGAATTGGCGGGTCAGCACGCTGTTCAGCTGCTGCACCAGCGCCTGGCCAGACAACGCCAGCTTGCTGGGGTTAGCGCCGCCGTGGTTGGTGCCGTCGATGAAATCGCAGACCGAGGTGTAGGGGTCGTTCACCGACCAGTTCCAGCCCTCGTTGCCGATTTCGATACGCCAGGCGGCACGCTGGCTGCGGAACGGGCCATCGCGCATGTCCTCGATCCCCGAGGTGGACAACGGCCCC
Organism: Pseudomonas sp. 2,4-D; assembly: GCF_030418155.1. Lineage (NCBI taxonomy): Bacteria > Pseudomonadati > Pseudomonadota > Gammaproteobacteria > Pseudomonadales > Pseudomonadaceae > Pseudomonas > Pseudomonas sp. 2,4-D. The sequence continues at coordinate 1,533 of NZ_JAUHUI010000036.1, forward strand.
CGGAACGGGAACAGCGGCTTGCCTTCGGGCATCAGGCCCCAGGCCAGGTACACCGGGTGGTCAGCCAATGCCTGGCCGACCTGGCCGCTGCTGTTGGCAACCCCTTTAGGGCTGTTCGGGCCGATGGAGTTGAGCAACAGCTTCGGCGTTTCGATCGCGTGGGCGGCGATCACGTAGCGTTTGCCCTGGGCCGTGCCGTTCTGGCGCGTACCGTTGTTCTGGTACTGGATGAAATCGATGCCCGTGACCCCATTGGCATCGACCTGCACCTGGCTCGCCACGGTCTGGTAAAGGATGCGCACGTTGCCGGTATCCAGTGCCTTGGCCATGGTCACGGTGGCGTCGTACTTGGCCTGGATCGGGCAGATCGGCGTGCAGCTGGTGTTGCCTGCGCACACCCGGCGGCCGTTATCATTCTGCGAGTTGCGCCCGGCCGGGGTCTGCCGGACGTTGAGGGTGACACCTGGGTACGGCTTGCCGTCGGGCCCCTTCTCCGGGCTTTGGTACACGGTGCCCGTGACGTGGTTGCCCAGGCCTTGGTCGACCAGCGACGGCGGGATGCCATGCATGCTGTATTTGTAGCCCTGCGGAAAGGTCACGCCCAGGTAGGTCTGCGAGGCGACATCGGCGGACACGCCCATCTCCTCCTCGGCGCGGCAGTAGGCGGTCTGCAGGTCGTCGTAACTGATCGGCCAGTCGACCCCGACGTTGTACGCAGTGCGCATGCGAAAGTCGTTGGGCAACAGGCGCAGGGCCGTGCCCATCCAGTGCCACATGGTGCCGCCGCCTACCCGCTCGTAGGTGCTGGCGAACAGGTGCGGCCCCTTCTGCACCAGGTAGCTTTTCTGCGCCTTGTTCGGGTCTTGGCTACCCGCGGTGATCAGGTCCTGGATGGTCGCCCGTGGCGCGAACTGTGTGGCTGGGGTCTGCTCGCTCTGCTCAGGTGGGTACGGCGACTCGGGCGCCTTGAGCACCGCGGTGTAGAAGCGCTCCAGGTACTCGCTGCGATTCGGTGGAATGGCCGGGCCCGACTCGAGCACCAGCACTTTCAACCCGGCCAGGCCCAACTGGTAGGCCATGACACTGCCGGCCATACCGGCCCCCACCACGATCACATCAGCGGTTTCGATGTTCTGGGTTTGTACATTGCTCATGGCTGCTGCCCTTCCTTGGCGTCGACACCGGTGAATTGCTTGAGGGTCGGTGGCTGCTCACCCCAGTATCCGAAGTGGAACTGGCTGTAGCCCATAGGGTGAGATTGGGCGATCTTCCATGCCCAGCTCTCCTTGTAGGCCTGGTCGGAGACCACACGCGTGTCACCTGTGCGGGCGCTGCCCAGGTCATAGGGTTGGTACCAACTGCCGAGCAACCACAGCTTCATGATCGAGCGGGCGCCCTGGGCAATTTGTGGGTTCGCGTTATCGAGCACGGCGCTGGCGATTTGCGCGGGCGGTTGGCTCTGGATGCTGGCGTACAGCTCCAGCAGGCTGCTGAACGCCTCGAGGCCCATGCCTTGCTGGGCAGTGGCGAAGAACACCGGCGGCAGGTTGATCGGGTCGACGGAAGGCGCCAGCAGCTTGGCCGACAGGCCAGTGAGCACGGCGGACAAGCCGATGAAGTTTTGCAGGTTCTGGTCGCTCATGGCATCACTCCTTGGCGCCTGTGGATTGGGCACGTTCAAGCAGGAAAGTGAAATCGGCGAAGCTGGTGCGTGGTGACTGGGTCACGCGGGTGGTCGCGTTGTTGTGGCACTCCATGCAGCTGGACGAGGCCTGCGGGGTGGTGCCCTGGTTGTAGGTCTCCAGGGTGGCGTTGGCCAGGAAGTTCGGCGCAGGCGTACCTAGCGGGTTGGTCGGCGACGGCACCTGGCAGTCATCGGCCGGGTCGGTGGGCCACTGGGTGCTGATCAGGTGGTAGTTGGCCCACACCGTGCCCTTGAGCGCGCCTTGCCACTGCGCGTTGAGCTGTTGGGTGGCGGCGGTGATGGGAATTTCACGCACGATCTGCGAAGGGATGGCCTTCTTCGACGGGTCCCAGGGTTGCGCGGGCGGCTCGTTCACCGGGCGGTCGCTGGCCTGGGCGTCGTAGAACAGGTAGGGCCCCTTGCGCTCGTTCATTGGCGTGGTCTTTTCCGGCACGTTGCGCACGTGCTCGAACGTCGACCATACCCACTGCGGAGCGCCCTCGGTCTTGTGCACGATGTGCAGGCCTACCAGCCCGACCTTCTGCGCATTGCACGATTCGGGGATCACCGCCCCCTTGTTCGGGTCGGCGTTGCCGGGAGTGTAGACCAGCGCGTCGACGGCGTGGAACTCCTGCGGGTTGTCGCTGCCATCGAGCACTTTCCAGGCCGACTTGACCATGATCGCGCCGACCTGCTGGGCCTTCTGCGAACCGCAGGCGAAAGCGATGCGGTTGTCGGCCTTGCTCAGGAACGCCTGCTGGCCTTCCTTGCTGTACAGGCCATTGTTGACGATGTCATCGAACATCGGCTGGTTGACCATGATCGCGTTGCGCGTGTAGGTGCCGCTTTGGTCGACCAGCGGGCCGGTCTTGAACGGCTGGATGAACTCATCGAGTACCCCGGCGACCTTGCCCATCTGTTGCAACACCGGCAAGTCACCCTTGCCTTGGCAGGCCTCGGGCACGGGCGCCTGCTGGTCCCAGGCGACGGGTTTCTGACCCTTGGGCAGGAAAATCTCGTAGCTTTCTTTCCACGACTCCCACACCGTCTTGCCGGGCGCGCCGATCTTCGCCGAGGTGTTGGCACTGCCGTCGGCGTTGGCGGGCCAGTTCAGGGCGACGAAGGTTTGCCACGACAGCACGTCGAAATCGTGTTGCAGGTTGTCCAGGGTGAAGGGGGGATTGGCGGTGACATCGAAGGGAATCGCAGGTGACAGCACCGGCGGGCTGGCCGCATCGGCCATGGCGAAAGCACTGGTGAAGCTCGCACCCAGGCACGCCAACCGTTTCAGGGTTATTTTCATTGTCGTCTCCTCAGCAGATAAAGCGTCGGGACGACGAGGCGTACGGGCCCTTCCTGGACCGAATGTTCAGCGCTATCCCTGACGCTAAGCTGGAGGCTAGCCGTTGTGCCGGAAACCTAAGAAATGTCCGACGAACGGATGGAACCAAGACGAGAGTGCAAGTGACTAACTGCGCCGGTTCGGTGAGCGGCGAACCCTTTCGCGACGCAAGGCCAGCGTCTTCTTGAGAACGCGCGTGTCGCGAAAGGGCCGCAGAGCGGCCCTGCGATCTTGAATAAACCGCATTAACGCCAAGGCGGGGTTTTAGTGTTTACCACATCAGGTCATCAGGGATCTTGTAAGCCGCGTACGGGTCGTCTTCGTCCGCTTCCTCGACATGGCTGTTGAGCAGCAGAATACGGCCAGGGTCGCGCTCCTGGATCTTCAAGGCGGCCTCACGAGGGATAACCTCGTAACCACCGGCATGGGCTACCACGGCCAGCGCGCCGTTGCTCAGCTTGGTACGCATCAGGGCGTTGACGGCAATACGCTTGACCTTCTTGTCGTCGACGAAGTTGTAGTAATCCTCGGTGCTCAGCTTGGGCAGGCGAGTGGCTTCGATCAGTTGCTTGACCTGCGCGGCACGGGCCTTCTGCTCGGCCTTTTCCTGCTGCTGGCGGTTCAGTTCCTGGTCACGCCTGGCTTTTTCAGCCATGGCCTCCTTGGCCATGCGCTGCTGGCTGTCGTCGACTTCGACCTGGCCTTTGTGCTCCATGCGCTTCTGTTTCTTTTCAGCTTTGTTGGTCTGCGAGACCTGTTTCTGGTTGACCAGACCGGCTTTGAGCAATTGGTCGCGAAGGGAAAGGCTCATGAATATTCACTCACTTATGCAACAGCTCAGCCGCAGCTGGGCAGGTTCTTTTCCTGACGTTTGGCTTCCCCCCAAAGGGCATCCAGCTCGTCAAGGTCACAATCTTCAATGGGGCGGCCACTGTCGCGCAATGCCTGTTCGATAAAACGGAAACGTCGTTCGAACTTGCGATTGGCGCGGCGCAGCGCATGCTCTGGGTCTTGCTTGAGGTGGCGGGCCAGGTTGACCGCAGCAAACAGCAAGTCGCCGACTTCATCTTCCAGCGCATCGGCGTCGCCGTCGGCCATGGCCTGCAGCACTTCATCCAGCTCTTCGCGGACCTTGTCCAGCACCGGCAACGCCGCCGGCCAGTCGAAACCGACCGTGGCCGCGCGTTTTTGCAGTTTGGCTGCCCGCGATAGTGCCGGCAAGGTTGCTGGCACGTCATCAAGCAGCGACAGTTGTTCGGGCTGGCTCTTCTCCGCACGCTCTTCGGCCTTGATTTCTTCCCAGCGCGACTTGACCTGGGCTTCGCTCAGGCTGGGCGTGTCCAGCGGCGCGTACAGCTCGCCAGTCGGAAAAACGTGCGGGTGGCGGCGGATGAGCTTGCGGGTGATGCTGTCGACCACGCCATCGAACTCGAAACGCCCTTCTTCGCGGGCCAGCTGGCTGTAGTAGACCACCTGGAACAGCAAATCGCCCAGCTCACCTTGCAAGTGCTCGAAATCGCCGCGCTCAATGGTGTCAGCGACCTCGTAGGCCTCTTCGATAGTGTGTGGGACGATGCTGGCGTAGTTCTGCTTCAGGTCCCACGGGCAGCCGTACTGCGGGTCGCGCAGGCGGGCCATGAGGTGCAGCAGGTCGTCAAGGGTGTAGGTCATACAGGCAGGTCCTTCGGTGGTGGCTTCTTCGCGGGCTTGCCCGCTCCCACAGGTACGGTGCAGATTTCGAAACCTGCATCCATCCTGTGGAGCGGGCAAGCCCGCGAAGCTGGCGCCCCGGTCTCAAGGGGTACGATTACGCCGCGTCTCGATGATGTTCGGCAACTGCGAGATCCGCCCCAGCAGGCGCCCCAGCGCGTCCAGGCCTGGAATCTCGATGGTCAGCGACATCAGCGCGGTGTTGTCTTCCTTGTTCGAACGGGTGTTCACCGCCAGCACGTTGATCTTCTCGTTCAGCAGCACCTGCGACACATCGCGCAGCAACCCCGGGCGGTCGTAGGCACGGATGACGATGTCGACCGGGTAGGTCTGCACCGGGATCGGCCCCCAGCTCACCTGGATCATGCGCTCTGGCTCCTTGCCCGCCAGCTGCAATACCGAGGCGCAGTCCTGGCGATGAATGCTCACGCCCCGGCCCTGGGTGATGTAACCGACAATGGCATCGCCTGGTAGCGGCTGGCAGCAGCCGGCCATCTGTGTCAGCAGGTTGCCGACCCCCTGGATCTGAATGTCGCCACGCTTGCCGGTACGCGGCCCGGTAGGCTTGCGCGGCACCAGTTCGATCTGCTCGATACGCTCGGGCTCAAGCAACTGCTGGGCAGCGTTGACCAGATGAGCCAGGCGCAAGTCGCCAGCACCGAGCGCGGCAAACATGTCCTCGGCGGTCTTGACGTTGGTCTTCTCGGCCAGGCGTTCGAAATCAACCTGCGGCAGGCCCAGACGACTGAGCTCGCGCTCAAGCAAGGTCTTGCCGGCAGCAACGTTCTGGTCGCGGGCCTGCAATTTGAACCAGTGGACGATCTTGGCCCGCGCCCGCGAGGTGGTCACGTAGCCCAGGTTGGAGTTCAACCAGTCGCGGCTGGGGTTGCCGTGCTTGCTGGTGATGATCTCCACCTGCTCGCCAGTCTGCAGGCTGTAGTTCAGCGGCACGATACGGCCGTTGATCTTCGCGCCGCGGCAGTTGTGGCCGATCTCGGTGTGCACGCGGTAGGCAAAGTCCAGTGGCGTGGCGCCTTTGGGCAGGTCGATGGCGTGGCCGTCGGGGGTGAACACATAAACCCGGTCAGGCTCGATGTCGACCCGCAACTGCTCGGCCAGGCCACCGATGTCGCCCAGCTCTTCGTGCCATTCCAGCACCTGGCGCAACCAGGAAATCTTCTCTTCGTAGTGGTTGGAGCTGGGCTTGACGTCGGTGCCCTTGTAGCGCCAGTGGGCGCATACGCCAAGTTCGGCCTCTTCGTGCATGCCGTGGGTGCGGATCTGCACCTCCAGCACCTTGCCCTCGGGGCCGATTACCGCAGTGTGCAACGAGCGGTAGCCGTTCTCCTTGGGGTTGGCGATGTAGTCGTCGAACTCCTTGGGAATATGCCGCCACAAGGTGTGCACGATGCCCAGCGCGGTGTAGCAGTCGCGGATTTCCGGCACCAGCACGCGTACCGCACGCACGTCATAGATCTGGCTGAACTCCAGGCCTTTGCGCTGCATCTTGCGCCAGATCGAATAGATATGTTTCGCCCGACCGCTGATGTCGGCATTTACGCCAGTGGCGAGCAACTCGTTCTGCAACTGGTTCATCACGTCGCTGATGAAGCGCTCGCGGTCCAGCCGCCGCTCATGCAACAGCTTGGCGATCTGCTTGTACTGGTCGGGCTCCAGGTAGCGGAAGGACAGGTCTTCCAGCTCCCACTTGATGTGACCGATACCCAGGCGGTGCGCGAGCGGCGCGTAGATGTCGAACACTTCACGCGCGACACGCAGGCGTTTCTCGTCATCGGCGGACTTGACCGCCCGGATTGCGCACGTGCGTTCGGCCAGCTTGATCAGCGCCACACGCACGTCGTCGACCATGGCCACCAGCATCTTGCGCAGGTTCTCGACCTGCGCCTGTGAGCCCAGCACCAGCGACTGTCGTGGGCTGAGGCTGGCACTGATGGCGGCCATGCGCAGCACGCCGTCGATCAGCTTGGACACCACCGGGCCAAAACGCTGGCTGACCTCGGCGAGGGTGACCTTGCCCTCGCGCACCGAGCGGTAGATGACCGCAGCCACCAGAGAGTCCTGGTCGAGCTTGAGGTCAGCCAGAATTTCGGCGATTTCCAGGCCTGCCTGGAAGCTGGACGTACCATCCGCCCAGGAATGCTTGGCCGGGTTGCCCTTTTTCTCTACCTCAAGAGCAAACTCGCAGGCTTCTTTCAGCGCTGCGCGATCCAGTGCCGAATCGACGCTTACCACATGGTCCAACCATGCTTCGAGATTGATACTGCCGTCGGTGTTGACCGGCTGGTGCACTCTCACCTGTACCATCTTTGTTTTACCTTTCCATGCAGCACACCATACCGGTGTGCTGGCGATCACCGTGCGGCCGCCCTTCCGTGGCAACCGCACCAAGGGGCCAGTCAGCTAGCCCGCTTCGAATAACGCCATGGCCTCGACATGCGCCGTCTGAGGAAACATGTCGAGAATCCCGGCCCTTTTTAACCGGTACCCCTGGCCGACCAGCACTTGGGCGTCTCTCGCCAGCGTGGCCGGGTTGCACGATACGTAGACCAGCCTGCTGGCCTTGAGGCGGGCGATGCCTTGCACCACCTCGAAAGCACCGTCGCGCGGTGGATCCAAGAGTACCGCAGAAAAGCCCTCGGCGGCCCATCCGGTGCCGGCCAAAGGCTGCGATAAATCGGCCTGAAAAAACCGTGCGTTATGCACATTGTTGTTCCGGGCATTGGCCGCGGCCCGATCGACCATGGCCTGTACACCTTCCACTGCCACCACTTCACGCGCCTGGCGGGCCAGCGGCAGGGCAAAGTTGCCCAGACCGCAGAACAAGTCCAGCACACGCTCGTCGGCTTGTGGCGCGAGCCAGGCCAGGGCCTGCTCGATCATCGCCGTATTGACCTGGGCATTCACCTGCACGAAATCGCCCGGGCGCCAGGCCAGCTCCAGCTGCCAGGGTGCCAGGGCAAAGCCCAACTGCGCCGCTGGGTCCACTGGCGCCGGCTCACCCTCGCCTTGCAGCCACAGCTGGGCGTTGGCCTGCTCGCAGAACGCTTGCAGCCTGGCTTGGTCCTCCGCCGGCAATGGCGCGACGTGGCGCACCAGAACCGCCTCGGCGGTGCCACTGAACAGCTCTACATGGCCCAGCGCCTGCGGCTTGCTCAACGAACGCAGCACAGTCGGCAAGTGGCGCAAAATGGACTGCAAGGGTTGTACCAGCACTGCACAATCGTCGATGGCAATGATGTCCTGGCTGGCTTCGGCGCGCAAACCCACCTCCAGCTGACGCGCCTTGACGTCCCAGCGCACGGCCACACGGGCGCGGCGCCGGTAGCCGAATTCCGGCCCGCTCAGGGGGGCGGCCCACGCCTCGGGTTGCACACCGGCCACCCGCTGCAGCTGCTCGGCGAGGGTGCGCTGCTTCAGCGCCAGTTGCGCGTCGTGCGGCAGGTGCTGCAGGTTGCAGCCACCGCAGCGGTCGTAGTAGCGACACGGCGCCTCGCGGCGCTCGGGGCCGGCCTGCAGCAACCGCTCCAGGCGGGCCTCGACCACTTTGCCACGGGCGTTGAGCACCCGCGCCTCCACGGCCTCACCGGCCAAGGCGCCGCTGACGAACCAGGTACGCCCGTCGAGGAAGGCGATGCCACGGCCGTCACCGGCCAGGCGCTCGATGTCCAGGCGCTGCTTCTTGCCCACTGGGACCTGCGGGGTGCGATTGCCGCCGGCCGGCTGGAAGCGCAGGCCGCTGTTGCTTTTTTTCTTGGACATTTAGCGTGGATCAAACAGGCCGGTGGACAGATAACGGTCGCCGCGGTCGCAAATGATCGCGACCATTACGGCATTTTCCACTTCGCGGGACAGACGCAACATGGCCGCGACCGCACCACCAGAAGACACGCCGCAGAAAATGCCCTCTTCACGCGCAAGGCGACGGGTGGTGTCTTCGGCTTCCTGCTGCGACATGTCGACCACGCGGTCGACGCGGGTGGCGTCGAAGATTTTCGGCAGGTATTCCTCGGGCCAGCGGCGAATGCCCGGAATAGCCGAGCCTTCCATCGGTTGCAGGCCGATGATCTGCACCGCGGGGTTTTGTTCCTTGAGGTACTGCGAGCAGCCCATGATGGTACCAGTGGTCCCCATGGAGCTGACGAAATGGGTAATGGTGCCCTGAGTCTGCTGCCAGATTTCCGGGCCGGTGCTGTTGTAGTGGGCGATCGGGTTGTCGCCGTTGGCGAACTGGTCGAGCACCAGGCCACGGCCTTCGGCCTGCAGCTTCTCGGCCAGGTCACGGGCGCCCTCCATACCCTCCTCCTTGGTCACCAGGATCAGCTCGGCGCCATAGGCCGTCATGGCGGCCTTGCGCTCGGCGGTGGAGTTGTCGGGCATGATCAGGATCATCTTGTAGCCCTTGATCGCCGCCGCCATCGCCAGGGCGATGCCGGTGTTGCCGGAGGTGGCTTCGATCAGGGTATCGCCTGGCTTGATCTGGCCCCGCAGTTCGGCGCGAGCGATCATCGACAGCGCCGGGCGGTCTTTCACCGAGCCGGCAGGATTGTTACCTTCGAGCTTGAGCAGGAGGGTATTGCTGGTGTCGCCAGCGATGCGCTGCAGGCGAACCAGTGGCGTATTGCCGACGCAATCGGCGATGGTTGGGTACTGCAAGGTCATGGCGTATTTCGCAATCCGGACGGCGGGGGTGCCTATCATACCGGCAAACCCTTCGCGGCCATATCACGCAATCTGTAGTGCATATAGCTACAAGCTATAACGGTGTGACATGTGCTGGCCTCTTCGCGGGTAAACCCGCTCCTACGGGGATTCGCTAGCCTGTAGGAGCGGGTTTACCCGCGAAGCGGCCGGCACATGCAACGGCAACCTCATCCACAAGCGCAACCCGCGTTTGCCATTCTGCGCCCACAAGGTGCCGCCCTGGCGCTGGATGGCACTGCGGGCGATGCTCAGCCCCAGGCCGAAGCCACCATCCCCGGGCCGCGAACCGTCCAACCGCGAGAACGGCGCGAAGATCCGTTCCAGGTCTTCTTCAGCGACACCGCCACCCTCATCCTCAAGCCACAACCACCAATAGCTACCCTCCCGCTGCCCACCCAACCGCACCACCCCCTCGGCCGGCGAGTGGCGAATGGCATTGCGCAAGATGTTCTCCAGCGCCTGAGCCAGGTGGTTGAGGTTGCCCTGCACCCAGCAGTCGGCCGGTACTTCGCAGCGCAGTTGCGCAGGCGACCAGCCGCTCTCGTAGCTGGCATTTTCGGCCAGCAACTCCCACAAGGCGTGGACCTCGATCGGCTCAAGGTTCATCGGCGCACGCTCGGCGTCCTGCCAGGCCAGTTGCAGGGTGTCTTCGACCAGTTGCTGCATGCAGTCCACTTCACGGATCAGGCGGTCACGCAAACGCTGCAGGTCGGTTTCACCATCGCAGGCCACCCGCAACCGGCTCAGCGGCGTACGCATTTCGTGGGACAGGTCGCGCAGCAACTGCTGCTGCATGGCTACCGTGCCTTGCAGCCGCTCGGCCATCTGGTCAAAGGCACGCGCCAGTTCGCCCAGCTCGTCATGCCGGGCGATGGTGCGCGAGTCCAGCCGGGCCGACAACTGATCGGCCCGCCAGGCATTGGCCTGCTCGCGAAGTTGATTCAGCGGCACGATCAGCATGCGGTACAGGCCTACACACAACAGCAAGGTGAACAGCCCCGGGATGATGCCGTTGGTGACAATGCGCCACAGCAAGCGGTGCTGCCCCGGATTGAAGCGCTGCGGCAGTTCGATGACCAGCATGCCCTGCTCCGGCGCCCCCGGGAACGGTATGCGCACCCACGGCTGGTCGACACTGCGCCGACTCATCGGCCAATCGACACCGCGCAGGCGTGTCAGACGCTGCATGATCTGTGGGTTGAGGGTGGCGCTGTCGAGCGGGCGCAGGTTGATGTCGAGCACGCCGACCCAGCCCCGTTCGCGCTGATGCATGGCCGCCACCCACTGGTCCAGCCCTGACCGCCCGCCACTGCGCCAGGCCTGCTCAGCTTCGGCGGCATAACCCCGCAAGGTCTGCCGTGCCGGCTCCGAGAGGAAGGCATTCTGGGTTTCCATGTGCCGGCCCCAGGTATAACTGAGGCCGATCATCAGCAGGCAGAAGCCCACCAGCAAGATGGCCAGCTTCCAGAACAGCGAATGGCGGTCGAGCATGGTTCACTCCGCCTCGCTGGCACTGAGCACGTAACCCTTGCCCCACACGGTGCGGATCTGCCGTTCGTGATAACCGATACCCTTGAGCTTGCGACGGATCTGGCTGACGTGCATGTCCAGGCTGCGGTCATGCCGTGAATAGCCGCGCTGCAACACGTGCTGGTACAGGAATGGCTTGCTGAGGACTTCGTCGAGGTTGCGGTTGAGGATGTCCAGCAGGCGGTATTCGCTGGGGGTCAGGCCTGCCAGACGGCTATTCAGGCGCACGTCACACAGCCCCTCATCGAACTGCAGCTCGCCGCAGCCGGCTTGCTCCAGCGGGCCCTGATGCCGCCGCTCCAGGGCCACGCGGCGCAGAATCGCCTCGATGCGCACCTGCAACTCGGCCATGCTGAATGGCTTGGGCAGGTAATCGTCGGCACCGCGCTGAAAGCCGCTGATACGATCCGCCTCGGCCCCCAGCGCCGACATCATGATCACCGGGGTGGCGCTGTGCCTGCGCAACTGCGCCAAGGCGTCCAACCCATCAAGCCCGGGCAGCAGGATGTCCATGAGCACCACATCGAAAGCCTGGCGGCCAGCTGTTTCCAGGCCCTCCAGGCCATTGCGGCACCAGGTGACCTGGCAGCCGCCACGCTGCAGCTCTTCCTGCAGATAGGCGCCAAGCACCGGGTCGTCCTCGATGGCAAGGATGGTGGTGTTGTAAATAGATACAGGATTCATTGGCAACTGCCATGCATTCTCAATTACGTAATTATTGAGCATTCGCCACCTGCCAGGCAACCGCACTGCAACCAATGCCCCGGCAACGGCGCATAACACGTACTAAAGAGATGCAATGGTGCGGCAGGCGGAGTAACTTCGCGGCTTGGCCGTTACCACTTGACGGCATCCAGGCACATCAGAGGAGGCGAGTGTGCTCGATCGCTTGGGAATCCGCAGCCGGGTACTGCTGCTGGCACTGCTACCGGCCGGCTTGATGGCCCTGGTGCTGGGTAGCTATTTCACCTGGCTGCAACAGAACGACCTGCGCACCCAGCTGCTGCAGCGCGGCAAGATGATCGCCGAACAACTGGCGCCCCTGGCCGCACCCGCCATGGCCCGGCTCGCGCCTGCGCAACTGGAGAGAATTGCCGCACAAACCCTGGAGCAGGCCGATGTGCGCGCAGTGGCGTTTCTGGCCCCGGACCGCACGCGCCTGGCCCACGCCGGCCCAAGCATGCTCAACCTGCCCCCCAGCGGCGGTACCGGCACCCAACTCCTGCAGCGCAGTGGCAACGACGCCACCCGCTACCTGATGCCAGTGTTCGGCCACCACCGCGACCTGGCCACCGACGCCGTGCCGGCCGAAGCCGAGCGCCTGCTGGGCTGGGTAGAGATCGAGCTGTCGCACGACGGCACGCTGCTGCGCGGCTACCGCAACCTGTTCACCAGCCTGTTGCTGATCCTCGCCTGCCTGGCACTCAGCGGCCTGTTGGCGCTGCGCATGAGCCGCACCATCAACGACCCCATCGAACGCATCAAGCACGCGGTCAATCAGCTCAAGGATGGCCACCTCGAAGAACGCCTGCCGACCATGGGCAGCCATGAGCTGGACGAACTGGCCCATGGCATCAACCGCATGGCCGAAACCCTGCAGAACGCCCACGAAGAACTGCAACACAGCATCGACCAGGCCACCGAAGACGTGCGCCAGAACCTGGAAACCATCGAAATCCAGAACATCGAGCTGGACATGGCGCGCAAAGAGGCCCTTGAGGCCAGCCGCATCAAGTCGGAGTTCCTGGCCAACATGAGCCACGAAATCCGCACCCCGCTCAATGGCATCCTCGGCTTTACCCACCTGCTGCAAAAAAGCGAGATGACACCGCGCCAGCTCGACTACCTGAACACCATCGAGAAGTCTGCTGACAACCTGCTGGGAATCATCAACGAGATCCTCGATTTCTCCAAGATCGAGGCCGGCAAGCTGGTGCTCGACAGCATACCGTTCAACCTGCGGGACCTGATCCAGGACACCCTGACCATCCTCGCTCCGGCCGCCCACGCCAAGCAGCTGGAATTGCTGAGCCTGATCTACCGCGACACGCCTGCTTCGCTGGTGGGCGACCCGTTGCGGCTCAAGCAGATCCTCACCAACCTGGTCAGCAACGCCATCAAGTTCACCCGCGAAGGCACCATCGTCGTACGCGCCATGCTGGAAGACGAGCACGAAGACTGCGCGCAGTTGCGCATCAGCGTGCAGGACACCGGCATCGGCCTGTCACCACAGGATGTGCGCACACTGTTCCAGGCCTTCAGCCAGGCTGACAACTCACTGGCCCGCCAGCCCGGTGGCACCGGTCTGGGGCTGGTGATTTCCAAGCGCCTGATCGAACAGATGGGCGGCGAGATCGGCGTCGACAGTACCCCGGGCGAAGGTTCGCAGTTCTGGATCAGCCTCAACCTGCCCAAGGCTCATGACGATGCCGAAGCGCTGCCACCGCAGCCATTGCTGGGGCGCCGTGCCGCCATTGTCGATGGCCACGAACTGGCGCGCCAGGCACTGGAACACCAGCTGGAAGACTGCGGCCTCAGCGTGAGCCTGTTCGCCACCTACGACCAGTTGCTGCAGGGGGTGCAGGCCGCCAGCCAGGCCGGCCTGCCCTTCGAGTTCGCGGTGCTCGGGGCCAACCTGGGTAACCTGTCGCCCGAGCAACTGGGCCATTATCATCAGCAGCTCGAGCGTTACCACTGCCAATGCGTGGTGCTATGCCCGACCACCGAGCAGGCGCTGTACCACCCGTACCTGCCCAACGGCCATGGCCAGTTGCTGTCCAAGCCGACCTGCACCCGCAAGCTGCGGCGCCTCTTGCTGGAGCTGGTACAACCTCGCCGTCCGCTGGCCGAAGTGAGCAACGCCAACGGCCAGCGACGACCGAAAATACTCTGCGTCGACGACAATGCCGCCAACCTGCTGCTGGTAAAAACCCTGCTCGAAGACTTGGGTGCCGAGGTACTGGCCGTCAACAATGGTTATGCGGCGGTACAGGCCGTGCAGGACGAGTTGTTCGACCTGGTGCTGATGGATGTGCAGATGCCCGGCATGGACGGCCGCGCCTGTACTGAACAGATCCGCCTGTGGGAAAACACCCAGAGCGGCAACCCGCTGCCGATCGTCGCCCTCACTGCCCATGCAATGGCCAACGAAAAACGCGCGTTGTTGCACAGCGGCATGGACGACTACCTGACCAAACCGATCAGCGAACGGCAACTGGCCCAGGTGGTGATGAAGTGGACCGGCCTGAGCCTGGGCACACCCCAGCAGGCGCAGGCCGAGCTGCTGACCAACGGCGACGAACTGAAGGTACTCGACCCCGAAGAGGGCCTGCGCCTGGCCGCTGGCAAGGCAGATCTGGCGGCTGACATGCTGAGTATGCTGCTGGCCTCGCTGGATGCAGACCGCGAAGCCATACGTGCCGCCCGCGCAGCCGATGACCGCAATGGCCTGATCGAGCAGGTACACCGTCTGAACGGTGCCTCACGCTATTGCGGCGTGCCGCAGTTAAGGGCAGCGTGCCAACGCAGCGAGACCTTGCTGAAGCAGGACAACCCCCAGGCGCAGCAGGCTCTGGATGAACTGGACAGCGCGATCAGCCGGCTGGCGGCACAGGCCAGATTGAGCGCTTGAGGGGGTCTGGGCCACGCTGGGTATGCCTTGACAGGCAGCGACCCACCCAAGACATGCATTGCAAAGGAGTTCGACCATGCGCGCCCTGTTGTTCAGCAGCCAGCACTACGATCAGGAAAGCTTCACCAAGGCTGCCAGCGGCACCCCCTTGGAGCTGCATTTCCAGCCCGCCCGCCTGACCCTCGACACCGCCGCCCTGGCAGATGGCTTTGAGGTGGTCTGCGCCTTCATCAATGACGAACTCGACGCGCCGGTGCTGCAGCGCCTGGCCGCAGCCGGCACGCGGTTGATCGCCCTGCGCTCGGCCGGCTACAACCACGTCGACCTGGCCGCCGCACAGCGCTTGGGGCTGGCCGTGGTGCGGGTGCCGGCCTACTCGCCACACGCCGTTGCCGAGCACGCCGTGGCGCTCATCCTGGCACTCAACCGGCGCCTGCATCGGGCCTATAACCGCACCCGCGAAGGTGACTTCACCCTGCACGGGCTGACCGGCTTCGACCTGCACGGCAAAACCGTCGGGGTGGTCGGTACCGGCCAGATCGGGGCCGCCTTCGCTCGCATCATGGCCGGTTTCGGCTGCCAGCTGCTGGCGTACGACCCCTACCCCAACCCAGAGCTGCTGGCCCTTGGCGCCCGCTACATGCCCCTGCCCGAGCTGTTGCGCGAAGCCCGCATCATCAGCCTGCACTGCCCACTGACCGAGCACACTCGCCACCTGATCAACGCGCAAAGCCTGGCCCAGTTGCAGCCCGGCGCCATGCTGATCAACACCGGTCGCGGTGCGCTGGTCGACACACCGGCGCTGATCGACGCACTGAAAAGCGGCCAGCTTGGCTACCTGGGCCTGGACGTCTACGAGGAAGAGGCCCAACTGTTCTTCGAGGACCGCTCTGACCTGCCCTTGCAAGACGATGTGCTGGCTCGGCTGCTGACCTTCCCCAACGTGATCATCACCGCTCACCAGGCTTTCCTCACCCGCGAGGCGCTGGATGCCATTGCCGCAACCACACTGGACAACATCAACCGCTGGGCGGCAGGCAATCCACAGAACCTGGTGATGGGTTAATGCTAGGATACGCGGCATTTCTGGAGGACCCATGGTCGAACACGATTTTCGCTACACCCTTTTCAACCCGCAACACACCCTGATCGAGTGCCGCGCTTTGGTGCCGGGCCGCTATCAGGTCACGGGCAACGGCGGTTCGATGCAAAAAGGCGACAGCCTGCTGGTCACGCTCAAGGGCAGCAAGGATTTGTCCATGCGCCTGACCGTGGAAAGCGTGCGCCACCTGATCAACCCACGCGGCCAGTGGGTGGCTGTGGCGAGCGGCCCGGTGTTCAACGAGCTGGAAATCCTCACTTGGCAGGTCGAGTGCGATCGCTGCGATGCGGTGCTGGGCTTCGAGTTCGCAGTAGACGCCAAGCTCGGCAAGGCAGCTCGTCAACCGGCTGCCAGCGCCCGTATCGCAGAGCTGGGCTGGGCCAGCCGTGGCGAAAAACACCTGTGCCCGCGTTGCCAGGAGAGCGCCGAGTGAAGAATCTGCTGACCGGCGTGCTGATTGCAACCGGCCTGCTCGGCTGCGCCACGGAACCTTCCAGGCTGCAGCAGGAACGCAGCTACGTGCTGGAGTGGATTGGTGAACGACCACTGATCGACTACAGCCACCTGACCTTGACCCTGGCCAGCGACGGCCGAGCCTATGGCAACGGCGGCTGCAACCACTGGTTTGCGCCTTACACGCTCGATGGCGAGCACCTGAGCTTCGGCAAGGTCGGCAAGACCCGCAAGCTGTGCGCACCCGCGCTGATGGAACAGGAAAAACGCTTCCTGCAGGCGCTGGAAACAGTAGAGCGTTGGGATGTGTCACCGGTGGGGCAGATGCGCTTCTGGCCAGCCGAAGGCAAGCCGCTGCGCTTCTGGCCCGAGGAAGGCTGAGGATTGCCGGGGCCGCGAAAGCGGCCCCGAATGCATCAGGCGCCTTTCAGGGCCTTGATCTTGGCCTGCAACCCTTCCAGGGTCTGCTCGCCCATCAACTGCTCACGCACCTTGCCCTTGTCGTCGATGATGTAGGTCACCGGCAATGCCTCGCTGCGCGGCAGGTCATAGCGCTCGGCCGGGTCCTGGGCAAGCACGGTGAAACCGATACCCAGGGTTTCGGCAGCCTGCTTCAGGTCCTGCCCCTGCAGGCCATCGAAGTTCACCCCCACCACCTTGACGCCATCAGCCGCCCATTGCTTGGCCGCCGCGTTCAGTTCCGGGATTTCGGTACGGCACGGTCCGCACCATTCAGCCCAGTAGTTGAGCACCAGCCAGTGCCCTTCGATCTGTTCGGCCTTAACCGTATTACCGTGTTGGTCCACGCCGTAATCGGCACCGCAACCACCGAGCAACAGGCTCGCGGTGATGGCCAGTACTGCTGCCAGACGCCTTGCCATGGGTCAATCCTTCTCGAGTTTTAAAGCAAATTGGTCAGTCGCTGCGGTTAGAATAGCCGCCACACCCAGCTGGATGCGACCCGACATGACTGACCTCACGCTCTATCATAACCCGCGCTGCTCGAAATCCCGCGGCGCCCTGGAACTGCTCGAAGCCCGCGGCCTGGCCCCGACCATCGTGCGCTACCTGGAAACCCCGCCCGACGCGGACACCCTCAAGGCCCTGCTCGGCAAGCTGGGCATCGCCCCGCGTCAGTTGCTGCGCAGCGGCGAGGACGAATACAAAGCGCTGAACCTGGCCGACCCGGCACTGACCGACGCGCAACTGATCGAGGCCATGGCCCAGCACCCCAAACTGATCGAGCGGCCGATCCTGGTTGCCGGTGACAAGGCCGTGGTCGGTCGCCCGCCGGAAAAAGTGCTGGAGATCCTGCCGTGAGCGCGCCCTACATCCTGGTGCTGTATTACAGCCGCCATGGCGCGACCAGCGAAATGGCCCGGCACATCGCCCGCGGCATCGAGCTGGCCGGCATGGAGGCGCGTCTGCGCACGGTGCCGGCTATTTCCACCGAATGCGAAGCGGTGGCCCCGGATATTCCGGCCAGTGGCGCGCTGTACGCCACCCTTGATGACCTGCGCCACTGCGCTGGCCTGGTACTGGGCAGCCCGACCCGGTTCGGCAACATGGCAGCGCCACTCAAGTATTTCCTCGATGGCACCAGCAGCCTTTGGCTAGGTGGTGAGCTGGTCGGCAAGCCGGCTGGCGTGTTCACCTCCACCGCCAGCCTGCACGGCGGCCAGGAAACCACCCTGCTGTCGATGATGCTGCCGTTGATGCACCACGGCATGCTGGTGATGGGCCTGCCCTACAGCGAGTCGGCACTGCTCGAGACCCGTGGTGGCGGCACGCCTTATGGCGCCAGCCACCACGCAGGCGCCGATGGCAAGCGCGAACTCGACCCACACGAAATCACCCTGTGCCGCGCCCTGGGCCAACGCCTGGCGACCACGGCCAAGGCCCTGGAGGCGGCGCGTGGCTAGAAAGCCCAAGGCATTGCCGCCGCTCCAATGGCTGGTACCACGCCTGCGCCTGACGCGGGCATTGAGCCTGGCATGCTTCTTCGGCCTGATCGCCCTGCTGGTGGTAAACAACCTGTGGTTCGCCAACCTGCATGGGGCCAGGGTCGAGGTGATCCTGGCGATCGAGCTGGTGCCGTTGCTGTTGCTGCTGCCAGGCATGCTGAAAGGCAGCGCCCGGGCGCATGCCTGGACCTGCTTCGTGGTGAATATCTATTTCATCAAGGGCGTGCTGGCGGCGTTCGACCCTGCGCGGGCGGTATTCGGCTGGCTTGAAGTGCTAGTGAGCCTGGGGCTGTTCATTGCCGGGTTACTGTACGTGCGCTGGAAGTTCCAGCATGAGCGGCGCATGGCGGGCGAAGGCAGTTAGATTTTTCGCGGGCATGCCCGCTGCCACAGGAATCGCACCGCACTCAAGGCCTGTTCGGTACCTGTGGGAGCGGGCGTGCCCGCGAATGGAAGCAACACAAGACTCAATGGTTGACGGTATGCGCCAGCATCACCGACAACTGGCACAGCGGCCGCCCGCTCTCTGCATGCCACTGGTTGAACGCCTGCTGCACCAGAGCCAGGTCGCGCTGGCTGGTGGGCTGCTTGTCGATCACCTTCTGCGCAATCAACGCCGCTGCCATGTCATCGGTCGGGATGAACGTGTCTTTGCCGACCATGCGCAAGAACCGTGGCGCCGACAACCCGCCCAACTGGTTGCCGTGCTTGGCCAGGTACTTCCACAAGCCGACAATGTCGGTCACTGGCCAGTCGGCGATGAATGCTCCAAAACTGCCATGCACCTTGGCGATATCCAGCAACATTTGCGCATTGCGCGGCACGCTCTTGAGCTTGCCCAGGTGGCGGATAATGCGCTCATCCTGCATCAACCGCTCCAGATGCTCGGCGCCCATCAGCACCACTTTCTCCGGGTCGAAGCCAAAGAACACCTGCTCGAACGCCGGCCACTTGGCATCCACCAGGCTGTGCTTGAGCCCCGCGCGGAACACGCGCAGGGCCAGTGTCGACAGGTAGCGGTCGTCACTGATGTCACGCAGTTGCGCCGGCGTGCGCGGCTGCGGCAGGAAAGCCTCCAGCGCCTGGGCCGAACCAAAGCGGTTCAGGCAGTACTCATGCAACCACTGGTAATCGCGCATGGGCTCAGATGTTCAGCACGTCGAGGAAACGCGGGGTAGCGTTTTCGTCGATCTTCAGGCTGGTGAAGTCAAACAGGTTCCGGTCGGCCAGCTGCGACGGTGCCACGTTCTGCAGGGCACGGAAGATGCTCTCGGTACGGCCCGGGTGCTTGCGTTCCCACTCCACCAGCATGTCCTTGACCACCTGACGCTGCAGGTTTTCCTGCGAGCCGCACAGGTTGCACGGGATGATCGGAAATTCCTTCATGTCCGAGTAGGCCTGGATGTCCTTCTCGCTGCAGTAGGCCAGCGGGCGGATCACCACGTTGCGGCCATCGTCGGCGCGCAGCTTCGGCGGCATGCCCTTGAGCGCGCCGTTGAAGAACATGTTGAGGAAGAAGGTTTCGACGATGTCGTCGCGGTGGTGTCCCAGCGCCATCTTGGTAGCGCCGATTTCGTCAGCGAAGGTGTACAGGGTACCGCGGCGCAGGCGCGAACACAGCGAGCAAGTCGTCTTGCCTTCGGGTACCAGTTCCTTTACCACCGAGTACGTATCCTTCTCGACGATGTGGTACTCGACCCCCAGTTCCTTGAGGTAAGCCGGCAGTACGTGCTCAGGGAAGCCCGGCTGTTTCTGGTCCATGTTCACCGCAACGATCTCGAACGTGATCGGTGCCACCTTCTGCAGGTGCAACAGAACGTCGAGCATGGTGTAGCTGTCCTTGCCGCCGGACAGGCAGACCATGACCTTGTCGCCATCCTCGATCATGTTGTAGTCGGTGATGGCTTCGCCAGCGAGACGACGCAGGCGTTTTTGCAGTTTGTTCTGGTTGACCGAGAGGGTGCCCATAGCGCTTGGATCCGCGAGGTGTGACAAAAGCCGGCTATTTTACGCACAAACGCGACGCCGCTGTAGGCATTCCGATAAAGACTTCATTGTAATCAACAGCACGGCTTACAGCGCAATTTGCTCTAAAAAGCGCGGTTTATGTAGGTAACGGCTTCCTATACTGCGACATAAGGCCACATTACCGCTTGCATCGGTGTTAGGGCCTCGGGCCGCTTACGCTCCATATTGGGGGGCGTTTGGCAACATTGAGAGGAGTGATCGGCATGATTCATCACGTTGTGGGGCTGTTTACCCATCCCGATCAGGAATGGCGGGAGATTCGTGGCGAAGAAGAAACCATCAGCCACATGTACCTGACACACACCCTGATCCTCGCGGCGATTCCGGCCGTTTCGGCGTTTATCGGCACTACCCAGGTGGGCTGGGTGATCGGTGACAGGCCAGCAGTGATGCTGACCATGGAAAGCGCAATCTGGATGAGCATCATGTCCTACCTGGCCATGCTCGCCGGGGTGGCGGTAATGGGCGCGTTCATCCACTGGATGGCCCGCACCTACGATGCCAACCCGTCCATGGCGCAATGCATCGCTTTTGCCACCTACACCGCCACCCCCTTGTTCATCGGCGGCCTGGCGGCGCTCTACCCGCACCTGTGGCTGGGCATGCTGATCGGCACTGCCGCCATCTGCTACACGGTGTACCTGCTGTATGTCGGCTTGCCGACGTTCATGAACATACCGTCGGATGAAGGCTTCCTGTTCTCCAGCTCGGTGCTGGCAGTGGGCTTGGTGGTACTGGTGGCTATCATGGCCGCTACCGTGATTATCTGGGGACTGGGCGTGGGGCCCGTCTACACCAACTAGAACAGACCGAACCAACACTGGGGCATCAACCAGGGGCCGCCGCAAGGCGGCCTCTGGCTGTGCGCTGACCGGTGACTCGGCAAGCCACCTGCGCTTGCGGCATAATGCCTGGTCAGGAGAACCGCCCCGCCATGCCCGAGCAGCTCAAACAACGCGTCGAAACCTGTTACCAGCAAGCCGAAGCCTTTTTCAAACGCCGCTTCCCGCGCCCCGAAGTCAGCTTCAAACTGCGCGGGCAAAAAGCCGGCGTCGCCCACCTGCACGAGAATCTGCTGCGCTTCAACCTGCAGCTCTACCGCGAAAACCAGGAAGACTTCCTGCGCCAGACCGTGGCCCATGAAGTGGCACACCTGGTTGCCCACCAGCTGTTTGGCGACCGCATCCAGGCCCATGGTGAAGAGTGGCAGTTGATCATGCGCGGGGTGTATGAACTGCCGCCCAATCGTTGCCACAACTATGACGTGCAACGGCGCGCAGTGACCCGCTACATCTACCGCTGCCCGTGCCCGCAAAGCGACTTCCCGTTTACCGCGCAGCGGCACAAGCTGGTGCACCAAGGGCGGCGATACCTGTGCAAGCGGTGCCGGGAAATCCTGGTGTACAGCGGCGAGACGCGGGTCGAATAGATCGGGGGTCGCCTGCACCGGCCCTTTCGCGGGCAAGCCCGCTCCTACAGGTGCAGCGCACGTCTCGAGAATTGCACGCCCCCCGTAGGAGCGGGTTTACCCGCGAAAGGGCCAGAACAGGCAATGCACAAATCCCAGGCATAAGAAAGGCGACCCGAAGGTCGCCTTCCTCTATCCGCCTGCGCCTTACTTCTCGACGAAGGCACGCTCGATCAGGTAGTCACCCGGCTCGCGCATGCGCGGGGAGATCTTCAGGCCGAAGCTGTCCAGCACTTCGCTGGTCTCGTCGAGCATGCTCGGGCTGCCGCAGATCATCGCGCGGTCGTCTTGCGGGTTGATCGGCGGCAGGCCGATGTCGCTGAACAGCTTGCCGCTGCGCATCAGGTCGGTCAGACGGCCCTGGTTTTCGAACGGCTCGCGGGTCACGGTCGGGTAGTAGATCAGCTTGTCGCGAACCGACTCACCGAAGAACTCGTTCTGCGGCAGGTGCTCGGTGATGAACTCGCGGTAGGCCACTTCGTTCACGTAGCGCACGCCGTGCACCAGGATCACTTTTTCAAAGCGCTCGTAGGTTTCCGGGTCCTGGATGACGCTCATGAACGGCGCCAGGCCAGTGCCGGTGCTCAGCAGGTACAGGTGCTTGCCAGGATTCAGGTCGTCGAGTACCAGGGTGCCGGTAGGCTTCTTGCTGATAATGATCTCATCGCCTTCCTTCAGGTGCTGCAGCTGCGAGGTCAGCGGGCCGTCCGGCACCTTGATGCTGAAGAATTCAAGGTGCTCTTCCCAGTTTGGCGAAGCGATGGAGTAGGCACGCATGAGCGGACGGCCGTTGTCCTGCTGCAGGCCGATCATCACGAACTGACCGTTCTCGAAGCGCAGGCCCGGGTCGCGGGTGCACTTGAAGCTGAACAGGGTGTCGTTCCAGTGGTGCACACTGAGGACACGTTCGTGGTTCATGTTGCTCATCGATGGGGCTCCTGAAGAAAAACGCGCGCGTAAAGCGCACAGTTGCGCAATAGTTTAGGGGCAGCGACAATATCTGTTAACTGGATTATCAAGATATGTGTTATCGGTTATATCGATATGCGATTCACACTCCGTCAAATGCAAGTCTTCGTCGCCGTCGCCCAGCACCAAAGCGTCTCTCGGGCCGCCAGCCTGTTGGCGCTGTCGCAGTCGGCCGCCAGTACCTCTATCACGGAACTGGAGCGGCAATCGAGCTGCCAGCTGTTCGACCGTGCCGGCAAACGCCTGGCCCTCAATGCCCTGGGCCATCAATTGCTGCCACAAGCAGTAGCCCTGCTTGACCAGGCCAAGGAAATCGAAGACCTGCTCAACGGCAAATCCGGTTTCGGCTCGCTGGCGGTCGGCGCCACGCTCACCATCGGCAACTACCTGGCCACCCTGCTGATCGGCAACTACATGCAGACACACCCGGAAAGCCAGGTAAAACTGCATGTTCAAAATACTGCGCATATCGTGCAACAGGTCGCGCACTACGAAATTGATCTGGGTCTAATCGAAGGTGACTGCAATCACCCCGACCTGGAAGTTCAGCCGTGGGTCGAGGACGAACTGGTGGTGTTCTGTGCGCCACAGCACCCACTGGCGAAACTGGGCCGCGCCGATATCGAAAGCCTTTCGCAGGAGGCGTGGATCCTGCGCGAACAAGGCTCAGGCACGCGCCTGACCTTCGACCAGGCCATGCGCCATCACCGCGCCAACCTCAATATTCGCCTGGAGCTGGAGCACACCGAAGCGATCAAGCGCGCGGTGGAGTCGGGCCTGGGCATCGGTTGCATTTCACGCCTGGCCCTGCGCGACGCCTTCCGCCGTGGCAGCCTGGTACCTGTGGAAACACCGGAGCTGGACCTGCTGCGCCAGTTCTACTTCATCTGGCACAAACAGAAGTACCAGACCTCGGCCATGCGTGAGTTTCTCGAGCTATGTCGCAACTTCACTGCCGGCTTTACCCGCAGTGACGAGATCGTGCTGCCACCGATCGCTTAAAGCAGGATCACACCCCACACCAGCGCCACCATGGTCAGGGCCACCAGCTGTGCGGCGCTGCCCATGTCCTTGGCATTTTTCGACAACGGGTGGCGCTCCAGCGAAATGCGATCGATGGCCGCCTCCACCGCCGAGTTGAACAGCTCGACGATCAGCCCCAGCAGGCAGACGGCGATCATGATGGCCCGCTCGGCGCGGCTGACCGGCAGCCAGAAGGCGATCGGGATCAGCAGCACGTTGAGCAGCACCAGCTGGCGGAATGCGGCCTCGCCCTTGAAGGCTGCACGCAGGCCGTCCAGCGAGTAGCCAGCGGCGTTGAAGATGCGTTTGAGGCCGGTCTGGCCCTTGAATGGCGATGTCATCTGAGTCACTTCACAGCAGAAAGGCCAGCAGACTAGACCGGCTCGGGTCAAAAAAGCGTGAAGCCACACGCAGTCAGTTGCTGGCAACCGATTCAAGTTGTTGCAGCAGCAGTGCAGCCTGGGTCCGGGTACGCACGCCCAGTTTACGGAAGATCGCGGTCACGTGGGCCTTGATGGTCGCTTCCGACACGCTCAGCTCATAGGCGATCTGCTTGTTCAGCAAGCCTTCGCAGACCATGGTCAGTACGCGGAACTGCTGCGGCGTGAGGCTGGCCAAGCCTTCGCTGGCGGCCTTGGCCTCGGCCGAAACATCGACCTTTTCGAACGCCTGCGGCGGCCACCAGACCTCGCCATCAAGCACCTTGCGCACCGCATCCTGGATCACTTCCAGGGTGCTGGACTTGGGAATGAAACCACTGGCGCCGAACTCGCGGGACTTGACCACCACGGCGGCCTCTTCCTGCGCCGAAACCATCACCACGGGGATCTGCGGGTACTGCCCGCGGAGCAGCACCAGACCGGAAAAACCGTAGGCACCCGGCATGTTCAAGTCCAGCAGCACCAGGTCCCAGTCGGCTTTTTCGCTCAGGCGGGTTTCCAGTTCGGCAATGCTTGCGACTTCGACCAGACGCACATCGGAGCCAAGCCCGAGGGTAACGGCCTGGCGCAGGGCGCCACGGAACAGTGGGTGGTCATCGGCAATCAGGATTTCGTATGTGGCCATCGATCTAAGGATCCTGTTCTGTGCCAGGCACTCGAGTGGAAGGGAAGCGCCCGGCGGGGAATCGGCGCCAAGGAGGCCGAGCACGGTCAAGGGTGATCAAGCCAATCGCCCTGCCGTCTCGCCCGCCCTGGCTGCCAGCTCCGTCATTATGAACCAAAGCAGGGGTTGTGCCCCTTGGACTATAGGAAGGTATGCAAACGCTGGTGGGTGTCGTCCTGCTCGTCAAGCGGCAGCCGCCGCTTGCCGCTCAGGTAATGCAGGCTGAACACATCCAGATAGGCATCCAGCGCCTGCGAAGCCTGGCTATCGCCAGCAAGGTCCAGGCACATGGCCGCAACTTCTGCCGTACAGAAATGATCATCGCGCTTGGAGCGCCGCAGGCGGTAGCGCGACATCTGCTCGGCTTGCAGGCTCAACACCGGGAAGCGGTCCAGGTACGGGCTTTTGCGGAACATCTTGCGCGCTTCGGTCCAGGTGGCATCCAGCAGGATGAACAATGGACGCTTGCCCGGCTCACGCACCACCTCGCTGACCACCCGCTCCTGGGCAACGAACTCGCCCGGAAAAACGATATAGGGCTGCCAGCGCGGGTCATCGAGCAAGGCCAGCAGGCGCTCGTCAACCGCAGTACGCAACCAGCCGAAGGCCCAGGTGTCTTCAATCAGGTCGGCAATCAACCAGCCGGTGTTGGTGGGTTTCAGCGGCTCGGTGTCGTGCATCAGCAGGCACACACCTGCGTCAGCCTGCACCCTAGGCTTCCAGGCACACAGGCAATGGGTGGCGATGACCCGGCAATCCGGGCAACGCTCGGCACGCGAGCCACGGGCGATGAAAGGCTTGTTGCTGCGGGCCAGGCGTTCGGCGCGCAGACGCGCTACCGCATGGCTCATGCCGGCAGGCCTCTGGACAGATTGAAAATGGGCACAAGGATGACTCGGAGAAAACAAGGCGGCCAGTCTACCAGAACAGGTGGCAATTGCTGTGCAGCCGGCAATGCGCTCCTTATAATCGGGTTTCTACCGTGCCGGTCCTCGCCACGCGCAATTTTACGGAACGCCGTTGACCCGCGCATGTCAAAGCGCCAGTCATCGAACCAGGAGAGATTCATGCTGCGCCTTATCGCCCCCGCCCTGAGCCTGCTGCTCGCCCTGCCTCTGGCAGCACAGGCGGCATCCAAGCAGGATTACGACCTGAACACCCTGCTGCAGAAGGTCGCCAAAGAGAGCAGCGTCGGCACCCCACGCGCAATCAACGAGGACATTCTCGATCAGGGTTACACCGTTGAAGGCAAGGCACTGGTCAACCATCTGAGCGTACGCCAGAGCCACGCAGCGCGCATGCAGGCCAACCCTGAGCAGGTGCGCAGCCAGCTCGGCGACAGCGTGTGCCGCAACAACGGCTTTCGCAACCTGATGTCCAAGGGCGCCGTCATGGTCTACCGCTTCACGGTCTACAAGACCAACCAGCCAGTCATGGACCAGGCCTTCGACAACGCCAGCTGCGTGGCCGGCAACAAGAAGAAGTAAGCACAGCGTCAACGCTACGCCTTTTCGTCCTCATGAGCGCGCCAGCGCCCTTCAACGGCATCGGCGCGCATCTCCGCCAACAGCGCCTGCAAGTATCGCGACCGACACTCCAGCCCCGACAGCCTGCGGCGGCACTCGGCTTCAAGGCTCAGGTGATGCACCTGGGCCGCGTTCTCCAGCTGCTGGTAGAGCTGCCAGTCCACTTCGATGACCAAGCGATGCATACCGCCACCTCCTGCATCGACACGTTTCACTCTACCAGTTAACCAAACCCGTGCTGCCGATGGCCGCAGGCCGACAGGCGGCTGCGCCGAACACCTCGGCACGATCGGGCGCTAGGGTCTAGATTGAGGTCAGAGGTATTGGTGCAGAAGGAGACGTCGCATGCCTTACCATTCGAATGAACTGCTGTTCAGCCACTTCCGCGACAACAATATCGACCTGAGCAATATCGAAGCACAACTGCAACTGGTTGCCCCCAACAGCCCTAACCTGCCGCTCTACCGCGACATGATGCTGACCATCCTGCGCATGGCCCATGACGACAGCGACCGCTGGAGCGCCAAGATCACCCTGCAGGCCCTACGCGAACTGGACCAGTCGTTCCGCACCCTGCAGCGCTACAAGGGCCGACGCAAAGTGACCGTGTTCGGCTCGGCACGCACCCCGCTGGAGCATCCGATGTACGCCCTGGCCCGCGAGCTGGGCGCCACTCTGGCGCGCTCTGACCTGATGGTTATCACCGGCGCCGGCGGCGGCATCATGGCGGCTGCCCACGAAGGCGCCGGCAGCGAGCACAGCCTGGGTTTCAACATCACCTTACCCTTCGAACAACATGCCAACCCGACGGTGAACGGTACCGACAAACTACTACCGTTCCACTTTTTCTTCATTCGCAAGCTGTTCTTCGTCAAGGAGGCCGACGGCCTGGTGCTGTGCCCTGGCGGCTTCGGCACCCTGGATGAAGCGCTGGAGGTACTGACCTTGATCCAGACCGGCAAGAGCCCACTGGTACCGGTGGTGCTGCTGGATTCGCCGGGCGGCAGCTTCTGGCACGACTGCCTGGACTTCATCAGCCGCCAGTTGGAAGAAAACCGCTACATCCTGCCCAGCGACCTGAAGCTGGTGCGCCTGGTACACAGCGCTGACGAGGCGGTTGAAGAAATCAACCAGTTCTACAGCAACTACCACTCCAGCCGCTGGCTGAAGAGCCAGTTCGTGATCCGCATGCACCATGCGCTCAGCGAGGCGGCGTTGTATGACATTCAGGAAGGGTTTGCCGATTTGCGCCTGAGTGGCAAATATCACCAGCAAGCGGATAGCAGCGCCGAGCACGAAGTTGGCAATTACAGCCACCTGACCCGCCTGTCATTCGCCTTCAACGGCCGGGATCAGGGCCGCTTGCGTGAGCTGGTGGATTTCATCAACCTGCCGGAGAACTGGGCCAAGCCACAACCCATGCATACCACGCAGAGGGCCAGGCAGGCGCTGAAAGTGAGTTGATGCTTTTCTGTAACAGCTCGCGTGATACCTGCAGGATCAACCTTAGGCTGTCTGGTCCTGCACCCGATCGGTTGTTGTACGCAAACCGTCGTAGGAGCGGGTTTACCCGCGAAAGGGCCGGGCCTGCTGCCCAATTTCCCCGATCATTCACCGTCGCAGCCGCCACCGCATTCGCGGGTGAACCCGCTCCTACAATGGAATGGAGACAGCCTGGGGCATTTGGCAAAACAGATTATCCGCTACGGGCACGTGCCACTGTGGTTTCGAGCGTCAATAATCGTCGAGATCACGCCCGTTGAGCAGACGACCGATCATGTCCATAGGGAACCCACGGTAAGCCAGGAACCGGGTCTGCTGGGCGCGGCTGCGCGGATCTTGCGGGCGCTGCCCGGCAAACTTGCGCTGCCACACGTCTCGCATACGCTCGCCCCAATTTACCTCGCTTTCACGCAGGGCCTGGTCGATATCTGCACGCGCCAAACCACGCTGACATAGCTCTTCGCGAATACGCGCAGGGCCATAGCCAGAGCCGGAACGATAACGAATGAAACTCTCAAGGTAGCGGGCTTCACTAAGCAGCCCTTCTTCGGCGAGCCGATCGAGTTCAGGCTCGATCAGCTCGTCCGAAGCGCCGCGCTGACGCAACTTGCGCGTCAGCTCGACTCGACCGTGCTCACGTCGTGCGAGCAGGTCCATGGCTGTCCGCCGGATGGCGACGGGGGTGTCGAGTACGGCAGACATATTTGGCTATCTACTGCGCAATCAATAACCGGCGTCAGCGTCGGCCATGTCATCGGCATCAGCTTCGGCAGCAGCAGCTTTGCCGGCTTCAGCAGCAGCACCCGCTTTCAGCAACTTTTCACGAATCTGCTTCTCGATCTCGGCACCAATAGCCGGGTTCTCAGCCAGGTACTTGGCAGCGTTGGCTTTGCCTTGACCGATCTTGTTGCCTTGGTAGGCGTACCAGGCGCCGGACTTCTCGACCAAGCCCTGAGATACCCCCAGATCAATGATCTCGCCGTTACGGTAGATACCTTTCCCGTAAAGAATCTGGAACTCAGCCTGACGGAACGGAGGCGAGACCTTGTTCTTGACGATCTTGACGCGGGTTTCGCTGCCGACCACTTCGTCGCCTTCCTTGACCGCGCCGGTACGGCGGATGTCCAGACGGACCGAAGCATAGAACTTCAGGGCGTTACCACCGGTAGTGGTTTCCGGGCTGCCGAACATCACACCGATCTTCATACGGATCTGGTTGATGAAGATGACCAGGCAGTTCGCGTTCTTGATGTTACCGGTGATCTTGCGCAGTGCCTGGGACATCAGGCGGGCCTGCAGACCCACATGCATGTCACCCATCTCGCCTTCGATCTCGGCCTTCGGTACCAGCGCGGCAACGGAGTCGACAATGATCACGTCGACCGCGTTGGAACGCACCAGCATGTCGGTGATTTCAAGGGCCTGCTCACCGGTGTCCGGCTGCGAAACCAGCAGGTCATCGACGTTGACGCCCAGCTTGCCGGCGTACTCAGGGTCAAGGGCATGTTCGGCGTCGACGAAGGCGCAGGTAGCACCGTTCTTCTGCGCTTCAGCGATGACAGACAGGGTGAGCGTGGTCTTACCCGACGATTCCGGGCCGTAGATCTCGACGATACGGCCTTTTGGCAGACCGCCGATGCCCAGTGCGATATCCAAGCCCAGCGAGCCGGTGGAGATGGCCGGAATGCCTTGACGCTCATGGTCACCCATGCGCATGACCGCGCCTTTACCGAATTGGCGTTCGATCTGACCCAGGGCCGCAGCCAAGGCGCGCTTCTTGTTGTCGTCCATTGAAATCCTCACGTGTTCGACTTGGCCCTGACGGCCGGAATACCTGTATAAGTAGCCAGTATTATTCCACAGGCAGACGCCCGCGCAAACCCCTGTCGTCGATTTACTCGGCACCAAGCTGTAACAAGCCGTCTAACGCGGCGATCACCGTCTGTCGGCGCACCGCCTCGCGGTCACCGTCGAACTGCCGACGTTCGCTGAACACCCGGTCGCCATCACCCCAGGCCAGCCACACAGTGCCCACTGGTTTGGCTGGCGAGCCGCCGTCCGGCCCGGCCACACCACTCACCGCCACGGCGAAGCGTGCGCCACTGGCGGCCTGAGCCCCACGGACCATGGCTTCGACCACTTCCTGGCTGACTGCCCCCACCTGACCGAACAACGCTTCAGGCACCCCCAGCTGGCGGGTTTTCTGTGCATTGGAATAGGTGACGTAACCGGCTTCGAACCAGGCCGAGCTGCCAGGTATGCGGGTGATGGCTTCGGCAATGCCACCACCGGTGCAGGATTCGGCGGTAGTCACCTGCGCATTGAATCGGCGCAGGTGCTCACCCAGGCGGGTGGCGAGCGTGGTGATCGGGTCCATGTGGGTGCTCCTTGAAGGCGGCTCTCTACCCTATCACCCTGGTTCGGGCTCTGGCTCAGGAAACTTTCAGGCTGGCCCGTGCGATTTCGCTGAACGCCAGTTCGTCACGCTGCCCAAGCCGCGGCAGCCCGTCAGGCCACTCCCGGCTCCAGTCGAAGCCGCCCAGCTTGCGCATGTCCTCGACCGCCGAACGCCACCAGACCACCTTGCACGCGCGCTGGTAGTCATCACCATTCATCACACTGCCGTAGAGCAACTTGCGGCCGATGCCACGCAGCTCCCGGGGTACATGCTTTAGGCTCCATTTCACCGAGAGCCGCGCCAGCCAAGAGGGCACCGGGCGATGCGCCGGCACCTTCAGGGCCAGACCTGGCATCTTCGAATGAAAATGCTCGCCATGCCGGGCAAAGAAGATTTCTAGAATGGCATGCACGTACTGCTTCATCGCAAAGTAATGGCTGATCACGCCGCGCGCCTCGTTGATCGGCGCGCCGTGCAATTCGAAGGAAAAGGCGATCTGCTCGATCGTATGCAAGTCACGAGCATACGGCGTCCAGTCGTCAATCCGGACAATGGCGCGCTCGGCGATGCCAACGTTGTCGCGGGTAAAGCCCATCACACCGCTGTTACACAGCCGCAGGTCATCGGCCGGTGCTTCGCCCGACTCCACAAGCCCCTCGATGAAGCAGCGGTAATAGCTGCTGCGAGAAGCCTCGGCCCAGCTCATTTCCACCTCGTCGACCAAGAATTGCCCGGAATCGACCTGGCTGAACAGCTTTTGCGGCGACTGCAGAAATACCGTATCGGTATCGATGAACACGGTCTTTTCCGCCCACTGCCCGGCCTGGGCAATGGCGCAGGCCTTGCGCCGATGGGTGTAGCCGCCGTCACCGGCCCAGGCCTGCAAGGTCTGCTCGTCCAGTGCGATCACTTCCACCGGCCAGCCGGCAAAAGCCTGTGGCTGGTCGGTAAGCACGCGGATCACCGGCAGCTCAGCCGGCTTGCAACGGGCCAGGGCGGTGAGGATGCTGAGTTTTGCCTCCAGCTGATAGATCCGGCGCTCGCCATAAAGGAGGTAGATCAACTGTTGCGTTACATAAGGGACAGGGCTGGACACATTCATCGTGGAGGTCACGGCTAGGGGCATTCGTCGAGGGGCGCGCATTCTAGAGGGTTACGCGGCGCAGCTCCACCATTGCCCGCCGGACTGCAGGCGCACGCCCCACAGCAGGCGCCTGCAACGCAACGAAAAAGCCTGTACCATTACGGGTTTACCATCGCCAACCAGATCCCCCCTGTAAGGCCCTGAATGTCAGATCTTTCCGCACACACCCCGATGATGCAGCAGTACTGGAAGCTGAAAAACCAGCACCCGGACCAGCTGATGTTCTACCGCATGGGCGACTTCTACGAGATCTTCTACGAAGATGCGAAAAAGGCCGCGAAACTGCTGGATATCACGCTGACCGCCCGCGGTCAGTCGGCCGGCCAGTCCATCCCCATGTGCGGGATTCCTTTCCATTCGCTGGAAGGCTACCTGGCCAAGCTGGTCAAGCTCGGCGAGTCGGTGGTGATCTGTGAGCAGATCGGCGACCCCGCCACCAGCAAGGGCCCGGTGGAGCGCCAGGTAGTGCGCATCATCACACCCGGTACGGTCAGTGACGAGGCACTGCTCGACGAGCGCCGCGATAACCTGATCGCCGCACTGCTCGGTGACGAACGCCTGTTCGGCCTGGCGGTACTGGACATCACCAGCGGCAATTTCAGCGTGCAGGAGATCAAGGGCTGGGAAAACCTGCTGGCCGAACTCGAGCGCCTGAACCCGGTCGAGCTGTTGATCCCCGACGACTGGCCACGGGACCTGCCTGCGGAGAAACGCCCAGGCGCCCGCCGCCGCGCCCCTTGGGACTTCGACCGCGACTCGGCACGCAAGGCCCTGTGCCAGCAGTTCGCAACCAAGGACCTCAAGGGCTTCGGCTGCGACAAGCTGACCCTGGCCATCGGTGCCGCCGGCTGCCTGCTGACCTACGCCAAGGAAACCCAGCGCACCGCCCTGCCGCACTTGCGTAGCCTGCGCCACGAGCGTCTGGACGATACGGTCATCCTCGATGGGGCCAGCCGGCGTAACCTGGAGCTGGACATCAACCTGGCCGGCGGGCGCGACAACACCCTGCAATCGGTGATCGACCGCTGCCAGACCGCCATGGCCAGCCGCCTGCTGAGCCGCTGGCTGAACCGCCCACTGCGCGACCTCAAGGTGCTGCAAGCACGCCAGGACTCGATCCGCTGCCTGCTCGACAGCTACCGCTTCGAAAAGCTGCAGCCGCAGTTGAAGGAAATTGGCGATATCGAGCGGATCCTCGCCCGGATTGGCCTGCGCAATGCCCGCCCGCGCGACCTGGCACGCCTGCGCGATGCGCTGGGCGCGTTGCCAGAACTGCAGAACGCGATGACCGAGCTCGAAGCGCCGCACCTGGCGCGTCTGGCGGCCATTACCGGTACCTATCCGGAGCTGGCCAGCCTGTTGGAGCGGGCGATCATCGATAACCCGCCGGCGGTGATCCGCGACGGCGGAGTACTGAAGGCCGGCTATGACAACGAACTGGACGAGCTGCTGGCAATCAGCGAGAACGCCGGTCAGTTCCTGATCGACCTGGAAGCCCGGGAAAAGGCTCGCACCGGCCTGGCCAACCTCAAGGTCGGCTACAACCGCGTACACGGCTACTTCATCGAACTGCCAACCAAGCAGGCCGAACAGGCCCCGGGCGACTACATCCGCCGCCAGACCCTCAAAGGCGCCGAGCGCTTCATCACCCCGGAGCTGAAGGCGTTCGAGGACAAGGCATTGTCGGCCAAGAGCCGCGCCCTGGCCCGCGAGAAGATGCTCTACGACGCGCTGCTGGAAACCCTGATCAGCCACTTGGCGCCGCTGCAGGACAGTGCCGCCGCGCTGGCCGAGCTGGATGTGCTCAGCAACTTGGCCGAGCGCGCACTGAACCTCGACCTGAACTGCCCACGCTTCGTCGACGAGCCTTGCCTGCGCATCGAGCAGGGCCGCCACCCGGTGGTGGAGCAGGTGCTGACCACGCCGTTCGTGGCCAACGACCTGGGCCTGGACAACAGTACGCGCATGCTGATCATCACCGGCCCGAACATGGGCGGTAAGTCGACATACATGCGCCAGACCGCCCTGATCGTGCTGCTGGCGCACATCGGCAGCTTCGTGCCGGCAGCCAGCTGCGAGCTGTCGCTGGTCGACCGCATCTTCACCCGCATCGGCTCCAGTGACGACCTGGCCGGCGGGCGCTCGACCTTCATGGTGGAGATGAGCGAAACCGCCAACATCCTGCACAACGCCACCGACCGCAGCCTGGTGCTGATGGACGAAGTGGGCCGCGGTACCAGCACCTTCGACGGCCTGTCGCTGGCCTGGGCTGCCGCTGAGCGCCTGGCCCAGCTGCGTGCCTACACCTTGTTCGCCACCCACTACTTCGAACTGACCGTGCTGCCGGAGAGCGAGCCGCTGGTGGCCAACGTGCACCTGAACGCCACCGAGCACAATGAACGCATCGTGTTCCTGCACCACGTGCTACCCGGCCCTGCCAGCCAAAGCTACGGCCTGGCCGTCGCACAGCTGGCCGGCGTACCGACGGCAGTGATCCAGCGTGCCCGCGAGCACCTTGGCCGGCTGGAAACCACCAGCCTGCCCCATGAGCAGCCTGCGGCCCACAAGGCCAAGGACGCGCCGCAAGTGCCGCATCAGAGCGACTTGTTTGCCAGCCTGCCTCATCCAGCCATCGAGAAGCTGGGCAAGCTGCAACTGGACGACATGACCCCGCGTCAAGCTATCGAAATGCTATATCAACTAAAGAACCTGTTATAACGGCGCCCATTACAAGCTGGTAGAATCCGCCGCGGTTTGCTGGTGCTGCAGGTTATTAGCCTGGCCTGCAGCCACATACCCGTAAACCGCGCGGCCCTGAGAGGAAGGGCCGCCGCCGTCGCCTGAGGAGAGAATTAGAAATGACCTTCGTCGTCACCGACAACTGCATCAAATGCAAATACACCGACTGCGTGGAAGTCTGTCCGGTGGACTGCTTCTACGAAGGCCCGAACTTCCTGGTCATCCACCCGGACGAGTGCATCGACTGCGCCTTGTGCGAGCCGGAGTGCCCAGCGCAAGCCATCTTCTCGGAAGACGAAGTGCCTTCGGGCATGGAAAACTTCATCGAGCTGAACGCCGAGCTGGCGGAAATCTGGCCTAATATCACCGAGCGTAAGGACGCCCTGCCGGACGCTGAAGAATGGGATGGCAAGCCTGGCAAGATTGCCGACCTGGAGCGCTGATAGCGCCCAGACGCGAAAAAGGCCCTTCGGGGCCTTTTTTGTTTTCCTACGGGCAAAAAAAGGGGCGGTTTGACCCGCCCACATTTTTTTCCGTAGTCCCTGCTTGTCCCAAACATCATCCTGATGAAATCGCTTCTTGCGACGTCCTTGGCCTTCATCCTGAAAGCCTGTGCATGTCCCTGTGCACAGTTCGAATACTAGCGGGTTCAGCCCGGCGAGCAAGCGATGGACCTTGCAAGGTATTTCCGCGGACACATTTATTCACCGGTGAATAAACCATGCTTTTCAATGGGTTGTAAAAATGCAGCCTTTGGAAACGACTTTGATTTACTGAAGGTTGCATGGAAAGCTTACACAACGAGTAAGCAAAGGCTTACACGCGGTGTTACTGGGGTGGCGCGGTACACATTTGATATGTGCCTTGCCTGGCAGAGTCTGGGCGCCATGCGCCCCGGCAATCTGAAGGGAAACTGGCTTTTCGCCACAAACAAAAACGCCCCGAGATCATCGGGGCGTCTTTTGTTACAGCGCTAGCTACTGGAACAATGACTCGCTGGACAGACCATTCTTTTCAAGGATCTCACGCAAGCGCTTGAGCCCTTCCACCTGGATTTGCCGCACGCGTTCACGGGTAAGGCCGATCTCCAGCCCAACATCCTCCAGGGTACTGCTTTCATGGCCGCGAAGGCCAAAGCGGCGTACAACCACTTCACGCTGCTTGTCGGTCAACTCGCCCAGCCACTGATCGATGCTCTGCGACAGGTCGTCATCCTGTAGCAGTTCGCACGGGTCGGTCGGGCGGTCGTCGGTCAGGGTATCAAGCAGGGTCTTGTCCGAATCCGGTCCAAGCGACACGTCTACCGAAGACACCCGCTCGTTCAGGCCGAGCATACGCTTGACCTCGGCGACCGGCTTTTCCAGCAAGGTGGCGATTTCTTCTGGCGAGGGCTCGTGGTCGAGTTTCTGCGTCAGCTCGCGCGCGGCGCGCAGGTACACGTTCAGTTCCTTGACCACGTGGATCGGCAGGCGAATGGTGCGGGTCTGGTTCATGATCGCCCGTTCGATGGTCTGGCGAATCCACCAGGTCGCATAGGTCGAAAAACGGAAACCACGCTCCGGGTCGAACTTTTCGACCGCACGGATCAGCCCCAGGTTGCCCTCCTCGATCAGGTCGAGCAACGACAGGCCACGGTTCACGTATCGACGGGCAATTTTGACAACCAGGCGCAGGTTGCTTTCGATCATGCGCTTGCGGCCGGCAGGGTCACCCTTTTGCGACAAGCGCGCAAAATGCACTTCTTCTTCCGGCGAAAGCAGCGGCGAGAAACCAATCTCGTTGAGGTACAGCTGGGTGGCATCGAGCGCCCTGCTGTAATCGATGTACTTGTGTTGCTTGAGCGAAGAGCCCGATTTGGCCCTCGTCCGAACCGAAGATACAGCAGGTTCGTCTGACACCACATCCGTTTCCAAAACGATACCCGTCTCCATCAGGAGGACGTCATCGTCGATGTCAAACTCCGGCACTTCTTTACTGAGAGCCATTGTTATAATCCTTTGCTGAGTTCGAACTCAGACTCGAGCGGCACCTTTCTCCCTGGCAGCGCTTGAGCCTGTCCCCACTACATCACAGGAACAGGCTGGGTACAACGGTCAACGACGTGGCAGGAACTGGAGTGGATCGACGGGTTTGCCCTGGCGGCGAATCTCGAAATGCAGCTTCACCCGATCTGTGCCCGTAGACCCCATTTCAGCAATCGACTGCCCTGCCTTGACCTGCTGCCCCTCCCGAACCAACAGCCTGCGGTTATGACCGTAGGCACTGACGTAGGTGTCGCTGTGCTTGATGATGATCAGCTCGCCGTAGCCCCTCAAACCACTCCCGGCATAAACCACCGCACCATCAGACGCAGCAAAAACAGGCTGTCCCAAATCACCGGCGATATCAATGCCTTTATTCAAACTACCGTTTGAAGCGAATTTTCCAATCAGTACACCGTTGGCAGGCCAGGTCCAACCACCTACCGCGCGCTCTGCAGCTGGTACGGTAGCGACCACAGGGGCAGGGGCGGAAGGCGCCGCCGTGGCCGGTTTGCTGGTACTGGCAGGCGCCGTGGCAGTGCTGCCCACAGGCCGCCGCGTGACCGTGGTGCGGCTTGACGAGGACGGGCTGGACACCACCGTGGTGCGGCTGCTGGAACCGCTGCTGAAACGAATCGCTTGGCCCGGGCGGATGGTATAAGGCGCCTGAATGCCGTTGCGTGCAGCCAGCTCCTTGTAGTCCCAGCCATAACGGAAGGCGATGGAGAACAGGGTGTCGCCTGGCTTGACGATGTATTGCCCAGAAGTCACCGCCGGGCGCTTGGGCACGGTGCTGTTGCGGTCGACCACCCGCGCGCTGTTGCTGCTGGTGCTTGAGCAACCCACCAGAAGCGTGCCAATGGCCAATGCAATCACCAGAAGCTTGAAACCCGACCCGTCCTTGCGCTGCCGAATGACTGTGTGACCCACCCGCGCTCCCCTCATGGTGCCGAAAATCGATATGAAGACAAGAAATGCAATATTGTTGCAATTATAACCAAGCCAGCCGGTAATGGCAGACGGGTACGAAAGACGGGCAAAAAACCCCGGTGCACGCTGTGCGTTAGCGCTTCGCACCGCCTGATAGACAGGGCGAAGTGACAAGAATTCGCCACCGGCACAAAAATACACCGCGCCTCATGCCCGCACAGCTCAGATCAACAGGCCTCAGGCCAGGGGACCGTTGAGCAGCGGCACGAAACGCACAGCCCCCAGTACGCGACGGGAGAATCCATGCTCTTCGCGCACGATCAGCATCAGTTGCTGCGCTTCGCCGGCCGGCCCTACCGGGATGACCATGCGCCCACCGGGTGCCAGTTGATCGAGCAGTGCCTGTGGCACTTCCGGCGCCACGGCGGTAACGATGATGCCGTTGTACGGCGCAAGCGCCGGCCACCCCTCACAACCGTCACCCCAGCGGAAAACCACGTTGCGCAGGTTAAGCTCCACCAAGCGCTCTTTGGCCCGGTCCTGCAGTACTTTGATGCGCTCTACCGAAAACACCCGCTCGACCAGCTGGGCCAGGATCGCCGTCTGGTAGCCCGAACCGGTGCCAATCTCCAGCACCTTGTCCAGCGGCCCGGCCTCGAGCAACAACTCGCTCATGTGAGCAACCATGAACGGCTGGGAGATGGTCTGGTTGTGGCCGATCGGCAGCGCGGTGTCTTCGTAAGCCCGATGCGCCAGTGCCTCGTCGACGAACAGGTGGCGCGGCGTACGACGGATCACGTCGAGCACCTTGGTGTTCGAAACCCCCTCTTCGCACAAGCGCTGGATCAGCCGCTCCCGGGTACGCTGAGAGGTCATGCCGATACCACGCCGCAGCATATCGTCCTCGCGCATCAGAGCAGGCCCTCCAGCCATCCATCGAGCTGCTCGAAGGCATCATTGAAGGTGCGGTCGAGCTGCAACGGGGTAATCGATACGTAGCCTTGCATCACCGCGTGGAAGTCGGTGCCCGGGCCGCCGTCCTCGGCATCACCGGCCACGGCAATCCAGTAGCCTTCCTTGCCACGCGGGTTGACCACCTTGGTGGGCGCCGCCGCCCGCGCCCGGTGACCGAGACGGGTGAGCTGGATGCCACGGATGTGCTCCAGCGGCAAGTTGGGAATATTGACGTTGAGTACGGTGCGTGGCGGCAATACCAGGCGCGACTGTGCCTCGACCAGACGACGGGCAATATAGGCCGCAGTCGGCAGGTTGTCCGGCTGGCGCGACAACAGCGAGAACGCCAGCGAGGTACCGCCGAGGAAGCGGCCTTCCAGCGCCGCAGCGACCGTTCCCGAATACAGCACGTCATCGCCCAGGTTGGCACCGAGGTTGATCCCCGACACGACCATGTCCGGCATCTGCGGCAACAGCCCATTGAGCCCCAGGTGCACGCAGTCGGTCGGCGTGCCGTTGAGGCTGATGAAGCCATTGGCCAAGGTCTGCGGATGCAGTGGCCGGTCCAGCGTCAGCGAACTGCTGGCGCCGCTCTTGTCTTGATCCGGGGCGATCACCGCGCACTCGGCATAATCTGCCAGCGCAGCGTGCAGCGCGGCGATGCCAGGTGCGGTAACACCGTCGTCATTCGAAATCAGAATACGCATGGGCTGTCCGTCTGCCCTGCCGACACCAGATCCACGACTTCACGCACCACCACGGTGGCGAAGCATCCGGCCGGCAGGACGAATTCCAGTTGCAGGATATCAGGCTCGGGATAATGCCACGTCAGGCCGCCAATAGGGAGCCGCAGAATTCGCCGTTCGTGATCCATGCCCGCCTGGGCCAGCCACTGGCAAAGTGCCGGCTGACGTGCGCCGATAGCGTTTTCCAGCTGCGCAGGCGCAGCGCCAGCAGGTGAAGCGCCCTCCCCCCACATCGGGCCGGTTGGATGCAAGTCGAGAATCGCCAGGCGCGGGTCGGCACATTCCGCCTCACCCGCCGGGAAGAAACTGCGGCTGTCGGTGAACGCCAGCAGGTCGCCGACCTGGGCTCGGGCCCAGCTACCGTCAGCCACACGCGCAGCCAGCAACTGATTGAACAGGTAGCTGCGCCCGGCCGAAAGCAGCCGCGAACGCACGTTGCGCTGTTCAGGCAAAGCCTTGCGCGCGGCCCAATCGAGGGCGTCATGGACGTTGCCACCCCCGTGCCCGAAGCGCTGGGTGCCGAAATAGTTGGGCACACCTTGCTGCCTGAGCTGCTCCAGGCGGGCATCCACCGCCTGGTGATCGGCAGCCAGGGCGGTCAGGCGCAAGGTGAACCCGTTGGCCGAATGCGCGCCGCGCTGCAGTTTGCGCTGGTGACGCACCTGTTTGAGCACACGCAGGCTGGCATCCTCGGCACGCGACAGATCCGGGTCGGCCTTGCCCGGCAGGTGCAGGCTGAACCACTGGCGGGTCAGCGCCTGGCGATCCTTCAGGCCGGCGTAGCTGATGCTGCGCACCGGCACGCCAGCGGCGCGGGCAAGGCGCCGGGCGGCTTCTTCAGTGTTCAGATCACGCTTCTCGACCCACAGCCACAGGTGCTCGCCTTGGCCCGATTGCGGTATATCCAGGACTTCGTCAACCTGAAAGTCTTCGGCAACCGCTTTGAGGACGGCGGTGCCCAGCGGTTCGCCCGATGCGCGCGGGCCCAGCAGTTCAAGTTCGGTCATGCTGGTAGCAGCAGGGCGACCGAATGCACGGCAATGCCCTCCTCGCGGCCGGTAAAGCCCAGCTTCTCCGTGGTGGTGGCCTTGACATTGACCTGGTCGAGCTCGACCTGCAGGTCTTCGGCAATCAGCTGGCGCATGGTTTCGATGTGTGGGGCCATTTTCGGTGCCTGGGCGACGATGGTGGCGTCAACGTTGCCGACCTTCCAGCCCTTGGCATTGACGATGGCGACCACATGGCGCAGCAGCGCGCGGCTGTCAGCACCCTTGAACTGCGGGTCAGTGTCAGGGAAGTGCTTGCCGATGTCGCCCAGCGCCGCAGCGCCAAGCAAGGCATCGCTCAGGGCGTGCAGCAGCACGTCACCGTCGGAGTGGGCCAGCAGGCCGTATTTGTGGGGGATACGCACCCCGCCCAGGGTAATGAAATCACCGTCACAGAAACGGTGCACATCGTAGCCGTGGCCAATACGCATAAGAAAACGCCCTGAATGAGTCAGGGCGTGATTCTACCTGCTTTGCAGGGGATTTGTGGGATTGGGGCTGCTGTGCAGCCCTTCGCGGGCACGCCCGCTCCCACAGGAGGCGTTAAACCCGCCCCAGTGCCACCGCATGATGGCGCAGGTGTTCCTCGATGAAGCTGGCAATGAAGTAGTAGCTATGGTCATAACCCGGCTGCATACGCAGGGTCATTTCATGGCCTCCTTTGCGTGCCGCCTGTTCCAGCGCTTCAGGCTTGAGTTGCTTCTCGAGGAAGTCGTCACGGTCGCCCTGGTCCACCAGCAACGGCGG
Organism: Pseudomonas sp. 2,4-D; assembly: GCF_030418155.1. NCBI lineage: Bacteria > Pseudomonadati > Pseudomonadota > Gammaproteobacteria > Pseudomonadales > Pseudomonadaceae > Pseudomonas > Pseudomonas sp. 2,4-D. Next base: position 42,017 of record NZ_JAUHUI010000036.1, read on the forward strand.
GCATTGGCCAGCAGGGGTTTCGGCCAGCAGCACGCTGGCATCCCACTCACGCCAGCGTCCACGGTCTTCACCCAGGTAGCGGCTGAAGGCCTTCTCGCCCCACGGACAATCCATCGGATTGCTGATCGGCGAGAATGCCGACACCGAGCGGTAGCGCCCCGGATTGCGCAAGGCGCACACCAGCGCGCCATGCCCACCCATGGAGTGGCCGCTGATGCTGCGCTCGCCCGACGCCGGGAAGTGTGCCTCGATCAGGGCTGGCAACTCCTCCACCACGTAGTCGTGCATGCGGTAGTGCTGGGCCCAGGGTTGCTGGGTGGCGTTGAGGTAGAAGCCAGCACCCAGGCCGAAGTCCCAGGCGCCGTCCGGATCGCCCGGCACCTGCTCGCCGCGCGGGCTGGTATCAGGGGCAACGATGATCAGCCCCAGCTCGGCGGCCAGACGCTGGGCGCCGGCCTTCTGCATGAAGTTCTCGTCGGTGCAGGTGAGGCCGCTGAGCCAGTAAAGCACCGGCAGCTTTTCGCCCTGCTCGGCCTGCGGTGGCAGGTACACAGCGAACACCATATCGCAACCCAGCACCTTGGAATGATGCCGGTAACGCTTGTGCCAGCCGCCGAAGCTCTTCTGGCAGGAGATGTTATCCAGGCTCATGGCAGACCTCAGAAGTGGATCACGCTGCGGATGCTCTTGCCTTCATGCATCAGGTCGAAGGCCTTGTTGATGTCTTCCAGACCCATCGTGTGGGTGATGAAGGTGTCCAGCGGGATCTCGCCTTTCTCGGACATTTCCACGTAGCTCGGCAGCTCGCTGCGGCCACGTACGCCGCCGAACGCCGAACCACGCCAAACCCGACCGGTAACCAGCTGGAACGGACGCGTGGAAATTTCCTGGCCGGCACCGGCCACACCGATGATGACCGACTCACCCCAGCCCTTGTGGCAGCATTCCAGGGCGGCGCGCATCAGTTGAACGTTGCCGATGCACTCGAAGGAGAAGTCCACGCCACCATCGGTGAGGTCGACGATCACTTCCTGGATCGGGCGATCGTAGTCTTTCGGGTTGACGCAATCGGTAGCACCCAATTGGCGGGCGATTTCGAACTTGGCCGGGTTGATGTCGATGGCGATGATACGCGAGGCCTTGGCCTTGACCGCACCGATCACGGCCGACAGGCCAATGCCACCGAGGCCGAAGATGGCCACGGTATCACCCGGCTTGACCTTGGCAGTGTTGAGCACCGCGCCGATACCGGTGGTGACGCCGCAGCCCAGCAGGCAGACCTTTTCCAGTGGTGCTTCTTTCTGGATCTTGGCCACGGAAATTTCCGGCAGCACGGTGTATTCGGAGAACGTCGAGGTGCCCATGTAGTGGAACAGCTGCTGGCCCTTGTACGAGAAGCGCGTGGTGCCGTCCGGCATCAGGCCCTTGCCCTGGGTGGCGCGGATGGCCTGGCACAGGTTGGTCTTGCCCGAGAGGCAGAACTTGCACTTGCCGCATTCCGGGGTGTACAGCGGGATGACGTGGTCACCCACGGCGAGCGAGGTCACCCCCTCGCCTACCGCTTCGACGATGGCACCGCCCTCGTGGCCGAGGATCGACGGGAAGATACCTTCCGGGTCAGCACCGGACAGGGTATAGGCATCGGTGTGGCAGACACCGCTGGCGACCACGCGCAGCAGCACTTCACCGGCCTTTGGCATGGCCACGTCGACTTCGACGATTTCCAGGGGTTTCTTGGCTTCGAAGGCTACGGCAGCACGGGACTTGATCATCAAAGGTCTCCAGACAGTGGATCGATTCAGTCTTGCAGTGTAATTCAGCGCCTTTTGATGAATAATCAGGCCAAAGACAAAACATTATTGCCACACAGGGATAATCGATGAGCAGCCGATGGGAAGGCATCGACGAATTTGTCGCCGTGGCCGAATCGGGCCAGTTCACTGCCGCCGCCGAACGCCTTGGGGTTTCCTCATCGCACATCAGCCGGCAGATCGCCCGGCTGGAGGACCGCCTGCAAACGCGCCTGCTGTATCGCAGCACCCGCCGGGTAACCTTGAGCGAAGCCGGGCAGACCTTCCTGCAGCATTGCCAGCGCTTGCAGGATGGCCGCGAGGAAGCGCTGCGCGCCATGGGCGACCTGGCCAGCGAACCGAAGGGCTTGTTGCGCATGACGTGCGCAGTGGCCTACGGCGAGCGCTTCATAGTGCCGCTGGTGACGCGATTCATGGCGCTGTACCCGCAGCTGCGCGTGGATGTGGAACTGAGCAACCACACCCTCGACCTGCTGCATGAAGGCATGGACCTGGCCATCCGCCTGGGCCGCCTGGCCGACTCTCGCTTGGTGGCTACCCGCCTGGCGCCAAGGCGCATGTACCTGTGCGCCTCGCCGGCCTATCTTGAGCGCTATGGCCGGCCACACAGCCTGTCGGAGCTGGCGCGGCACAATTGCCTGGTGGGGAGTTCGGACTTGTGGGCACTACAGCAGGATGGCCGTGAGATCAGCCAGCGGGTACAGGGTAACTGGCGCTGCAACAGTGGCCAGGCAGTGCTGGATGCGGCGCTGCAAGGGATCGGGTTGTGCCAGTTGCCGGATTACTACGTGCTGGAACACCTGAACAGTGGTTCACTGGTGTCGCTGCTGGAGGCGCACCAACCGCCGAATACGGCGGTATGGGCGCTGTATCCGCAGCAGAGGCACCTGTCGCCGAAGGTACGGCGGCTGGTGGATTACCTGAAGGAGGGGTTGGCAGGGTTGCCGGAATATCGTTTCGGCTGACGGGATGTGCTGCAGGTACTGGCCTCTTCGCGGGTGAACCCGCTCCTACGACGGCCTGTGTCCAACCACCGGTGTGTGTCTACCACCGTGTAGGAGCGGGTTTACCCGCGAAGAAGCCGGCCCAGGAGAACGCTCAGCGTTTACCCGCCCAGCGCTGGCGCAACCATTCGAGATCTTCGGGCCGGGTCACCTTTATGTTGTCACTGCGCCCTTCCACCAGCCGCGGCGCCTGACCGGACCATTCGATGGCCGAGGCTTCATCGGTCACCACCACATCCGACACCAGGCACTCAGCCAGCGCCCGGTGCAACGCTCCAAGGCGGAACATCTGCGGTGTGTACGCCTGCCAGATCGTGCTGCGATCCACGGTAGCACTCACTCGGCCATGGCTGTCGGCACGCTTGAGGGTGTCGCGCGCCGGCACCGCCAGCAGGCCACCCACCGGGTCGTTCGCCAGCTCCGACAACAGTTTGTCCAGATCGCTGCGCGCCAGGTTCGGCCGCGCAGCATCGTGCACCAGCACCCAGTCGCTGTCCCCCGCACCCTGGGCATGCAGCACCAGCAAGGCGTTAAGCACCGAGTCAGCGCGTTCACGCCCGCCCGCCGCGCACTGGATGCGGGGGTCGCTGGCGCAGCGCAGGCCAGGCCAGTACGGGTCGTCTTCGGCAATGCTGACCACCACGCCCTTGAGCGCAGGGTGGCCAAGAAAACAGTCGAGGCTGTGCTCGAGAAGGGTCTGCCCAGCCAGCTCCAAGTATTGCTTGGGGCGGTCGGCAGCCATGCGGGCACCTACACCCGCAGCAGGAATCACGGCCCAGAAGGCCGGCAAGGTATCGATCATTTCTGTGGCAACTGGAAGAGGGTTTCGCCCTCTTTGACCATCCCCAATTCATGGCGGGCCCGCTCTTCAACGGTCTCCATGCCTTTTTTCAGCTCTAGCACTTCAGCATCGAGCACACGATTACGCTCGAGCAAGCGCTCGTTTTCGGCATGCTGATCGGCAATCTGCTGCTTCAATTCGGTCACTTGCGCAAGGCTGCCGTTACCCACCCACAGGCGGTACTGCAGGCCACCCAACAGCAAGAGCAGAACGAGGAACAACCAATAGGGACTGCGCATCACGTTATCCAGGTTAAAAAGGCTGCCGCGTACTTTTTACTTCGGGGCCTCGAATAGCACGAAGCCTGGCCGAGGCCAGGCTTCGTCGACAGAAACCCGTTAGTACGTAGGAAAGTTCAGTACGAACGTTCCTACAACTCCGGCTGCTGCCTTTTTACCATCTCTTGCTTAGCCGCGAAACTCGGCACGACCGCGGTAAACCGCTTTGGCGCCCAGTTGCTCTTCGATGCGCAGCAGCTGGTTGTACTTGGAAACGCGGTCGGAACGGCACAGCGAGCCCGTCTTGATCTGGCCAGCAGCAGTACCCACAGCCAGGTCGGCAATGGTCGAGTCTTCGGTTTCACCGGAACGGTGCGAGATCACTGCAGTGTAACCAGCAGCCTTGGCCATCTGGATGGCTTCCAGGGTTTCGGTCAGCGAGCCGATCTGGTTGAACTTGATCAGGATCGAGTTACCGATGCCCTTCTCGATGCCTTCCTTGAGGATCTTGGTGTTGGTCACGAACAGGTCGTCACCGACCAGCTGGACTTTTTCACCGATCTTGTCAGTGAGGATTTTCCAGCCAGCCCAGTCGGACTCGTCCAGGCCGTCTTCGATCGAAATGATCGGGAAACGCTCGGTCAGGCCTTTCAGGTAGTCGGCGAAGCCTTCGGCGTCGAACGACTTGCCTTCGCCGGACAGGTTGTACTTGCCGTCTTCGTAGAATTCGGAAGCCGCGCAGTCCAGGGCCAGGGTCACGTCGGTGCCCAGCTTGTAGCCGGCTTTTTCGACAGCTTCAGCGATGGCGCCCAGGGCGTCTTCGTTGGATGCCAGGTTAGGGGCGAAACCACCTTCATCACCTACGGCGGTGTTCAGGCTACGGGCCTTCAGTACAGCCTTGAGGTGGTGGAAGATTTCGGTACCCATGCGCAGGCCGTCAGAGAAGGTCTTGGCGCCAACTGGCTGAACCATGAACTCCTGGATGTCGACGTTGTTGTCGGCGTGCTCGCCACCGTTGATGATGTTCATCATCGGAACCGGCATCGAGTACTGGCCCGGGGTGCCGTTCAGGTTGGCGATGTGCGCGTACAGCGGCAGGTCCTGGTCCTGTGCAGCAGCTTTGGCGGCAGCCAGGGAAACAGCCAGGATGGCGTTGGCGCCCAGCTTGGCCTTGTTCTCGGTACCGTCTAGTTCGATCATGGCGCGGTCCAGAGCCTTCTGGTCGGAAGGATCCTTGCCCAGCAGCAGGTCACGGATCGGACCGTTGATGTTGGCGACAGCCTTCAGCACGCCCTTGCCCAGGTAACGGCTCTTGTCGCCATCACGCAGCTCCAGCGCTTCGCGCGAGCCGGTAGAAGCACCGGACGGCGCGCAAGCGCTGCCGATGATGCCGTTGTCGAGCAGTACATCGGCTTCCACAGTGGGGTTGCCACGCGAATCGAGAACTTCACGACCTTTGATGTCGACGATTTTTGCCATTGTTGTAAGCACTCCAGAATTTGACGAAAACAACTTAGCTTAGGAAATTCTTGCCGTTCACCGGGCGAACTTGCTTTGGGCAGGCCTGATGAAGGGAGCCCCTGACCGACTGGTCAGGGGTGGATCGGGCGGTACTTTACCCGAGAAATGAGCTTTACGCGGTTTCTACCGTCGGAAAACTTTTCACCAGGTCGTCCAATTGCTTGAGCTGGACCAGGAACGGCTCCAGTTTATCCAGGCGCAGGGCGCATGGGCCGTCGCACTTGGCGTTGTCCGGGTCGGGGTGGGCTTCGAGGAAAAGCCCGGCCAGGCCCTGACTCATGCCGGCCTTGGCCAGGTCAGTGACCTGAGCCCGACGACCGCCGGCGGAATCGGCGCGGCCACCCGGCATCTGCAGGGCGTGGGTCACGTCGAAGAACACCGGGTACTCGAACTGCTTCATGATGCCGAAGCCCAGCATGTCGACCACCAGGTTGTTGTAGCCGAAGCTCGAACCACGTTCGCAGAGTATCAACTGGTCGTTACCGGCCTCTTCGCACTTGGCCAGGATGTGTTTCATTTCCTGAGGTGCGAGGAACTGAGCCTTCTTGATGTTGATCACCACGCCGGTCTTGGCCATGGCCACCACCAGGTCAGTCTGCCGCGACAGGAAAGCCGGCAGCTGGATGATGTCGCATACCTTGGCGACGGGCTCGGCCTGGTAAGGCTCGTGCACGTCGGTGATCACCGGCACGTTGAAGGTGCGCTTGATCTCTTCGAAGATCTTCAGCCCCTCTTCCATGCCAGGGCCACGGTAGGACGTTACCGACGAACGGTTGGCCTTGTCGAAGCTGGCCTTGAACACGTACGGGATACCGAGCTTCTCGGTAACCCGCACGTACTCTTCGCAGACCTTCATCGCCAGGTCACGGGATTCCAGAACGTTCATGCCGCCGAACAGGACGAACGGCTTGTCGTTGGCGATCTCGATGTTACCGACGCGAATGATCTTCTGGGTCATCGATCAGGCCTTGTTCTTCTGGGCCAGGGCTGCCTTGACGAAACCACTGAACAGCGGGTGGCCGTCACGCGGGGTGGAGGTGAACTCCGGGTGGAACTGGCAGGCGACGAACCATGGGTGGTCCTTGGACTCGACCACTTCCACCAGCGCGCCGTCTTCGGAACGGCCGGAAACCACCAGACCAGCGTCCACCAGTTGTGGCAGCAGGTTGTTGTTCACTTCGTAGCGGTGACGGTGACGCTCGGTGATCACGTCCTTGCCGTAGCAGTCGTGCACCTTGGAACCGGCAGCCAGCTGGCAGTCCTGTGCGCCCAGGCGCATGGTGCCGCCCAGGTCGGAAGCCTCGTCGCGGGTCTCGACGGCACCGGTGGCATCGGCCCACTCGGTGATCAGGCCGACCACTGGGTGGCCGCTGTTACGGTCGAACTCGGTGGAGTTGGCGTCTTTCCAGCCCATCACATTACGGGCGAATTCGATGACGGCCACCTGCATGCCCAGGCAGATACCCAGGTACGGCACCTTGTTCTCACGGGCGTATTGCACCGCGGTGATCTTGCCTTCCACACCGCGCAGGCCGAAACCGCCCGGTACCAGGATGGCATCGGCGCCTTCGAGCAGGCTGGTGCCCTGGTTCTCGATGTCTTCCGAATCGATGTAGCGCAGGTTGACCTTGGTCCGGTTGGTGATGCCGGCGTGGCTCATCGCTTCGATCAGCGATTTGTACGCATCCAGCAGCTCCATGTACTTGCCGACCATCGCGATGGTCACTTCGTGCTCCGGGTTGAGCTTGGCATCGACTACCTTGTCCCACTCGGACAGGTCGGCGCCATTGCACTGCAGGCCGAAGCGCTCGACGACGAAGTCGTCCAGGCCCTGCGCGTGCAGTACGCCCGGGATCTTGTAGATGGTGTCGACGTCTTCCAGCGAAATCACCGCACGCTCTTCAACGTTGGTGAACAGCGCGATCTTGCGACGCGACGAAGCATCGACCGGGTGGTCGGAGCGGCAGATCAGCACGTCAGGCTGCAGGCCGATGGAGCGCAGCTCCTTGACCGAGTGCTGGGTCGGCTTGGTCTTGGTTTCGCCAGCGGTGGCGATGTACGGGACCAGGGTCAGGTGCATCAGCATGGCCCGCTTGGAGCCCACTTCGACACGCAGCTGGCGAATCGCCTCGAGGAACGGCTGCGACTCGATATCACCCACGGTACCGCCGATCTCCACCAGGGCCACGTCGGCATCGCCGGCACCCTTGATGATGCGACGCTTGATTTCGTCGGTGATGTGCGGGATGACCTGGATGGTCGCGCCCAGATAATCACCACGACGCTCTTTGCGAAGCACGTGCTCGTAGATACGGCCGGTGGTGAAGTTGTTGTTCTGGGTCATGGTGGTGCGGATGAACCGCTCGTAGTGCCCCAGGTCGAGGTCGGTCTCGGCGCCATCGTGGGTGACGAACACTTCACCGTGCTGGAACGGGCTCATGGTGCCCGGGTCGACGTTGATGTACGGATCCAGCTTGAGCATGGTGACCTTCAGGCCCCGCGCTTCCAGGATGGCCGCCAGGGAAGCCGAGGCAATGCCTTTCCCCAATGAAGAAACAACACCGCCCGTGACGAATATGTAGCGCGTCATGAAAAACCCTAGAAGTCTGCGTTAAGGCGGCCAGCGCCGCCGGAGAAAGCGAAGGAAGGCCGAAGCCCCCGATCACCTGCGTCAATCACAGTGCATCTCGAAAAACTGCCGCGTCTGTACAGCCAGGGTATACCCGGCATGGCGTTCGCTCGTCATTTCCAGAATCAGCTCGGCAAAAAACTGCTTGGTAATCGGCAACTCCTGTGTTTTCGCGGAACCCACAGAAGTTGTATCAAGAAGGGAGGGTAGTCTACCGGAATGTACCCTTCAGCTCAAACCTTGCGCGTTCGTCGGTAACTGCCAGTGCAGTTGGCAATCCGCCTGCACCAGCCCGGGCAGGTTGGCCACCGCCAGCAGGCGTTCGCCGTGATACAGCAACGGCAGGCGCGAGCGCAGGAAATGCGGCACCTGCTGTTCGTTGAGCAGGCGCTTGAGGTCCCGCCGGCCACGGCCGGGAACCGCCAGCATTTCACCACCCTGACGGTAGGCAATGCGCAACCCGCTCGGCACGGCTGCGCCAACAAGACGCACGCAACCATTGCCGGGCAACCGCAACGGCCCATCAGGGTCGGGCCAGGCCAGCGAGCCAGCCGGTTGCTGTAGCCAATCACCGCTCAGCCACCAGATGCGCCCGTGGCTACGCACCAACCGTCCATCGGCAAGCCGCCAGACTGGCCGGGCATCGGCAGCGGCATCGCGCAGGTCTGCCCAGCCGGCCCAGTGCCGGGTATCGGGCAAACGGGTGCGCTGGCTCAGCCAGTACTGCAAGGCATTGCGCTGACGGGCCGGCGATAACGCCAGCAGGGCGGCCAGGTCGAGGGAATCCAGCCCCGGCCAGGCGATGGGCGCCCCCTTGCCCGCAAGCGCCAGATCCTCTTGGGCCAATTCGTCCAGCAAACTCAGCGCCTCGCCCAGATGCTCTGCTGCACGGGCGAAGTTCTGGCTGGCCTGTGGCCAACGTTGCTGCAAGTGCGGCATCACTTCGCCGCGCAGGTAGTTGCGGGCGAATTGTGTGTCGAGGTTTGACGGGTCTTCGATCCAGGTCAGCCCTTGGGCTTGGGCATAATCCTGCAAATGTTGCCGGGAACAGGCCAGCAACGGCCTGACCAGGCGGCCCTGCCCCAGCGTCCGCTGCCCCGGCATTGCCGCCAGGCCACGCAGGCCGGCGCCGCGCAACAGGCGGAACAGCAGGGTCTCGGCCTGGTCGTCGCGGTGCTGGCCGGTGAACAGGATATCGCCCGGGCCGAGCACTTGCCTGAAGGCGGCATAGCGCGCATCTCGGGCCGCCTGTTCCAGGCTGGCGCCTGGGGAGACCTGGACGTGGATGACCTGGAGTTCAACGTCGAAATTGTCGCAGATGGCTTGGCAGTGGGCGGGCCAGGCGTCGGCAGCAGCTTGCAGGCCGTGGTGGATATGGATGGCGCGCAGCGGGGGGGATGCGTGGTTGCGGGCGTATTCGGCCAGCAGGTGCAGGAGGACGGTGGAATCGAGGCCGCCGGAGAAGGCGACGTGCCAGGTGGGGGCGTTGAGCCAAGGAGTGAGGTTGATCATCTAGCCCTCGCTCGATTCCAGAAAGCATTCGCGGGCATGCCCGCTCCCACACGTAAGGCGCAAGCCTCAAGGGCAGCGCAATACCTGTAGGAGCGGGTTTACCCGCGAACACCGGCGAAGCCGGTGCCATCAATCACAAGGGCCGCAAAACGGCCCCGGGGCAAATCAGAATCAGAGGCCGTAGCTCATCAGGCGCTCGTAACGACGGGCCAGCAGCGCATCGTTGTCGAACTTGCCGAGCATGTCCAGCTGCTGCACCAGATCGGCACGGATGCTTTCGGACATCTTGGCCGGATCACGGTGGGCGCCGCCCAGCGGCTCCTGGATGACCTTGTCGACAATGTTCAGGCTCTTCAGACGCTCGGCGGTGATGCCCATGGCCTCGGCCGCATCTGCTGCTTTATCGGCAGTTTTCCACAGAATCGAAGCACAGCCTTCCGGCGAGATCACCGAGTAGGTGGAGTACTGCAGCATGTTCAGTTGGTCGCACACGCCAATGGCCAGTGCACCACCGGAACCACCCTCACCAATCACGGTAGCGATGATCGGGGTTTTCAGGCGTGCCATGACCCGCAGGTTCCAGGCGATGGCTTCACTCTGGTTGCGCTCTTCGGCGTCGATGCCCGGGTAGGCGCCCGGCGTGTCGATGAAGGTCAGGATCGGCATCTTGAAGCGTTCGGCCATTTCCATCAGGCGACAGGCCTTGCGGTAGCCTTCCGGGCGCGGCATGCCGAAGTTGCGACGCACTTTCTCGCGCACTTCACGGCCCTTCTGGTGGCCAATGACCATGACCGGCTTGCCGTCCAGGCGCGCAGTACCACCCACGATGGCGGCGTCGTCAGAGAAGTGACGGTCCCCGTGCAGCTCTTCGAACTCGGTGAAGATGTGCTCCAGGTAGTCCAGGGTGTAAGGACGACGCGGGTGACGGGCCAGGCGGGCGATCTGCCAGCTGGTCAGGTTGCCGAAGATGCTTTCGGTCAGGGTGTTGCTCTTGTCTTGCAGACGGGCAATTTCATCGCTGATGTTCAGCGAGTTGTCGTTGCCCACCAGGCGCAGGCCTTCGATCTTGGCTTGCAGGTCGGCAATCGGCTGTTCGAAGTCGAGGAAATTCGGGTTCATAGTCATCCGTCTTGGGTCTACGGCCAGGCGGCCGGCCGGTTGATCCGTTTGGCGCCATACCTTAAGGGATCAGGCGCATTCAGGTCGAGATTAAATTTTTGTCGGTTCAACGATATTGCAGGAAGACGTTCTCACGCCCGAACTGGTCACGCAGCGCCTGAATCAGCCCATCGGCCGGGTCGATCGCCCACTGCTCGCCAAACTGCAGCATGGCCTTGGCGTCACTGCCGGTGTACTCCAGCGTGATCGGGCAGGCACCGCGATGGCGGGTGATCAGCTCGCCCAGCCACTTCAGCCGGTCGCCCTTCAGTGCGTCGTGCGCCACCTTCAGGCGCAGGCTCTCGGCCAGCTTGGTGCGTGCGTCTTCCATGGTCATGACCTGCTTCACCCGAAGGCGCAAGCCCCCGGAGAAGTCGTCATTGCTGACTTCGCCTTCCACCACCACCATGGCATCGGTCTGCAGCAAGGACTGTGCCGCCATGAAGGCATCGGCAAACAGCGATGCCTCGATTCGCCCGGAACGGTCATCCAGGGTGACGAAGCCCATCTTGTCGCCCTTCTTGTTCTTCATCACCCGCAGGGCAATGATCATGCCCGCGATGGTCTGGGTTTCGCGCGACGGCTTGAGATCGACGATGCGCTGGCGGGCGAAGCGGCGGATCTCGGTCTCGTACTCGTCGATCGGGTGGCCGGTGAGGTACAGGCCAAGGGTGTCTTTCTCCCCCTTCAGACGCTCTTTGAGGGTGAGCTCGCGCACCTTGCGATGGTTGGCATAGACGTCGATATCTGCCGCGTCGAACATGCTGCCGAACAGGTCGACATGACCACTGTCAGCGGTGTGCGCAGCCTGCTCGGCGGCCTTGATGGCCTCGCCCAGCGCCGACAGCAAGGTTGCCCGGTTGATGTCGATGTTGGCGTGGTAGGCCTTGATCTCGTCATGGAAGTGCGGGCCAAGGCGGTCCAGCGCGCCACTGCGCACCAGCGCATCAAGGGTACGCTTGTTGACCCGCTTGAGGTCGATGCGTTCACAGAAATCGAACAGGTCCTTGAACGGACCGCCTTGGGCACGCGCCTCGACAATCGCCTCCACCGGGCCTTCGCCGACACCCTTGATGGCGCCAAGGCCGTAGACGATACGGCCGTCGTTGTTGACGGTGAACTTGAAGTCCGAGAAGTTCACGTCCGGCGCGTCGAGGCGCAGCTTCATGCTGCGCACCTCCTCCACCAGCACCACCACCTTGTCGGTGTTGTGCATATCCGCCGACAGGACCGCGGCCATGAACGGCGCCGGGTAGTGGGTTTTCAGCCAGGCGGTCTGGTACGACACCAGGCCATAGGCGGCGGAGTGGGATTTGTTGAAGCCGTAGCCCGCGAACTTCTCTACCAGGTCGAAGATGTTACCGGCGAGGTCCGCATCGATATTGTTGGCTACGCAACCTTCGATGAAACCACCGCGCTGCTTGGCCATTTCCTCGGGCTTTTTCTTACCCATGGCCCGGCGCAGCATGTCGGCGCCACCCAGGGTGTAACCCGCCATCACCTGGGCGATCTGCATCACCTGTTCCTGGTACAGGATGATGCCGTAGGTCGGCGCCAGCACCGGCTTGAGGCCTTCGTACTGGTAGTCGGAGTGCGGGTAGGCCAGCTCGGCGCGGCCGTGCTTGCGGTTGATGAAGTCGTCCACCATGCCCGATTGCAGCGGGCCCGGGCGGAACAGCGCAACCAGTGCGATCAGGTCTTCCAGGCAGTCGGGTTTGAGCTTCTTGATCAGCTCCTTCATGCCACGCGATTCAAGCTGGAACACCGCCGTGGTTTCGGCCTTCTGCAGCAGCTCGTAAGTCTTGCGGTCGTCCAGCGGGATGAAGTCGATGTTGAGGTCGGGCAGGTTCTTCTTGGCCTGCTCGCGATTGATGATCTCCATCGCCCACTTGATGATGGTCAAGGTACGCAGGCCGAGGAAGTCGAACTTCACCAGGCCGGCGGCCTCGACGTCATCCTTGTCGAACTGGGTTACCAGGCCACCGCCCTCTTCATCACAGGCGATCGGCGAAAAGTCGGTGAGTTTGGTCGGTGCGATAACCACACCACCGGCGTGCTTGCCGGTACCCCGGGTCACACCCTCCAGCTTCAGGGCCATGTCCCAGATTTCACGGGCGTCTTCATCGCCCTTGAGGAAGTCACGCAGGATTTCTTCCTGCTCGTAGGCCTTCTCCAGGGTCATGCCCACTTCGAAGGGGATCATCTTCGACAGGCGGTCGGCCAAGCCATAGGATTTGCCTTGCACCCGCGCCACGTCACGCACCACCGCCTTGGCGGCCATGGTACCGAAGGTGATGATCTGGCTCACCGCATTACGGCCGTAGGCCTCGGCCACGTAGTCGATCACCCGGTCACGGCCGTCCATGCAGAAGTCGACGTCGAAGTCGGGCATGGAAACACGTTCAGGGTTGAGGAAGCGCTCGAACAGCAGGTCGTAGGCCAGCGGGTCGAGATCGGTGATCTTCAGTACATAGGCCACCAGCGAACCAGCACCCGAACCGCGGCCCGGGCCAACCGGTACATCGTTGTTCTTGGCCCACTTGATGAAGTCCATAACAATCAGGAAGTAACCGGGGAAGCCCATCTGGATGATGATGTCCAGCTCGAACTTCAGGCGGTCCAGGTAAACCTGACGCTTTTCTTCGTAATTGGGCGTGGTCTCTTTCGGCCACAGTACGGCCAGGCGCTCTTCCAGGCCTTCGTGGGCCACATGCCTCAGGTAGTCGTCGATGCCCATGCCGTTGGGCGTGGGGAAGTCAGGCAGGAAGTACTTGCCCAGCTGCACCTGGATGTTGCAGCGCTTGGCAATTTCGACGGTGTTGGCAATGGCGTCGGGCAGGTCACTGAAGAGCTCGGCCATTTCCTCGGCCGACTTCAGGTACTGTTGGTCGCTGTAGCAACGCGGACGGCGCGGGTCATCGAGGGTCCAGCCCTCGCCGATACAGACGCGGGTTTCGTGGGCGTCAAAGTCCGCCTGCTTGATGAAACGTACGTCGTTGGTAGCCACCAGCGGGGCGCCAAGCTTGTCGGCCAATGCCACCGCCGCGTGCACGTATTCTTCGTCGCGTGCGCGATTGGTGCGCTGCACTTCAACGTAGAAGCGCTCGGGGAACATGCCCATCCAGTCCTGAAGAAGCGCTTCGGCTTCGTCTTGCCGACCCGCCAGCAGCGCCATGCCAATGTCGCCCTCCTTACCCGCGGACAGGGCAATCAGGCCCTCGCTGGCAGGGGCGATCCATTCACGCTGGAGGATGACCAGGCCATTGCGCTGGCCATCGGTCCAGCCGCGCGAGATCAGTTCGGTGAGGTTGCGATAGCCCTTGGGGTCCATGGCCAGGAAGCAGATGCGCGACAGCGGGGCATCCGGGTCGGCACCGGCCAGCCACAGGTCGGCACCGCAGATCGGTTTGATGCCGGCGCCCATGGCAGTCTTGTAGAACTTCACCAGCGAGCACATGTTGCTCTGATCGGTGATCGCGACCGCCGGCATGTTCATCCCGGTCAGCGCCTTGGCCAGCGGTTTGATCCGCACCAGGCCGTCGACCAGCGAGAATTCGGAGTGGACGCGCAGGTGAACGAAGGGAACCGACATGGAAGATCCTGTAGCAGAGCTTAACGACAAGGGCGGGATTGTAGCCTAACTAGGGGCTTTTTTTGGGGCTGCTTTGCAGCCCTTCGCGGGCACGCCCGCTCCCACAGGTACGGCCCCGCTGCTCAGACCGAAGAATCCTGTGGGAGCGGGCGTGCCCGTGAAGGGCCGCAAAGCGGCCCCAATGGTCAGATCAGGGAATCGGTGACGCCTTCGCGCGCTTCCCAGGCCGCCCGCACCGGGGCGAAGGAGCGCCGATGAATGGGCGTAGGCCCAAGGCGTGCCAACGCCTCCAGATGCACCGGGGTCGGGTAGCCCTTGTGCCCGCCAATGCCATAACCCGGGTAGATCAGTTCGAACGCACTCATTTCCCGATCACGGGTCACCTTGGCCAGGATCGATGCCGCCGCAATGGCCGGCACCTGGCTATCCCCCTTGACCACCGGTGCTGCCGGCACCGCCAGCTTCGGGCAGCGATTGCCATCGATCAGGGCCAGCTTCGGCGTAATGTGCAAGCCCTCCACTGCCCGCTGCATGGCCAGCATGGTGGCCTGCAGGATGTTCAGGCTGTCGATTTCCTCGACTTCGGCGCGGGCGATGCAGAAGCTCAAGGCCTTTTCGCAGATCTCGTCGAACAGCGCCTCACGCCTGGCTTCGGTGAGTTTCTTCGAATCGTTCAGACCGAGAATCGGCCGCGCGGGATCAAGAATCACTGCCGCCGTTACCACCGCGCCGCACAGGGGGCCACGGCCCACTTCGTCAACGCCGGCGACCAGGTCTTCTACCAGGTTGAAGTCCAGTCCAATTTGCATGTCAGCGGTCCTTGAGCAGGGCCAGTACCGCCTCGGCCGCCTGATTGGAGGCGTCACGGCGCAGGGTGCGGTGAATTTCGTCGAAACGTTCGGTCTGCTGGCTTCCATCGCGCACCAGCGGCGCCAGGGTGTTGGCCAGCGCTTCGCTGGTAGCGTCGTCCTGCAGCAACTCGGGCACCAGCTCTCGCTGGGCCAGCAGGTTCGGCAATGACACGTAAGGGCTTTTCACCAGGCGCTTGAGAATCCAGAAGGTCAAGGGCGCCAGGCGGTACGCCACCACCATCGGCCGCTTGTACAGCAGCGCCTCAAGGGTGGCGGTACCCGAGGCGATCAGCACCGCGTCACAGGCCGCCAGGGCTTGGTGCGACTGGCCATCAAGTAGGGTCAGCGGCAGTTGGCGCCCTTCAAGCATCTGTTCGATCTGGGCGCGCCGCGTGGCGTTGGCGCAGGGCAACACGAAGCGCACACCGGGCACTTGTTGGCAGAGGCGCTCGGCGGCGTCGAGGAACAGCGCGCCCAGGCGCCCTACTTCGCCACCCCGGCTGCCCGGCATCAACGCCACCACCGGCCCCTCGCCCAGGCCCAGCGCGACGCGCGCGGCCGGGCGGTCGGCTTCAAGCGGGATGGTGTCTGCCAGCGGGTGGCCGACAAAACGCACTGGCACACCCTGCTCTTCGTAGAACCGTGCCTCGAACGGCAACAGCGTCAGCATCAGGTCGCAGCCTTCGCGGATCTTCAGCACGCGCTTCTGCCGCCAGGCCCACACTGACGGGCTGACATAGTGCACGGTCTTGATCCCGGCCTGGCGCAGCTTCAGCTCGATGTTGAGGGTGAAGTCAGGGGCGTCGATGCCGATGAATACGTCGGGCTTTTCTTCGATCAGGGTCTGGATCAGCAGCTTGCGGCGCTTGAGCAGCTCGCGCAGACGCCCCAGTACCTCGACCAGCCCCATGACGGCCAGGCGTTCCATGGGGAAATAGGATTGCAGGCCCTCGGCCTCCATCAAGGGGCCGCCAACCCCGATGAAACGCACGTCGGGGTGGCGTGCCTTGAGGGCACGCATCAAGCCTGAACCAAGAATATCGCCACTGGCCTCACCCGCGACCAGCGCTACGCAAAGCTGAGCCATATCAGCGCGTGATGCCGCGAGCGGAGCTCAGGATCGACTGACGGAACAGCTCGACCTCAGGGTGTTGCGTGGCCGGTTCGGCCAGCTCCTTGAGCGCGTCTTCGACGGTCAGGCCCTGACGGTAGACAATCTTGTAGCAACGACGCAGCACATGGATCACCTCGTCGCTGAAACCGCGGCGGCGCATGCCCTCGAAGTTCATGCTGCGGGCTTCGGCCGGGCTGCCGAACACGGTAACGAAGGCCGGAACGTCCTTGCCAATGGCCGTGCCCATGCCGGAAAACGCGTGGGCGCCAATGTGGCAGTACTGGTGCACCAGGGTGTAACCGGACAGGATCGCCCAGTCACCCACATGTACATGACCTGCCAACGCCGTGTTGTTGACCAGGATGCAGTGGTTGCCGATGACACTGTCGTGGCCAATGTGGGCATAGGCCATGATCAGGTTATGGTCACCTACGGTGGTTTCCGCGCGGTCCTGAACAGTACCGCGGTGGATGGTCACCCCTTCGCGAATCACATTGTGATCGCCGATCACCAGGCGCGTCGGCTCACCCTTGTACTTAAGGTCCGGGGTGTCTTCACCGATCGAGGAAAACTGAAAGATACGGTTGTGCTTGCCGATGCGGGTCGGGCCTTTGAGCACAACATGCGGGCCGATAACGGTGCCCTCCCCGATTTCTACATCAGGGCCAACGATCGACCAAGGGCCGACCTCGACGCCGTCGGCCAGCTTGGCCGACGGATCGATAATGGCCCGAGGATCAATCGAATTCATAGGGAGCGTTCCGCGCAGGTGATTTCTGCCGAGCAGACCGGCTTGCCATCGACAAGGGCGCGGCACTCGAACTTCCAGATCATGCTTTTACGGCTGAGGAACTTGGCTTCCAGCACAAGCTGGTCACCCGGCAGAACCGGCTGACGGAAACGCAGTTTGTCGGAACCGACAAAGTAGTACAGGGTGCCATCGGCCGGCTTGGCATCGAGCATCTTGAAACCAAGGATGCCGGCCGCCTGGGCCATGGCTTCGATGATCAGGACACCCGGCATGATCGGGTGTGCCGGGAAGTGGCCATTGAAAAACGGCTCATTGATGCTGACATTCTTGTAGGCACGAATGCTCTGGGCCTCGAAGTCCAGATCCGTCACACGGTCTACCAGCAGGAACGGGTAGCGGTGAGGCAGGTATTCGCGAATCTCGTTGATGTCCATCATTTCGGTGGGGAAGCCTGTAATAAGAATAGGGAGCGCAGGTGCTGACCACACGCTCCTTTTGCAATCCAAAGAGGAGCCAGCTAGCGACTGTTCACTCTTGCTCAGGGAATGGTATCAGCCTTCTGATGTCGGCAGGCCACCTGAGGTCACGGTATCGACGCGTTTTTCCAGCTGCTGGAGACGCTTGGCCATGTCGTCCAGGTGGCGGATACGCGCGGCGCTCTTGCGCCAGTCAGCCAGCGGCTGCATGGCAGTGCCGGAAGAATAGGAACCCGGTTCAGTGATCGAACGGGTAACCATGGTCATTCCGGAAACGAAAACGTTATCGCAAATATCGATGTGCCCAACCAGCCCCACACCACCGGCCAGCATGCAGTGCTTGCCGATGCGCGTGCTGCCGGAGATTCCGACGCAAGCGGCCATGGCAGTGTGATCACCGATCTGCACGTTGTGAGCGATCTGGATCTGGTTATCCAGCTTGACCCCGTCGCCGATCCGGGTGTCGGACAGCGCGCCACGGTCAACAGCAGTATTGACGCCGATCTCCACGTCATCACCAATGGTGACGCCGCCGATCTGTGCAATCTTGCGCCAGATGCCCTTCTCGTTGGCAAAGCCGAAGCCCTCGCCGCCGATCACGGCACCCGACTGGATGACCACACGCTTACCGATGGTCACGTCGTGATACAGCGTGACCCGCGGTGCCAGCCAACCACCTTCACCGACCACACAGCGGGCACCGATGAAGCAGTGTGCGCCGATGCTGACGTTGGCGCCGATGCGCGCACCACTTTCGATGACCGCGAACGGCCCGATGCTGGCGCTGGCGTCCACCTGGGCATCTTCCGCCACCACGGCGCTGGGATGTATTCCCGCCTCAGCCTTGGGTTTGGGATCGAACAGGTGGGAAATCCGCGCGTAAGCCAGGTACGGGTCTGCCACGATCAGGGTATTGCCGGCAAAGCTTTCGGCATCCGCAGCCTTGAGCAGCACCGCGCCGGCCTGGCTGTTATCCAGGTACTTGCGGTACTGCGGGTTGGCGAGGAAGCTCAACTGCGTCGGGCCAGCCTCTTGCAAGGTGGCCAGCCCGGTAATCTGCAGCGCCTCGGGCCCCTTTAGGGTAGCTCCGAGTACCTCGGCCAGCTGGCCTAGCGTCATGGTCACACTCATATCAACGGGCTTGGTTCATGCGCTCGATGACTTGGCGGGTGATGTCGTACTGAGGTTTGACATCGATGACCGCACCACGCTCGAGGACCAGGTCGTAGCCGCCCTTCTTGATCACTTCCTCGACAGCACCATCCAGCTTCGGCTTCAGTTGCTTGAGCATGTCGCGATCAGCAACGGCCTTGGCTTCGTTCAGTTCCTTGGACTGGAACTGGAAATCGCGGGCCTTTTGCTTGAACTCGAGCTCCAGGCGCTCACGCTCCTGCTGCTGCATCTTGTCGCCGCCCTTGATCAGACGGTCCTGGATGCCCTTGGCACTGCTTTCCAGGCTTTTCAGCTTGGTCAGTTGCGGACCGAATTTCTTCTCGGCATCAACCGCATACTTCTTGGCAGCATCCGACTCGAGCAGGGCCATCTGGTAGTTCAGGACGGCAACCTTCATTTCGGCGAAAGCCGGGGTGGCGACCAGCGCCGCGGCCACTACGGCCAATTGAGCCAATTTACGCACGATGCACTCCTGGATAAACCGTTGTCATTAAGCAAGGGCCGACCTTAGAAGGTCTGGCCCAGAGAGAATTGGAACACCTGGGTATCGGCATCGTCCGGCTTCTTGACCGGCATTGCCAGGCTGAAGCTCAGCGGGCCCAGTGCGGTAATCCAGGTCACGCCCAGGCCGACCGAACTGGCCATGCCCGAGAAT
Organism: Pseudomonas sp. 2,4-D; assembly: GCF_030418155.1. Classification (NCBI taxonomy): domain Bacteria; kingdom Pseudomonadati; phylum Pseudomonadota; class Gammaproteobacteria; order Pseudomonadales; family Pseudomonadaceae; genus Pseudomonas; species Pseudomonas sp. 2,4-D. The sequence goes on from NZ_JAUHUI010000036.1 coordinate 61,323, forward strand.
CCGACCTTCTCGCAATCAGGTTTGTTGCCGCAATTGGTGTCGAACACGTTACCCACGTCCCAGAACACGGAAGTGCGCAGTGAACGCTGGTCCTTGACGAACGGCAGCGGGAACAGCAGCTCGGCACCGCCTTGTACCAGCACGTTACCACCAAACGGCAACGGATCCTGATCCGGGTCGGCGATGGTGCCTGGCTTGCCACCTGCGGCCTCGCCGATGCTCGGGGTACTGCGCGGGCCCAGGCTGCTGTCCTTGAAGCCACGGACGGAGTTGAAACCACCTGCGAAATAGTTCTCGTAGAACGGCAGACCGGAGGTGCTACCGTAACCATCACCATAGCCCAGCTCGGTATGCAGGCGCAGGGTGTAGTCGCTGGTGATCGGCTTGAACAGCTGGCCACGGTAGTCAAGCTTGAAGAACGACAGGTCGCTGCCCGGAACGGTGGACTCCAGGGTCAGGCTTTGCGAGTGACCACGGGTGGCCAGTACGCCTTTGTTCAGGGTCGACTCGGACCAGCCGATCGAGGCCTTGAAGTTCAGGAAGTTGTCACCTTCCTGCTCGAGGAAGTCGAAGATCTCGTCAACGGTGTACTTGCCGGTCTTGATCTTGTCCTGCTGCACGCTCAGGCCGTAGGTCAGGCGCGAGGTTTCGCTGATCGGGTAGCCCAGGCTGACGCCGGCACCGTAGCTGTCCACCGCATAGCTGGCAACGTCGACGTCGAGGTCGTCGTAATCGGTGCTGCGGTAGAAGGCGTTGTAGCCCAGGCTGACGCCATCGGCGGTGAAGTAGGGATCAACGAAGCCGAAGTTGTAACGGGTCTGGTATTCCGAACGGGTCAGGCCGATGGATACCTTGTTACCAGTACCGAGGAAGTTGCTCTGGCTGATCGAACCACCCAGGATCAGGCCGGCGCTCTGGGCGAAACCGACGCTGGCGGT
>NZ_JAUHUI010000037.1:0-57868 GCF_030418155.1 Pseudomonas sp. 2,4-D
CCCAAGTCGATTGCCAAGTGGTGCCTATTGGCCGGCATGCCTACGTTCACCTGCTGGACATCCAATTCGCCAGCCCCCTGCCCTGCAACCAGCTGCTCGACTACGACCTGCTGATCAACGGCCAGGGTATCGCCGACTGGGCCCCACACCTGCTCTACCCCGGCAACCCACGCCCGAGCCTGGTGCTGCGTGAGCGCCTCGACCATTTGCTGCACGGCTCCTGCCGCAAGCCGCACCACCCTGCTGCCGACGGCCTGCTGTGCGCCGACCGGCTGCTGCAGGGGTGCAAGAAGCCCGAAGACCGCCCCGCCGTGCTAGTGATGACGGGCGACCAGGTTTACGCCGACGATGTCGCTGGCCCCATGCTGCGCGCCATCCATAGCCTGATCTCGCGCCTGGGCTTGTTCGACGAGCAACTGGAGGGTGCGGTGGTAGCCGACAGCCAGGCGCTGTACCAGCACCCGGCCAGCTACTACCACCGTGCCGACCTGCTGCCGGCGCTGGAGCGCAACGACACCCTGCGCGAGCGTTTCTTCGGCGGCAAGCGCAAGCCGATCTTCTCGTCCAGCAACGCCGACAACCACCTGGTGACGTTCGCCGAAGTCATGGCCATGTACCTGTTGGTGTGGTCGCCGCTGCCCTGGCAACTGGTGGACCTGGGCATCCCCAGCGGGCTCAGCGACGAGCATCAAGCCCGATACCGGCAAGAGCTGCCGCTGATCCAGGGGTTTGCCGACAATCTCGGTCAGGTGGCGCGAGTGATGGCCCACCTACCCTGCCTGATGATCTTCGACGACCACGACATCACCGACGACTGGAACCTCTCGGCGCAGTGGGAGGAAACTGCCTACGGCCACCCATTCTCGCGAAGGATCATTGGCAACGCCTTGCTCGGCTACCTGCTCTGCCAGGCCTGGGGCAACAACCCGGACGATTGCAATCCGCTGATCAAGCAGTGCCAGGTGCTGACCCGCCAGAACCAGGATGAGCTGATCGGCGAGCTGCTGCGCTTCCAGGGTTGGCAGTTCAGCCTGCCTACAGAACCACCGCTGCTGGTACTGGACACCCGTACGCGGCGCTGGCGCAGCGAAAGTAACCTGGCCAAGCCGTCCGGCCTGCTGGACTGGGAAGCGCTGAGTGAATTGCAGCAAGCACTGCTCGATCACCCCTCGGCGGTCATCGTGTCGCCTGCGCCGATTTTCGGGGTGAAGCTGATCGAGACGGTGCAGAAGGTGTTCAGCTGGCTGGGCTACCCGCTGCTGGTGGATGCCGAGAACTGGATGGCCCACCGCGGTGCAGCGCAGGTCATCCTCAATATCTTCCGCCACTCGCGCACGCCGGGGCACTACGTGGTGCTGTCGGGGGATGTGCATTACTCGTTCGTGTATGAGGTGCTGATTCGCCACCGCCAGCGCAGCCCGCACTTGTGGCAGGTGACCAGCAGCGGAATCAAGAACGAGTTCCCCCGCCGTTTGCTGGATGTGCTCGACCGGCTCAACCGCTGGCTGTATGCGCCGCGTTCACCACTGAACTGGTTTACCAAGCGGCGGGAGATGGAAGTGGTGCCGCGCACGCCGAACCATAGCAAGGCGGGGGAACGGTTGTGGAATGGTGCCGGGCTGGGACAGGTGTTTTTTGATGAACAGGGGCGGCCAGCGCGGGTGTATCAGCTGGATGCGGGCGGGGGTGAGGCTACAGAGTTTAAAAACCGGGAGCAGTGAGATTCAGAATTTTTACAGCCTGTGCCGGCCTCTTCGTGGGTAAACCCGCGCCTACGGAGGGTTAAGATCCCTGTGTAGGAGCGGGTTTACCCGCGAAGAGGCCCGCACAGGCTATAAATCAGCTCCGCTCCAGCGCATTGACCAGATCATGGAAGGCTTCGCGGTTGGAGTCATTCAGGCCCATGAGGATCTTGTGCGCCTCCAGCACCTTGGAGCGCACCACATCTTCATTCTGGTCCTGCGACGGCAAGTCGGTCAGGCAATCGGTGCAGGGTATCGGCCGATCGACGATGTTGAACACCTGATCGAAGCCCATCGACTGCAATAACCGTGAAATGTCCGGATTGGTAGTCACCACCGTCGGCAGCAGGCCCACCTTCTGCCGTGACAGGATCGACAGCTTCGCCAGCAGGCCCAGCGTGGTGCTGTCGATACTCTCGGTTTCAGTCAGGTCGATGACAATCGCCGAGAAGTTCAGCGCAGTGAAAATCTTCTCGATCGTCGCATCCAGCGCCGAACACAGGGTCAGGCGCACTTCACCAACGAATTTCAGTACGAAGGTACCGCTCTGCTCGGCGAACTGAATTCTACCGGTACTCATTGAAGGTTCCTGCTCAACACCAATAGGGCGATATCATCCGGCATCTCCCCAAGCGTAGCCAATCCAAATCGTTGACGCAGCCCATCCAGACTGCCACCTGCTGCCTTGACGATCTCCGGCAAGGCGGCTTCTTTATCTTTGAGCGTATCACCCGGCAAAAGGTCCAGAATGCCATCGGACATCAGGCTGAGGCTGAACTGCGGGGGCAGTTCCACCACCAGGTCCTGGTAGGTGGCCTCATCGAACAACCCCACCGGCAGGCCGCGGCCTTCCAGGTAGCGGCAATGCTCGGGGGTGTACAGTACCGGCAACGGCAAATGGCCGCCGACAGCGTAGGTCAGCAGGCCGGACTCTTCGTCGATTACCCCGCCGACCATGGTGACGTGCTTGCCCAGCTTGCTGTTGATCAGGCCGCGGTTGATGTGGCTGAGCACTTCAGACGGCTTGAACTCACGCATTCTGCTGCGCTTGAGCTCGAACATGAGGCGCGTGGTCATGAATTTCAACAGCACGGTGACAAAGGCCGACGACGCCCCATGCCCGGATACATCGGCGAGGTAGAAAGCAATGCGCCGCTCGTCCACGCGGAAATAATCGACAAAATCACCCGAAAGGTACAACGACGGGATGATCTGGTGCTCGAAGGCGAACTCGCCGGCCACCCAGGGGCTTTCCGGCAACATGTTCATCTGCACCTGGCGACCGGCGGTCTGGTCCTCCTGCAACAGGTGCAGGCTGGCCTCCAGTTCGCGGTTGGCGGCTTCGAGCTTGTCGCGGTAGCGCTGGTTTTCCAGCACAAGGCGCGAGCGGTCGAGGGCGCGGCGCACCGAATGCTCGAGTACGGCCAGGTCTTCCAGCGGCTTGATGAGGTAGTCGGCGGCGCCCAGGCGCAACGCTTCCACCGCATCACTCATGACGCCGGCACCGGACACCACGATCACCGGCAACTGCGGCGCGCGCTCGCTGACTTGACGGATCAGTTCGAGGCCGCCCATCTGCGGCATGCGCAGATCGCAGATCACGAGGTCGGGCTGGTGTTCTTCGAAGACCTGAAGCCCCTGCTGGCCATTACCGGCCTGGAGGACGCTGAAACCACTGTCTTCAAGATAGGCGGCGAGGCTGGCACGGACCACGTCGTCGTCATCGATGATCAGCAGCGTTGCACTGGTTTTCTGCATGTGGGCGAACGGCGCCGATTTAGGTTGGTGCAGCGGTGTCGGCAAGGCAGACGGCCAGCTACGGGAATTCTTTATGGTCACACTCTACTTGAGTTGTAGGACAAGAACACCTGCCCGGCAACTGTCAGAGGTACCTTGTAAGGCGCAGACGGTACTCCCATCCGGCAGGGGTTTCAAGCATGCTGGGGTCGACCTCGCCGCTCTTTACAGGGCAAATCACCGGGAGTTATAAGAAAGTTGACCAGCGCAACCCGACGGGAAGGATGCAGCATGCCCCACACGCCCTCCAGCCATAGCGAGAAACGCGACTTCATTCGCATGCGCATCGACACCGAGGTCAGCCTTTTGCACGAAGGCCAGGTGATTGCGGCGGTGTGCCTGGACCTGTCCAGCGGTGGCATGCAGGTGCAGGCGCCGCAGCGCTTTCTGGTGGGTGATCTGATCGAGGTACGGATCGATTCCGACCATCCGGCGCTGAAGGGGCTGCATGCCAGCACCGAAGTGGTATGGATTGCCGACCAGCCGGGCGGGCAGCAGAAGTTCGGGCTGCGGATCCTGGCCATGCATTGATCCTGAGGCCGCTTTGCGGCCCCAGGTTCACAGATCAGAAGTCGTCTTCGACCTCGCCATCCTTCACCTTGAACTCGCGGTTTTGCAGGTAGGCGTTGCGAATGAAGATGTACTTGTCACCCTGAATCAGCTTTTCGGCCGAGAGCAGGCTGGCACGGGTGTCGATCAGGTCCAGCGCGAAGATCGAATTGCGCGTAGGCACGTGGTCGATGTAGCGATAAGGTTTGGTGTAGGTGTCCGGGTACCTGGCCACACCATCACGCACAGTGCTTGGGCCCAGCAGCGGGATGACCACATACGGCCCGCTCGGCACACCCCAGTAGCCCAGGGTCTGGCCAAAGTCCTCGTCGTTGCGCTGCAGGCCCATCTTGGTACCCACATCGAAGAAGCCACCCAGGCCGAAGGTGGTGTTGACGATCAACCGCGCCGTATCAACGCCCGCCGCATGCGGCTTGAGCTGCAACACGTTGTTGGCCAGGTTGGTCACGTCCCCCAGGTTGCGAAAGATGTTGTGGATGCCATCTTCGAGGAACTGTGGAGTGACCGCTTGGTAGCCCTTGGCCAAGGGTTTGAGGGCATAGGTGTCGAGGGTATCGTTGAAGCGGAAGATCGGGCGGTTGACCGCTTCCCAGGGATCTTCCTCGGTGGCCGCCTGGGTGGCTGCCACGGGCGCCAGCAGCATGCTGGCACAGACACAGGCCTGGGTGACTCGTTCGATCACACTGGCACCGATCCTACGCATAGATGTTTCTCCATCGAATTTCTCGGCCGCAAGCGCAACAGGTCGCGCTGCTGTTAAGGCGGCAGTATAGAGACTTGCGGGCTGATAAACAGCCTTACACATTTTTGCTCCATATTTTGTGAACAACTGTTGCTCGGCGACCGATGTCACAGGACGGTAACAATCAACGCATAGCCTTCGAACCATTTGAGGGAAGTTGCCATGGACACTGCGCCCGCCTTCACCGCTGTACTGTTCGGCTTGCGCGGCTGCCTGGTGCAGGCCACCCATGGCGCGCCATCACCCGCCCCCGGCGCCCTCGCCACCCTTGCCAGCCTGCGTCAGCGCCAAGTGCCGTGCATCTGGCTGGATGACCTCAATACCGCACAAAGCGAGCGCCTGGCCCATGTGCTGCCCGACTGGCTTCCAGGGCATGCGGTCAATGGCGTGCACTGGCCAGCGCCGAACGCTTGCTGGCAGGCACTGATGGCGCTGGACAGCGAGCGCCTGGATGGCTGCGTATTGGTCAGCGGCGACCCGCGCCTACTGCAGTCTGGCCTTAACGCCGGCTTGTGGACGGTAGGCCTGGCCGCCTGCAGCCCGTTATGCGACCGCACTTCTGCGCAATGGCAAGCCATGAGCCCGCAAGAGCAGGATCTGGCGCGTAGCAAGGCGACGCTGGCGCTATTCAGCCTGGGCGTGCACTCGGTGATCGACCATCTGGAAGCGCTGGACACCTGCCTGGTGGACATCGCCCAGCGCCGGCGCAAGGGTGAAAAACCCTGATACAGCAGCCTTGACGCGGATCATGCAAATCGCCAGCAGGTAGATTACCCTGAAGACAGGCCAGAACCTTTGCCACGTCGCCGAGGTCCATGGCTTGCCAAGCCATTGATGGAGAATAGCCAATGCCTGCCCGCGAATTGCAAGAGCGCCTGAACAGCTTGCGCGAGCAACTGGACCGCAACGTACCGCTTTCGGAAGAAGAGCTGGCCGCCCTGCACGAAGAGGCGCGCCAGATCGAGGCGCAACTGAAACTTGAGGAAGCCACGCCAGACAACAACCTGGTGGACGGCGTAAACCTGGCGATCGAACGCTTCGAGGCCGACCACCCCGACCTCACAGCCACCCTGCGCAGCATTGCCAACTCGCTGCACAGCATGGGGATCTGAAATAGCGGGGGCCGCTAAGCGGCCCCCCCTGTAATTACTGCCGAACCAGGCGCTTGTTGTCCGGGCTGATCGCCCCGGTGCTGCGATACGGGTTGATGTCCAGCCCACCCCGGCGCACATAGCGCGCATAGACCGTCAGGTGCTCCGGCTGCAGCAGTTTCTTCAGGTCCAGGTAAATCCGTTCCACACACTGCTCATGGAAGTCTGCATGCTGGCGGAAGCTGATCAGATAGGTCAGCAGGCTGGCGTGGTCCAGCGCCCTGCCCTTGTACTCGACCACTACGCTGCCCCAATCCGGCTGGCCAGTGACCGGGCAGTTGGACTTCAGCAGATGGCTATGCAGGGTTTCTTCCACCACCCGCGCCGGGTCGCAGCGCAACAGCTCTGGCTGCGGCTGCTCGTAATTGCTGATGGCCACATCCAGTGCATCGATGCACTGCCCCGGCAACGCCACCACACCCTGGGCTTCAACCTCGGCCAAAGTGCGCACCTTCACCCCCACTGGCTTGCCGGCAGCGGCGGTAAGGTCTTTTTCCAGGCATGCCTGCAACGCGCCCAGCGAGGTGAACACCGTCTGGTTCAGCGAGTTGAGGTACAGCTTGAATGACTTGGACTCGATGATGTTTGGCGAATCAGCCGGGATGGCGAATTCGCCGATCGCAACCACCGGCTTGCCCGAAGGCAGCAGCCAGCTCAGCTCGAAGCAGTTCCAGTAATCCACCCCCTGCCAGGGCAAGGTCTGTGCAGTGACGCCCAGCTCGGCCCACTTGGCAGTACGCGGGATCGGGAACAATTGCTCCGGGGAGTAGGTGGCGATGTATTCGCTGGACTTGCCCAGCGGGGAATGTTCGGCAGCGGGATGCATGGAAACTGACCTAGAGGTTCGAAAATGCCCCTAGTCTACCGGTTTTGCACCCCGCCTTGCAGGGCCAGTCACTCAATGGTCAATGTCCCGACCATACCCGCCTGGTAATGACCCGGCACGTTGCAGGCAAACTCGATGGGTGCCGATTGGCGGAAGGTCCAGGTCAGCTCGGCGCGCTGGCCGGGCATGACCATCACAGTGTTGCCACCCCCGTGACCATGGCCGTCACCATGGCCCATCATTTGGCCGTGGTTCATCATCTTGCCGTGATCCATACCTTCGTGGTTCATCGCCTCGGTGAACATCTTGCCTTGCATGGCGACCATTTCCTTCTGGTGTTCGGCATGCATGGCCTTGTCGCCCAGGTTGAATTCGTGCGGCAGCTTGCCCTCGTTGACCAGTACGAAGCGCACCGTCTCACCGGCTTTTACCTGCAGGCTTTTGGGCTCGAAGGCGATGTCCTTGAGCACCACGTTGACCGTACGGGTGGCCTTGGCCGCCGGGGCAGGCTCACCAAAGGCAAAGGTCTGGGCCTGGCCAGCGAAAGCCGGCAGGCTGCCCAGGGCAAGTGTGGCGGCAATGAACAGGTGTTTCATGATGACTCCGGAAATACACAGCAGGATGAAGCCACATTAGCCGGGGGCGACTGGCAGCTACCTGACAGGCACATTACAACTTCGTCAGCTTGGGCGAGCGGGCACATCGTCACGTATCATTTCACCCACCCCATTACCTCTGTGCTAGCGGTAAAGCGACGCCATAGGCTACGCACAATCTTTCAGAATATGGACAGTGCATGAAACTGCTGATCGTCGAAGACCAGGCCCGCACCGGCCAGTACCTGAGCCAAGGCCTGAGCGAGGCCGGCTTTGCCACCGAGTTGGCTACCGATGGCGAGACCGGCCAGTTCCTGGCCCTGACCGGCGACCACGACCTGCTGATCCTCGACGTGATGCTGCCTGGCCGCGACGGCTGGCAGATTCTTCAGGCCGTGCGCCAGGCTGGCCTGGATACGCCAGTGCTGTTCCTGACCGCCCGCGACGCCGTCGAGGATCGCGTGCATGGCCTGGAACTGGGCGCCGACGACTACCTGGTCAAGCCGTTCGCCTTTTCCGAACTGCTAGCCCGGGTACGCAGCCTGCTACGCCGTGGCACCAGCCCGAGCCAGGACACGATCCTGAGCCTGGCCGACCTGCGCCTGGACCTGATCCGCCGCCGCGCCGAGCGCGCCGGGCTGCGCATCGACCTGACCGCCAAGGAATTCTCACTCCTTGAGCTGCTGCTGCGCCGCCAGGGTGAGGTGCTGCCAAAATCGCTGATCGCCTCGCAGGTGTGGGACATGAACTTCGATAGCGACACCAATGTGATCGAAGTGGCCATCCGCCGCCTGCGCCTGAAGATCGACGACCCGCACCCCAATAAGCTGATCCACACCGTACGCGGCATGGGTTACGTACTCGAAGAGCGCAACGAGTGATGCGCCGGGTTTCCCTCGGCAGCCGCCTGGCCCTGCTGTTCGCCGCCTGCACCGCCACCGTCTCGCTGGGCGCCGGCCTGCTGTTCAGCCGGGCCAGCGAGCAGCACTTCGTCGAACTTGACCAACAACTGCTGGACTCGCGCCTGTCATTGTTTCGCACGCAACTGGCTGGTGTCAGCACGGCTGATGAGCTCCAGGCCCGCCTGCCTGCCCTGCGCGATGAACTGAGTCACCAGGCCGACCTGGCCCTGCGCATCAGTGCCAGCAATGGCGCCACCTGGTTCGAAAGCCGCAGCGGGCTGCCGCAAGCAGCGCTGGCCACCGGGCTGGCCACCCTGCATGCGCCAGGCATCGACTACCGTAGTCTGTCCGTCCCCCTGAAACAGGGCACCATGCAGTCGCCGCGACTGACCCTGTACCTCGACATCACCCACCACCAGCACTTCCTGCAGGGCATGCAACGGCTGATCTGGCTGACTGTCGGCCTGTCGGCGCTAACCACCGCACTACTGGGTGCCTGGGCCGCTCGCAGCGGCCTGCGCCCATTGCGGCAGATGGGCCAGGTAGCCGCCAGCGTGTCAGCGCGTTCGCTCACCACCCGTTTGCCGGTGGCGCAGATGCCCGAAGAGCTGGCCGAGCTGGCCAGCAGCATGAACGCGATGCTGCAGCGCCTGGACGATGCCTTCCAGCGCCTCTCAGCGTTCTCTGCCGATATCGCCCACGAGTTGCGTACGCCGCTGTCCAACCTGCTGACGCACACCCAGGTCACCCTCACCCGCCCACGCAGCCTCGAAGAATACCGAGAGGCGCTGCATGGCAACCTGGAAGAACTGCAATGGATGGCGCAGATGATCAACGACATGCTGTTTCTGGCCAAGGCCGACCACGGCCTGCTGGTACCGGGGGACGCGCCTTTGGCGCTGCATGACGAGGTGGATGCGCTGCTGGAGTACTACGCGCCCCTGGCAGAAGACAGGGACGTGCAGATGCTGCGCGAGGGTGAAGCCGTAGTGCACGGTGACCGGCATATGCTGCGCCGGGCACTGTCCAACCTGCTGGACAACGCCATGCGCTTTACCCCGGCAGGCGGACAGATCAAGGTAACCCTGGGGCCGGGGCCGAAGATCAACGTGGCCAATTCCGGGCTGGCTATCGACCCGGCCGCGCTACCGCGACTTTTCGACCGCTTCTACCGGGTGGACCCGGCTCGACGGGAAGGCAGCAGCGAGCATGCGGGGCTGGGCCTGGCGATTACCCGGTCGATCGTGCAGGCCCATGGCGGACGTATACGGGCAGAATGCGAGGATGGGTGGACCCGATTCTTGATCGAGTTCACTCAAGATCGGTAACCCAGGGGCGCTTTACGCCCCCAGGATCTCAGGCAAACATCAAACCGCCAGGCCAATCGCCGGCTGCACCTGCGATGCCCGGTAGGCCGGGTAAATGGTCGCCAGGAAACTCATCACCAGGCCGGCGGTGCAGATGATCGCCACATCCCCCCACTGCAACTGCGACGGCAAGCTGCTGACGAAGTACACATCCGACGTAAAGATGTGCTGCCCGCTCACCCGCTCCAGCCAGCCGACGATCTGGCTGACATTGAACGCCGCAATCACGCCCAGTACGCCACCAATCAGTGTGCCGACAATGCCGATCAGGCTGCCCTGGACCATGAAAGTGCCCATGATCTGCGCCGGTGTGGCGCCCAAGGTACGCAGGATGGCAATGTCCGGGCCCTTGTCGTTCACCACCATTACCAGGGTGGCGATGATATTGAACGCCGCGACCGCGATGATCATCATCAGCAACAGGCCGATCATGGTCTTTTCCATCTTCATGGCGCTGAACAGGCTGCCCTGGGTATGCGACCAGTCATCGGCCCGGTAGGCGTCACCAAGCCCGGCAGCAATCGCCTTGGACACCTGCGGAGCGGCATACAGGTCGTGCAGCTTAAGCCGCACACCTTGCACCTGGCCTGGCGCCCAGCGTTGCATCTCGGCTGCATCAGCAACATGGATATAGGCCTGCGACCCATCCAGTTCGGCGCCGACCTTGAAGATGCCAACCACGGTGAGGCGCTGCATGCGCGGGGTGATGCCACCCGGTTCCTTGCTGATTTCCGGCACGATCAAGGTCAGCTTGTCGCCGGTGTTCAGGCGAAAGCGGCGTGCGGTCAGTTCACCGATGACCACGCCAAACTCACCTGGCTGCAAGCCCTGCAGGCGGCCCTGGACGATGTGTTGGCCAACGATGGAAACCTTGCCCTCCTCGGCCGGGTCGATACCACCCACCTGGATCGGCTGCATGGCGCCCTTGTACGACAGCATGCCTTCCATCTCGGTAATCGGCGCCGCAGCCATCACCGCCGGATTTTTCATGGCTGCGTCGGCCACCTTGTGCCAATCGTCCAGCGGCTGCACGCCGAGGATGGCGGCATGCGGCACCAGGCCGAGAATGCGCGAGCTCATTTCGCGCTGGAAGCCATTCATCACCGACAGCACCACGATCATTGCCAGCACGCCCAGCGACAGGCCGATCATCGAAGTCATCGAAATGAACGAGATGAAGTGGTTGCGACGCTTGGCTCGGGTGTAGCGCGCGCCGATAAAGATGGGCAAGGGTCTGAACATGTACGAAATCACCCAATGGAAACAGGAAAACGGGGCAGCACCTGCCACCCCGGCAGTCGATCAGATGGCCACCAGGTGGCCATCGTCGAGCTTCAGCACACGGTCCATCTGCCGCGCCAGGTTGAGGTCGTGGGTGACCACCAGGAATGCCGTGCGCGAAGCGCTGGACAGCTCCTGCATCAGCTCCTGGATGCCTTGGGCGGTATGGTGGTCGAGGTTACCGGTCGGCTCGTCGAGCATCACCAGGCCGGGGCGGTTGACCAGCGCCCGGGCAATCGCCACACGCTGGCGCTCGCCGCCGGAAAGCTCGGCCGGCTTGTGGTTCAAGCGGTGGCCCAGGCCTACCCGCTTGAGCAGCGCCTCGGCACGCTCCCGGGCCTCGGGGATGGGCGTCCGGCCGATCAGCAGCGGCATGCACACGTTCTCGATAGCGGTGAATTCCGGCAGCAGGTGGTGGAACTGGTAGACGAAGCCCAACTCGCGGTTGCGTAGCAGGCCACGGGCACGCTCGCCCAGTGCCGACAGCTCTTCGCCTGCCAGCCACACGCTGCCCTGGGTCGGCCGGTCGAGGCCGCCCAGCAGGTTGAGCAAGGTACTCTTGCCCGAGCCGGAACTGCCAACGATGGCCACCCGCTCACCGGCCCGCAGTTCCAGGTTGAGCCCGGACAGCACCTGCACCGACTCCGGGCCCTCGTCGTAGGACTTGCCCAGGTTGCGGCAACTCAGAACGGCTTTATCACTCATGCGCGACTCACTCATAACGTAGCGCCTCTGCAGGCTGGGTGCGGGCCGCACGCCAGGCCGGATACAGGGTGGCGAAGAAACTCAGGACCAGTGCCGCTCCACAGACCATGTACACGTCCTGGGCCAGGATCTGCGACGGCAGGTAATCGATGAAATACACGTCGGCGTTGAGGAACTTGTGGCCGATCAGTGTCTCGATGCCGGCGATCGCCGCGCTCACGTTCAGTGCCGCGAAGATCCCGACCACGGCGCCGATCAGGGTACCGATCACCCCGATCACCGTGCCCTGGACCATGAAGATGAGCATGATCTGCCCGGGCGTGGCGCCCAGAGTGCGCAGGATGGCGATGTCACCGCGCTTGTCGTTGACCACCATCACCAGGGTGGAAATGATGTTGAACGCCGCTACCGCCACGATCAGCAGCAACAGCAGGCCGATCATGGCCTTTTCCATACGGATCGCCTGGTACAGGTTGCCGTGGGTACGGGTCCAGTCACGGCTATAGAATTCCTGGTCGCCCAGCTGCTGGGCGATGCTCCAGGCTACGCGCGGCGCCTGGAACAGGTCGTCGAACTTCAGGCGCAGGCCCTGGACCTGGTCGGGCTTCCAGCGGTGCAGGCGGGACAGGTCACTGATGTTGGTCAGGCCCAGGTAGCCGTCGATCTCGCCCGCGCCAACGTGGAAGGTGCCAACCACAGTGAAGCGCTTCATGCGCGGGAACATGCCGGCGGGGGTCACGCTGACCTCGGGGGCGACAAAGGTGAGCTTGTCGCCGATGGCAACGCCCAGCTTGGCCGCCGCCTTGTCGCCGATCATGATGCCCCACTCGCCCGGCGCCAACTGGTCCAGGCGGCCTTGCAAGACGAAGTTGTCGATGATCGACACCTCGCGCTCGCGAGCGGGGTCAATGCCATTGAGCAGCACCTTCTGCACCTTGCCATCATGGGTCAGCAGGCCCTGCATCTGGGTGAACGGCGCAACCGCTACCACCTGCGGATTCTGCTTTACTTGTTGGGCAAGGGCCTGCCAGTCGGCAATGGGCTGGCCGCTCTCCAGCGTGGCATGGGGAATCATCCCCAACACGCGGGTGCGCATCTCGTGGTCGAAACCGTTCATCACCGACAGCACCACGATCATTACCACCACGCCCAGGGCGAGGCCGATCATCGAGGTCAGGGAAATGAACGAGACGAAGTGATTGCGACGTTTGGCACGGGTATAACGCGTGCCGATGAATGCGAAAAGAGGTCTGAACATGTCGGGGCTTGTTCGGATGAAAGGGAACGTCCTTGTGGCGAGGCGCCTACGGCGGCTTTACACTCGGACCACCGCCGCTACCTTGGGTTCGCCATGACGACATTAGACGAAGAAGATCGCCGCGAATACTACCGCATCGAAGATCGGATCGCACTTCAAATAAGCCCCCTTAGCGCGGCCGAAGCCCTTGACCCAGATGTGTTGCAAGATGATTCGCCGCTATTCAACCTGCTCAGCGAGCTGCACCTGGCCGACTTCGAGTCGCAACACCTGTTGCGCCAGCTAAGCGACAAGGACCGTACGCTCGCCGCGTTCCTGCGGGCACAGAACAAGCGCCTCGACTTGCTCAGCGCGGTGGTTGGGCAAACCCTGCTTGGCGAGGTCGGCGAGCCGCTGCCGGTGGTCATCTCCGAAGGCGGCATCGAATTCGCCCAAGCCACACAGATTGCCCCCGGTACCCGAGTGAAAGTAAAAATGGTGCTGATGCCGCGCGCCCATGGCCTGCTGCTGCGCGGCAAGGTCACCCATTGCGACCCTCGCCCTGAGGGCGGCTTCGAGGTCGGCACCGAGTTCATCGACATGACCGACGCCCAACGGCAACTGCTGGCCCGTTACATCCTGCAGCGCCAGCAACAGCAACGGCGCCAGCAGCTGGAACTGAACGACTCCGCCTCCTGAGCCAATTTCTCCCTGATTTGAAGGAACGAACGTGACCCTGATCTACGGCCATCGCGGCGCCAAGGGCGAAGCACCCGAGAACACCCTGAAGAGCTTTCAGCAATGCCTGTCCCATGGCGTGACCCGCTGCGAGCTGGACCTGCACTTGTCATCCGACAACGAACTGATGGTCATCCACGACCCCACCCTCAAGCGCACCACGGGCCGGCGCGGCAAAGTGGTCGAGCACCCGGCCGCCGAACTGGTCAAGATCGATGCCCGCAAAGGCGGCCCGGGCCATGTGCAGCCCTGCCCGATCCCGAAACTGGAAGAGCTGTTCGAAAAATGCCCGTTCGAGCACTGGCAACTGGAGGTGAAAAGCGCCTCGCGCACCCGCGCGGCCACCACCGTCCTGGCGATCCGTGAACTGGCCCAGCAATATGGCCTGCTGGACAAGGTGACCATCACCTCAAGTTCACGCGAAGTACTGGGCGCCGCCCTGGAACTGGTGCCAGACGTGAAGCGTGGGCTTGTGGCCGAATACGCCTGGCTCGACCCGCTGAAGGTGGCACAGAACTACGGCTGCGAACTGCTGGCATTGAACTGGACGCTGTGCACCCCCGAGCGCCTGCTCAAAGCACAGGGCCAGGGTTTGCATGTGTCGGTATGGACGGTCAACGAGCCGGCACTGATGCGCCGGCTTGCTGACTTTGGTGTGGACAGCCTGATTACAGACTTTCCCGGTTTGGCCAAGACCACCCTCGGGTAGGGTTGAAATCGGTCTCTCCGACCGGCTCAGGCCACCGGTCGGAGCCGCTCAAAAAAGCCGGTTCAGGCCGTCATAGGCAGCTACCCGATAGGCTTCGGCCATGGTCGGGTAGTTGAATGTGGTGTTGACGAAGTACTTCAGGTTGTTCTGCTCACCCGGCTGGTTCATGATCGCCTGGCCAATGTGGACGATTTCCGAAGCCTGGTAGCCGAAGCAATGCACGCCGAGGATTTCCAGGGTTTCGCGGTGGAACAGGATCTTCAGCATGCCCTGCGGCTCGCCGGCGATCTGCGCACGCGCCATGCTCTTGAAGAAGGCCTTGCCCACTTCGTACGGCACCTTGGCCTGGGTCAGCTCCTGCTCGTTCTTGCCGATCGAGCTGATCTCGGGAATGGTGTAGATACCCGTCGGCACGTCGTTGACGAAGCGCCAGCTGCCGTTATCGACAATGCTGCCAGCGGCCGACCGGCCCTGGTCATGAGCGGCACTGGCCAGGCTTGGCCAGCCGATCACGTCGCCGGCACCGTAGATGTTCGGCACGGTGGTACGGTAGGCCTCGTCGACCTCGATCTGGCCGCGGCTGTTCACCTTGATGCCGATGTTTTCCAAGCCCAGCTTGTCAGTATTGCCGGTACGGCCGTTGCACCACAGCAAGGCGTCAGCCTTGATCTTCTTGCCCGACTTGAGGTGCAGGATCACCCCGTTGTCCAGGCCTTCGACGCGCTCATACTCTTCGTTGTGGCGCACGGTGATGTTGTTGTTGCTGAAGTGGTAGCTCAGCGCTTGGGAAATTTCCGAGTCGAGGAAGCTCAGCAGCTGGCCACGGTTGTCGACCAGCTCGACCAATACGCCCAGGCCACTGAAGATCGAAGCGTACTCGCAACCGATCACGCCGGCACCGTACACGATCAGCTTGCGCGGGGTATGGCTGAGGCTGAGGATGGTGTCGCTGTCGTACACGCGCGGGTGGTGGAAGTCGATGTCGGCCGGGCGGTAGGGGCGCGAGCCGGTCGCGATGATGATGTGCTTGGCGTTGAGCTTCTCGACCACGCCGTTCGGGCACACCACTTCCACGGTTTGCTCGTCGGCAAAGCTGCCAGTGCCGAAGAACACGTCGACGCGATTACGGGCATAGTAGCCGGTGCGCGATGCCACCTGCTTGGCGATGACCTTCTCGGCGCTTTTCAGCACGTCCGGGAACGAGAACCAGCGCGGCTCGCCGATGGCACGAAACATCGGGTTGGTGTTGAACTGCATGATCTGCCGCACCGAGTGACGCAGTGCCTTGGACGGAATGGTACCCAAGTGGGTGCAGTTGCCACCGACCTGGCGACGGTCATCGACCATCGCTACCTTGCGCCCTGCTTTGGCGGCGTTCATTGCCGCGCCTTCACCGGCCGGGCCGGAACCCAGCACCACTACGTCGTAGTTGTAGACAGCCATGCGTACTCCTTCAGAACTGGCCCGCAAGCCACGGTCGCTCGCGGGGCACGATCATGCCGCCGGGGCGCCATGAGAAAATTCGGGTGCAGTCTAATCAACCCTGAACGCCGCGCACATTAACCCTTGGTCGCGTCGTAGGCCAATTTTGCCCGCACTACATATGCTTCACCCATTCCCTGGCGGCAATCATCCCTGCTTGTGCTTTCACTGGCCTTTCACTGCCCGTTCGAACGCGGGCGTAGCTCGGGAGACGAAGCCTCCCTCTGCTCGAGTCACCAAAACCGCAGCCAGATCATGCGCCACGGCAAAATCCCAGCCTCGCTGTGGGCCCAGGATGAGCAGCAGCGTCGAATAGCCATCGGCCAGCAGTGCTGAGGCGTCCAGCACCGTAACGGCAGCCAGGTCATGTTCGACCGGGCGCCCGAGGCGGGCATCGAAGGTGTGCGAATAGCGCCGGCCATTCTGCTCGAAATAGTGCCGATAGTCACCCGAGGTTGATACTGAAAGGCTATTGACCGGGATGATCTGGCGGGCGATCTGACGGTCTTCGCGGGGCAGTTCCAGGGCAATACGCCAAGGGCTGCCGTCAGGCTTGCGGCCAACCGCCTTCAGCTCGCCAGTGGCCTCGGCGACAAAACTGCTGATACCCATGGCCTGCAGGCGCGCAGCGATCAAGTCGACAGCATGGCCGGCGACGATGCTGTTGAAGTCGAGCTGCACCGGGGCATCCTTGCACAGGGCTCGACCTTTGACGCGCAAGTGCTGGTAACCCACGCGCTGGCGCACCTGGGCCAGTGCCTGTGGTTCGGGCACTTGCTCGTGACGGGCCTGAGGGCCGAAGCCCCACAAGTCGAGCAATGGCTCTACCGTGAGATCGAAAGCGCCATCGCTCTGCTCGGCAAGGTGCTGGCCCAGGCTGACCAACTCGAGCATATCAGGCGGCAAGGCCAGGCACTGGCCCGCAGGTAAGCGGTTGAACTGGCTTACGATGGAGTCGCCGCGGTAGGTCGAGTAGTGGTGATCGATGTCGTGCAGGATGGTTTCCACCGCCATCTGCACCTGGGCCGGCAGCGGGCCACCAGGCTCGCGGACGTACTGGATGCTGTAGCTGCTGCCCATGGTCGGGTCACCCAGGCGCTCCAGGGTGGGGCCTTGGTTGCAGGCGGTGAGTAGCAGCAGAATGAACAGTAGGGCTGTGCGCAAGGTTTGGTTTCTCGGTTGCCGGGGCTGGCCTCTTCGCGGGTAAACCCGCTCCTACAGGGGCAGCGATAGTCCTGTAGGAGCGGGTTTACCCGCGAAAGGGCCGGCTCTGACAACACACATTCAGAATAAAAAAAACGGGAACCCGAAGGTTCCCGTTTTTTCATTTCCTTACAAGCGAATCAGCGTGGAAACGCTGGCGGGTTCACACCGGCCATGTCTTCCATCACACGAACCACCTGGCAGCTATAACCGAATTCGTTGTCGTACCAGACGTACAGAACAACGCGGTTGTCGTTGGCGATGGTCGCCTCTGCGTCAACCACACCGGCGTGGCGCGAGCCGACGAAGTCGGTCGAAACCACTTCCTGCGAAGCCACGTAGTCGATCTGCTTGTGCAGCTCCGAGTGCATGGCGGTCTGGCGCAGGTACTCGTTGATCTCGTCGCGGGTGGTGGCCTTTTCCAGGTTCAGGTTCAGGATGGCCATCGAAACGTTCGGCGTCGGGACACGAATGGCGTTGCCGGTCAGCTTGCCCTTCAGCACTGGCAGTGCCTTGGCAGCAGCGGTGGCGGCGCCGGTTTCGGTGATTACCATGTTCAGCGGCGCGGCACGGCCACGGCGGCTGCCCTTGTGGAAGTTGTCGATCAGGTTCTGGTCGTTGGTGAACGAGTGAACGGTTTCGACGTGGCCGTTGACGATGCCGTACTGGTCGTTGATGGCCTTGAGCACCGGCACGATGGCGTTGGTGGTGCAGGAGGCCGCCGAGATGATCTTGTCATCGGCAGTGATATCACCGTGGTTGATACCGTGCACGATGTTCTTCAGCGCGCCCTTGCCAGGTGCGGTGAGGATCACGCGGGCAGCACCCGGGCAGGCCAGGTGCTGGCCCAGGCCGTCGGCGTCACGCCATACGCCGGTGTTGTCGACGATGAGCGCATTGTCGATGCCGTACTGGGTGTAGTCGACTTCGCTCGGGCTCTTGGCGTAGATAACCTGGATCAGGTTGCCGTTGGCAGTGATGGTGTTGTTGGCTTCGTCGATGGTGATGGTGCCATCGAACGGGCCGTGCACCGAGTCACGGCGCAGCAGGCTGGCACGCTTGACCAGGTCGTTTTCGGCGCCTTTGCGCACGACGATGGCACGCAGACGCAGGCCGTCACCACCACCGGTCTTCTCGATCAGGATGCGCGCCAGCAGGCGGCCGATGCGACCGAAGCCGTACAGGACAACGTCGGTGCCTTTGCGCGCCGAAGCGTTCTGCTGACCGACCACGTCGGCCAACTCTTCACGGACGAACTGCTCGGCAGTGCGGCCATTGCCTTCCTGCTTGAACTTGTTGGCCAGCTTGCCCAGGTCGACCGATGCGGCGCCCAGTTTCAGCTCGCTCATGGCCTTGAGCAGGGGGAATGTCTCGTGGACGGACAGTTCGGTTTCGTCGGTTTGGCGGTGGCGCGCAAAGCGGTGCGCCTTGAGAATCGAGATAACCGAACGGTTGATCAGGCTGCGGCCATAAATCGAGCTCACCACATTGTTATTGCGGTAGAGCTGACCGATAAGCGGGATCATCGCTTCAGCCAGGGCTTCACGATCAATCCACTCACCAAGACACTGGTCGGGCTTCTGAGTCACGGGAACCTTCCACATGTAGGGACAGAAAAAAGGGGCTACATTATGACGCCCCAACGCGGAACCGGCAATGAGTGCCTGACGCAGTGACGCAAGCCAGCGTTCATGCCCTTTCGAGCCTGACAGCCGGCACCGTCACCGGTACAATCGGTCTCTTTGCCGCAACGCTTGGAGTGCAATCTCCCGTGTCAGTTCTGCGCCTACCGCAAATGTCGGCCACGGCCGGCAAACAAACCTGGGGCAACCTGCCCGGTGCCGCCCTCAGCCTTGCCATCGCCGAAGCCGCCAGCAGCGCTGGCCGCTTCACCCTGCTGCTGACGGCCGACAGCCAGGCCGCCGACCGTCTGGAGCAGGAGCTGCGCTTCTTTGCCCCGGACCTGCCCGTGCTGCCGTTCCCCGATTGGGAAACCCTGCCCTACGACCTGTTCTCGCCACACCAGGACATCATCTCCCAGCGCATCGCCAGCCTGTACCGCCTGCCGGAGCTGAGCCACGGCATCCTCGTGGTACCGATCACCACCGCCCTGCACCGCCTGGCGCCCACGCGTTTTCTGCTGGGCAGCAGCCTGGTGCTGGATGTGGGCCAGACCATCGACGTGGAACAGATGCGCCTGCGCCTGGAGGCCAGCGGTTATCGTTGTGTCGACACCGTCTACGAGCATGGCGAGTTCGCCGTGCGCGGCGCGCTGATCGACCTGTTCCCGATGGGCAGCAAACTGCCCTACCGCATCGACCTGTTCGATAACGAGATCGAGACGCTGCGCACCTTCGACCCCGAGACCCAGCGCTCGATCGACAAGGTGGATTCGGTGCGCCTGCTGCCAGCACGCGAATTCCCGATGCAGAAGGAAGAAGTGACCCGCTTCAAGGCACGCTTTCGCGAGCGCTTCGACGTCGACTTCCGCCGCAGTGCAATCTTCCAGGACCTGGCCAGCGGCATCATCCCCGCCGGTATCGAGTACTACCTGCCACTGTTCTTCGAAGAAACCTCGACCCTGTTCGACTACCTGCCGACCGACACCCAGGTGTTCTCGCTACCCGGTGTGGAACAGGCCGCCGAGCACTTCTGGAACGACGTGCGCGGGCGTTATGAAGACCGCCGCGGCGACCTCAGCCGGCCGCTGTTGCCGCCGGCCGAGCTGTTCCTGCCGGTGGAAGATTGCTTCGCCCGGCTCAAGCAATGGCCCCGGGTGGTGGTCAGCAGCGAAGAGCTGGAGCCTGGCGTGGGCCGCGAGCGCTTCCCGGCGCGCGCCCTGCCCAACCTGGCCATCGAGGCCAAGGCCAACCAGCCGCTGGCCGAGCTGGCCAACTTCCTCGACCAGTTCCCCGGCCGCGTACTCTTCACCGCCGAATCAGCAGGCCGCCGGGAAGTGCTGCTGGAGCTGCTCGAACGTCTGAAGCTGCGCCCGCATACCGTCGAAGGCTGGGACGACTTCATTACCGGTGCCGAGCGCCTGGCGATCACCATCGCCCCGCTGGACGACGGCCTGCTGCTGGACGATCCAGGGCTGGCCCTGATTGCCGAAAGCCCACTGTTCGGCCAGCGGGTGATGCAGCGCCGGCGCCGTGACAAGCGCGGCGAAACCGCCAACGACGCGGTCATCAAGAACCTCACCGAGCTGCGCGAAGGTGCGCCGGTGGTGCACATCGACCATGGCGTCGGCCGCTACCTGGGCCTGGCCACCCTGGAAATCGATGGCCAGGCCGCCGAATTCCTGACGCTGGAATACGCCGAGAACGCCAAGCTGTATGTGCCGGTGGCCAACCTGCACCTGATCGCCCGCTACACCGGCAGCGACGACGCCCTGGCACCGTTGCACCGGCTGGGTTCGGAGGCCTGGCAGAAGGCCAAGCGCAAGGCCGCTGAACAGGTCCGCGACGTGGCCGCCGAACTGCTCGATATCTATGCTCGCCGCGCCGCGCGCAAGGGCTACGCGTTTGCCGACCCGTCGGCCGACTACGCCACCTTCAGCGCCGGCTTCCCGTTCGAGGAAACTCCGGACCAGCAGGCCGCCATCGAGGCCGTGCGCGCCGACATGCTGGCCCCCAAGCCAATGGACCGCCTGGTCTGCGGCGACGTGGGCTTCGGCAAGACCGAAGTGGCCATGCGCGCGGCGTTCATCGCCGTGCACAGTGGCCGCCAGGTGGCCGTACTGGTGCCCACCACCCTGCTCGCCCAGCAGCATTACAACAGCTTCCGCGACCGCTTTGCCGACTGGCCCGTGACCGTGGAAGTGATGAGCCGCTTCAAGTCGGCCAAGGAAGTGGCCGCCGCCGCTGCGGACCTTGCCGAAGGCAAGATCGACATCCTCATCGGCACCCACAAGCTGCTGCAGGACGACGTGCGCTTCAAAGACCTGGGCCTGGCCATCATCGATGAAGAGCACCGCTTTGGCGTGCGCCAGAAAGAACAGCTGAAGGCGCTGCGCAGCGAGGTCGATATCCTCACCCTGACCGCCACGCCGATTCCGCGCACGCTGAACATGGCGGTGGCGGGCATGCGCGACCTGTCGATCATCGCCACGCCGCCAGCACGCCGCCTGTCGGTGCGCACCTTCGTCATGGAACAGAACAAGAGCACGGTCAAGGAGGCGCTGCTGCGCGAACTGTTGCGCGGTGGCCAGGTGTACTACCTGCACAACGATGTGAAAACCATCGAAAAATGCGCCGCCGACCTTGCCGAGCTGGTGCCCGAGGCACGCATCGGCATCGGCCACGGGCAAATGCGCGAACGCGAGCTGGAACAGGTGATGAGCGATTTCTACCACAAGCGTTTCAACGTGCTGGTGGCCTCGACCATTATCGAAACCGGTATCGACGTGCCCAGCGCCAACACCATTGTCATCGAGCGCGCCGACAAGTTCGGCCTGGCCCAGTTGCACCAGCTGCGTGGCCGGGTTGGCCGTAGCCACCACCAGGCCTACGCCTACCTGCTCACACCTACCCGTCAGAAGGTGAGCGCCGACGCCGAAAAACGCCTGGAGGCGATCGCCAACACGCAAGACCTTGGCGCAGGCTTTGTGCTGGCAACCAACGACCTGGAAATCCGCGGTGCCGGCGAGCTACTGGGCGAAGGCCAGAGCGGGCAGATCCAGGCGGTGGGCTTCACCCTGTACATGGAAATGCTCGAACGTGCGGTCAAGGCAATCCGTAAAGGCACCCAGCCGAACCTTGAGCAACCACTGGGCGGCGGCCCGGAGATCAACCTGCGCCTGCCGGCACTGATCCCCGAGGACTACCTGCCTGACGTGCATGCGCGCCTGATCCTGTACAAACGCATCGCCTCGGCTGCCGACGAAGAAGGCCTCAAGGACTTGCAGGTCGAGATGATCGACCGCTTCGGCTTGCTGCCAGAGCCGACCAAGAACCTGATGCGCCTGACGTCACTCAAGCTGCACGCGGAAAAGCTCGGCATCAAGAAAGTCGATGCGGGGCCCAACGGTGGCAAGCTCGAGTTCGAAGCCGAAACACCGGTCGACCCACTGACCCTGATCAAGCTGATCCAGGGTCAGCCCAAACGTTACAAGTTCGAAGGCGCCACCCAGTTCCGCTTCCTGGTACCGATGGAACGCCCCGACGAACGTTTCAATACCCTGGAGGCGCTGTTCGAGCGCCTGACCCCACAGCCTGCCTAAGGAAGACTCATGCGTGCCATCCGTTGCCTGACCCTGCTGCTGGCGCTGTTCGCCCCAGCTGCCTTCGCCGAAGGCCTGTATCAGGTAGAAATGATTCTGGTGCGGCAGAACAGCGTGCCCGCCTTCACCAGCCCGTTCGCCCCCGAAGACTGGAGCGCTGGCGCCCCACGCCTGGCGAAAGACGCCGAGCGCCGCCCCGCACTGGAAGATGAAGCCACCCGCCTGGAAGCCACCGCCGACTACACGGTGCTGATGCACAAGGCCTGGCAACAGCAGGTGGGCAGCGAACCCAGCCGCATCGCCCTGGGCGAAGGCACCGAACAGTTCGGGCACTTCCCTATCGAAGGCAACCTGAGCATCGCTGAAGGCCGCTTCATTACCGTCGAGGCCAACTTCTGGGTCAACCAGCTGGATGGCAACGGCAGCGTGCTGCAAAGCGAGCAGTTCAGGCAGAGCAACAGCAACGTCAAGGGCGGCCAGCTGACCTTTCTCGACGGCGGGCACCTGGCGGTGCTGCTGAAGGTGACCCCACCAGGCACGCCGAAAATGCCGGTGATGGACCCGGAGATGATGGAGCAGTAAGCCCATGAAGGACGATGCCGCCGAAATGGTGAACGCCTATCCGAACTGGATTCAATCGTTCAGCAAAGCTGCCCTGCAGCGCGGTGAGCGCTATGCCGAGGAAGGCAGGGCCGAACTGGAAGGCATTCATGGGCCAATCATAACGGCCAGTTGCCAAGGGAGCGGCAACAACCACTACCGGCAACGCATCGAGTTGCACGTAGCGGGCGGCCGCTGCCATGTGCGCGGTGACTGCGATTGCCCGGTACGTCACAATTGCAAGCATTGCGCCGCTGTCCTTTTCTGTGTGAGCGACCGCTTTTCCCGTAGCGAGGTCACGCAAGCCACCCCAGGCGCCTTGTCTGCCGAATTGCAGCACTGGTTGAGCGGCCTGGAGCAGGCCCCGCCCAAAGCCGACGCTACCGAAGACAAGCGTGGGCGCATGGTGTGCTATCAGCTGCAGCTTACCGACGATGCCGGCTGCGCCCTGCTTGTGCGCAAGGGCACGCGGACGGAGGACGGCATCCGCTTCAGCCGCGTCCAGTCCCTTTACGATTTTCTCTACGAGCCACCGCGCTTCGTAACAGACGAAGACATCCGCATTCTGCGCCTGCTCTCGGCCCTGAATCAGGGCGGAGGCCAGGATCGCGGCTACAAACTGAAGGGCCATGAGGGTGGCGAGCTGTTCCAGCGCGCCCTCGAAACCGGCCGAATGTTCTTCGATACCGACCTTCCCCTGCTTCATGAAGGCCCGGTGCGCCACGCCGAGTTTCGCTGGGTACGCCTGGACAACGGAAATTACCGGGGGCGGTGGTACAGCGGCGAAGCGATGCTGCGCTGCGTCATCCCGCTGCTGCCGCTTTACTACCTGGACCTGCCGACCCGTGAAGTGGGCAAGGTCGAGCACAGCCTGGATCCGCACGTCGCCGTGCAGCTGACTATCGCACCCGATGTACCGGAACACCTGGTCGTACCCCTGAGCCACAAGCTCAATGCCCTCAGCCACAAGGTGCCGACCCCGACGCAAGTGCAGGAGCAGTTGCTCGATAACATCCAGCCAAAGCCCCTTCTTGCTCTCGGCAGCCTTGAATACACCGCCTACATGCCGAAAACCGGTCGCATGCAACGGCAGATGCAACACCGCGCCGCATTGGCGTTCGATTATGACGGCTTGCAGGCCAGCGGCACCGACGAGAAGCCGCTGACCCGCCTGGCAGGCAGCACCAGCCAGCGCATTCGCCGCCAGGCTCAAGCCGAGCAGGCGCTGCGCAAGGTGCTGCGCGATTTCGGCTTCAAACCCGCCACACGGCAGAGCAAGGCCCTACCCGACAGCGCCGGCGAAATGCACCAGTTGCCTGACGACGAAGCCTGGCTGCGCTTTGCCCGCGAAGGCCTGCCGCGCCTGCGCGAAGCCGGCTGGGACATCGATATTCACCGCGACTTCGCCTTCAACCTGCAGGAGGTGGACGACTGGTATGCAACCATCGACGAAGCGCCTGGCCATGAATGGTTCGACCTGGAACTAGGCATCGTGGTCGATGGCCAGCGCCACAGCCTGCTGCCGATCGTGTTGCACCTGCTGCGCAGCAGCCCGGAGCTGCTACGCCCTAGCGAACTGGCCCGGCGCAGTGATGACGAACATCTGCTGATCGACCTCAATCGCGGCCGTCTCGATGCCCCGGCTTTGCGCGTCGCCCTGCCCTACGGCCGCATCAAGGCAGTCATGGGTACCCTGGGCGAGCTCTACCTGCACGAGGACACGGCAGGCCCGTCCCTGCGCATGGAGCGTGCCGACGCCGCGCGCCTGAACGAAATCGAAGGCCTGCCCCTGCACTGGGAAGGTGGCGAGCACGTACGCGATCTGGGCCGGCGTCTGCGCGATGCCCGGGACCTGCAGGTAGAACCGCCCACCGGGCTGCAGGCCAGCTTACGCCCTTATCAGCAGCAAGGCCTGAACTGGCTGCAGGCCCTGCGCGAGATGGGTACCGGCGGCATCCTCGGCGACGACATGGGCCTGGGCAAGACCCTGCAGGCCTTGGCCCATCTGCTGCTGGAGAAACAGTCCGGGCGCCTGAGTGCACCGGCCCTGGCAGTCATGCCGACCAGCCTCATACCCAACTGGCTGGACGAAGCCCAGCGCTTCGCCCCCGACCTGCGCGTCCTGGCACTGCATGGACCGGGGCGCAGCAAGCACTTCACCAAGCTGCATGAGTACGATCTGGTCCTGACCACTTACGCCCTGATGCCACGCGACCTCGAACAGCTGCGCCCCCAGGCCTGGCACGTGCTGATACTGGACGAGGCGCAAAACATCAAGAGCAGCAGCAGCAAGGCTGCCCTCGCCGTCTGCGAGCTACAGGCCGGGCAGCGTTTGTGCCTGACCGGCACGCCGATGGAAAACAACCTGGGCGAACTGTGGTCGATCTTCCACTTCCTGATGCCCGGCTGGCTGGGCGACCTGAAGCGCTTCAACCAGGATTACCGCAACCCGATCGAACGCCACGGTGACAGCGAGCGCTTGACCCACCTGGCCAGCCGCATCCGGCCGTTCCTGCTGCGCCGCACCAAGGAGCAGGTGGCCACAGAACTGCCGGCCAAGACCGAGATGGTGCACTGGGTCGAGCTCAGTGATGCCCAGCGCGATACCTACGAGGCCGTGCGAGTGGCCATGGACCAGAAGGTCCGCGACGAAATCGCCCGCAATGGCGCCGCACGCAGCCAGATCGTGATCCTCGACGCGTTGCTCAAGCTGCGCCAGGTGTGCTGTGACCTGCGCCTGGTCAAGGGGGTAGAAAGCAAAGGCAACCAGGCCGACAAGGGCAAGCTGGGTGCGCTGCTGGAAATGCTCGAAGAACTGCTCAGCGAAGGGCGCAGGGTGTTGTTGTTCTCACAGTTCACTTCGATGCTGGCGCTGATCGAGCAGGAGCTCGAGAAGCGCAAGATCCGCTACAGCCTGCTGACCGGCGACACTCGCGACCGTCGCACGCCAGTGCAGCAGTTCCAGCAAGGTGAAAGCGAAGTGTTCCTGATCAGCCTCAAGGCGGGGGGCGTAGGCTTGAACCTGACGGCGGCGGACACCGTGATCCACTTCGACCCCTGGTGGAACCCGGCCAGCGAAAACCAGGCTACCGACCGTGCCTACCGCATCGGCCAGGACAAGCCGGTGTTCGTGTTCAAACTGATTACCCGGGGTACGGTGGAAGAGAAGATCCAGTTGTTGCAGCAGGAAAAGGCAGCACTGGCAGCCAGCCTGCTGGACGGCGGGCAGGCTGGGCAGTGGCGGCTTGGCGATGAAGAAATCGAGGCCCTGTTTGCGCCATTGCCCGGAAAGCGCGGACGGCAGGCCAAAGGGGGATAGAGCGTAGGAGCGGGTTCACCCGCGAATGGGCCGGGCCTGCTGGCCAATTCCCCCCTCGCCGTTCACCGTTGCCGCCACCGTATTCGCGGACAAACCCGACTTGCGGGAACGGACAGGCCCGCGCAGTCAATCGACCAGCTGAGCTTCCTTCAACGCCCCCAACGCCTCCAGCCAGCGCGGCTGTTGGCGATAATCGGTTCGCGCAAACCCTTGCCCACGCATCCGCGCAATCCGCGGCGACGGCTTGACCTTCATGCGCTGCGCTGCACTCAGTGCCAGCTCCGCCGCCGCCCGGTCATTGCACACCAGGCCCATATCACAACCGGCGCTCAGCGCCGCTTCGATACGGCTGGCTGCATCGCCAACCACATGCGCACCGGCCATCGACAGGTCATCACTGAAGATCACACCGTCAAAGCCCAGCTCGCCACGCAGGATGTCCTGCAACCAACGCCGCGAGAAGCCAGCGGGCTGGTTGTCAACCTGCGGGTAGATGACATGCGCCGGCATCACTGCCGCCAGCTGCCCACTCAGGCGGGTAAACGGCACCAGGTCGGCCTGGCGCAGTTGTTCCAGGCTGCGCTCATCGGTGGGGATGGCCACGTGCGAATCGGCTTCGGCCCAGCCATGCCCCGGGAAATGCTTGCCACACGCGGCCATACCCGCCGCATTCATGCCACGGATGAACGCGCCGGCCAGGCGCGTTGCCCGCAGCGGGTCCCCCTCGAAGGCGCGGCTGCCCACCACGGCGCTGCGCTGGTGGTCCAGGTCGAGCACCGGAGCGAAGCTGAGGTCCAGGCCAACCGCCAGTACCTCGGTCGCCATCAGCCAGCCGCACTGCTCAGCCAGGTACTCGGCATTGTCGTTATCGGCCAGCGCACGCATGGCCGGCAGGCGCACAAAGCCCTGGCGCAGACGCTGTACGCGCCCGCCTTCCTGGTCCACTGCCAGGATCAGATCGGGGCGAATGGCGCGGATGGACGCGCACAGTTCGCGCACCTGGCGCGGGTTGTCGATATTGCGGGCGAAGATGATCAGGCCAGCCACTTCCGGCTGGCGAAGCAGTTGACGGTCTTCGGCGGTCAGCCATTTACCGGCGATATCCACCATCAGGGAGCCTTGCAGGCTGACAGTCATGGGTAATCCTTCATTGAAGACAGAGAGAGGCCCACCGGGGGGCAGCAGACACCGGCAGACACGCGCCGTTGGCCACAGGCGGAGCCATACAGGCACTGGTCAGCAAGGGTGATGCGAAGTAGATCGAAATCGGGCATGGGCGCTAGCTTATCGGAAGCGCCCCGCCACGCCCAGCCTTCAGGCCTTGGCGGTAGCCGAACCGGTCTTTGTTCGCGGGCGCAGCTGCGCAGTGGCCATCGCCTCGTCGGTCACACCGCTGTCAGCGCGCATGCCTGCCGCCAGGAACGGCACCATCAGGCGCATCACCTGCTCGATCGAGGTGTTGATGCCGAAGTCGGTCTCGGCAATCGCCCGCAGGGCCTTGATACCGGACATGCTGAAGGCCGCGGCACCCAGCATGAAGTGCACACGCCAGAACAGTTCCAGTGGCGGAATGCGTGGCGCAGCCTCGTTCACCAGCAGCATGTAGCGGCGGAACACCTTGCCGTACATGTCTTCCAGATAGCGCCGCAAGTGACCCTGGCTCTGGCTGAATGCCAGGCCCAGCAGGCGCATGAAGATCGACAGGTCGTTGTTGCTGCGCGGCTGCACGGCCAGCGCCTGCTCTACGAGCATTTCCAGCAGTTCTTCGAGGCTGGGCTTGTGTTCCGGCTTGGCCTGGCGGCGCTCCAGTTCACGCTCGAGACTGGCGCAGAATGGGCCAAGGAAACGCGAGAAAACAGCCTGGATCAGCGCCTTCTTGGAGCCAAAATGATAGTTGACTGCCGCCAGGTTGACCCCGGCCTTGCTGGTAATCAGCCGCAACGAGGTTTCGGCGAACCCCCTTTCCGCGAACAGCTGCTCGGCAGCGTCGAGAATGCGTTCAACGGTTTCCGATTGGGCCATGACTACTCCGACTACTCCGTCAGACAAACAGGTGTTTGAAACATACGTTTCAGCCCTGCTTCTGTCAAGGCTCCATGACTGGGCGGTCGCCATTTAAAAGCGCCAGCCGGCCCACTGCAAGCGCCACCTCTTCTGTTTATTGCGCCTTTTGGCTTGCAGCGCACCCAGTACTGTATATAATCCCAGTCACTGTACAAAAAGACAGAGCGCTTACCATGTTGAAACTGACGCCACGCCAAGCCGAAATTCTCGCGTTCATCAAGCGCTGCCTGGAAGACAACGGCTTCCCGCCTACTCGCGCCGAGATTGCTCAGGAGCTGGGCTTCAAGTCGCCCAATGCCGCCGAGGAGCACCTCAAGGCCCTTGCCCGCAAGGGCGCGATCGAAATGACGCCGGGCGCTTCCCGCGGCATCCGCATCCCTGGCCTGGAAGCCAAGGCCGAAGAAGCCGGCTTGCCCATCATCGGCCGGGTCGCTGCCGGTGCGCCGATTCTTGCCGAACAGCACATCGAGCAATCCTGCAACATCAACCCTGCCTTCTTCCACCCCCAAGCCGACTATTTGCTGCGTGTACACGGCATGAGCATGAAGGACGTCGGCATCTTCGACGGTGACCTGCTGGCTGTGCACACCTGCCGTGAAGCCCGCAACGGCCAGATCGTGGTAGCGCGTATCGGTGACGAAGTCACCGTCAAGCGCTTCAAGCGCGAAGGCAGCAAAGTCTGGCTGCTTGCCGAAAACCCCGAATTCGCCCCCATCGAAGTCGACCTGAAAGAACAGGAGCTGGTGATTGAGGGCTTGAGCGTCGGCGTTATTCGCCGCTGATCCAGGAGGCGTCATGCAGCAGTTCATTCACGCACCCGAGCAAGCCCAGTTGCCCCTGTTCGAAGCATTCCTCGCCCAGCCTGTGCTGCCTGGCCTGAAAGCCAGGGAACCGGCGCGCAAGAGCAGTCAGCCCGAGCTGTTCAGCGAACTGTCGCTGCGCGGTGCCCCTGGCCACTGCCAAAGCCTGCTGGCACCCGTGCTGCGCGAACTGAGCGAAGAGGACGAGACCCGCTGGCTGACCCTGATCGCCCCACCGCCAAGCCTGACCCATGCCTGGCTGCGCGATGCCGGGCTCAACCGTGAACGTATTCTGCTGCTGCAACCCCGCAGCAATCAAAGCGCGCTGCAACTGGCCTGTGAGGCTTTGCACCTGGGCCTCAGCCACACCGTGGTGAGCTGGCTGGGCAACGTCAATGCCACTGCACGCCAGCAACTGCTACGTGCAGCCAGTGCCGGAAACGCACAAAGCCTGAACATCCGCCTCGGCTGATGTTCAGGCTTTGCCTGTCACTTCAAATAGCCTGATACGCTGCTGCACACTCAGTGCAGCACACGCGGCCCTTCATCACGCTCGAGTTCGCCATCCATCAGGCGACCGGCCATCTGCACACCCACACTGAGCATGGCCTTGGCCACTTCCACATGCTGACCCTGCAGGAACACCTTGGCGTCTTCCGAGAAATCCAGGGTTACCAGAGAGCCCTCATCCTCGGCGCGACGAAGTTCGATGCGGCCGTCAGGCAACTCGACAATTTCCAGAAAAGACGTAGACATAAATGGCAGTTCTCCGCGAAAGGCGATTATTGTACCAGCCGTTGCGGCTATCAGCACTCACTCAACGCGTCACGGAAACGTCTCACCAAACTTTTAAGGTCATTGCGCCAGCTTTCCAGCTCGGCACGCGACAGCGCTGGATGCTCAGGCTCATCAAGATTGACAGCTTGAATCAGGGGCTGGGTAACGTCGGTTTTCGGCGCTTTTCTGGCGACCGGCGGTCGGAACAAATCGGCATAAGCACCGAGCATTTGCGCCAGCCAGGTTTCCCGCTGACGGGCCAGCTCCAGCAACTCGGCCACCTCCGGGATGGCGATACCGTTCAGGGCATCGTCAGCCAGGGCTTGCTCCACCGTTGCGACAACCGGCAGGCGGTAAAAGCCCCCGATCTCATGGCACAGCCCCAACAGAGCACCATACAGGTGGAACAGCGCCGACTCGCGCTCAGCCTGAACCAGGCCTTGGGCATTCATGGCCTGGCTTTGTTCCGCCTTGGCCATGGACTCAAGGGCGAGGCCGGCGAAGAACAGTTTCTGGTTGGTACGGGTGTAGAGTTCCTGGGCCATTTCAGTGCCCTCCCATAAGGCTACAAGGCGGATATCTGCATCATAAATGATTGGGGCCGCTTTGCGCCCCTTCGCGGGCTTGCCCGCTCCCACAGGTATCGCGCCGCCCTTGAATGTGGCGCTGTACTGGTGGGAGCGGGCAAGCCCGCGAAGGGCCGCAAAGCGGCCCCACATTACAGCACCGATGGATCAGCGCTTGTCTTCAACCTTCCAGGCGTTACCGTCGTAGAACGCCTTCCAGCCGGTCGGCTTGCCATCGACCTCGGACTGCACATACTGCTCCTTGGTCTTGCGGCTGTAGCGAATCACCGCCGGGCGGCCATCCGGGTCTTTCTGCGGCGCATCGCACAGGAAGTGGTACTTCGGGTCGATCTCATGCTTGTGCGGCACAATTTCCATCACCAGCGGCGCACGGGTTTCGCGGTTCTTGGGGAACTGGCTGGCAGCCAGGAACAACCCGGAAGCACCGTCGCGCAGCACGTAGGTATCGTCGACTTTCTCGCACTTGAGCTCCGGCATGTCCACCTTGTCCATCTTCGGTGGCGCCGCCTCGCCGCTCTTGAGCAGCTTGCGGGTGTTCTTGCACGTCGGGTTGGTGCAGCCGAAGAACTTGCCGAAACGGCCGGTCTTCAATTGCATCTCGCTACCGCACTTGTCGCACTCCAGGCTCGGCCCTTCGTAACCCTTGATGCGGTAGTTGCCTTCTTCGATCTCGTAACCGGCGCAATCCGGGTTGTTGCCGCAGATGTGCAGTTTGTGTTTCTCGTCCAGCAGGTAGGCGTCCATCGCCGTGGCGCAGATCGGGCAACGGTGCTTGCCCAGCAACACGCGCGATTCCGACTCGCCCTCGTCGTCAGCGGCAATCTCGTCGCCCGGCACCAGGTTGACGGTAGCCTTGCAGCGCTCTTTCGGCGGCAGGCTGTAGCCAGAGCAACCCAGGAACACACCTGTAGAGGCCGTGCGAATCATCATCGGCCGACCACATTCCTTGCACGGAATGTTGGTCATGGTCGGCTGGTTGGCACGCATGCCGTCTTCGCTGGACTCGGCAGTCTGCAGCTTTTTGCTGAAATCGCCGTAGAACTCGTCGAGCACGTTCTTCCAGTCACGCTCGCCCTGGGCCACGTCGTCGAGGTTCTCTTCCATGTCGGCAGTGAAGCCGTAGTCCATCAGGTTGGAGAAACTCTCCGACAAACGCTCGGTGACGATGTCGCCCATCTTCTCGGAGTAGAAGCGGCGGTTGTGCAGCGTCACATAGCCACGGTCCTGGATGGTGGAAATGATCGCCGCGTAGGTCGATGGGCGGCCAATACCGCGCTTTTCCATTTCCTTGACCAGGCTGGCTTCGGTAAAGCGTGCAGGTGGCTTGGTGAAATGCTGGCTCGGGTCGATCTGGATCAGTTTGAGTGCTTCACCCTGCACCATCTCTGGCAGCACATCGTCTTCGCCCGGTTTGCTCTGCTGTGGCAGCACACGGGTGTAACCGTCGAACTTGAGGATGCGGCCCTTGGCGCGCAGCTCGAAATCGCCGGCAGCGACGGTAACGCTGGTGGACAGGTACTGCGCTGGCGGCATCTGGCACGCCAGGAACTGGCGCCAGATCAGCTCGTACAGGCGCTCGGCGTCACGCTCCATGCCGCTGAGCTTGGTCGGGTGGGTATTCACGTCAGAAGGCCGAATCGCTTCGTGCGCCTCCTGGGCGCCCTCCTTGCTGCCGTAAACCAGTGGCGCCTCCGGCAGGTACTGCTTGCCGAACTCCCGTTCGATGTAGCTGCGTGCCATATCCAGGGCGTCAGCCGACAGGTTGGTCGAGTCGGTACGCATGTAGGTGATGTAACCCGCTTCGTACAAGCGCTGGGCCATCATCATGGTTTTCTTCACACCGAAGCCCAGGCGGTTACTGGCCGCTTGCTGCAAGGTAGAAGTAATGAACGGTGCCGATGGCTTGCTGCTGGTCGGGCGGTCTTCACGCTTGACCACGCTGTAGCTGGAAGCCTTGAGCTTTTCCAGCGCAGCCATGGCCTGAGCTTCATTCAGCGGCTTGAAGGCCTCGCCCTTCTCGCGCGCCACCTCGAAACGCACCTTGGCGTTCTTGGCGGTGCCGAGGTCGGCGTGGATCTCCCAGTACTCTTCCGGGATGAACGCGCGGATTTCACGCTCGCGCTCTACCACAAGCTTCACCGCTACCGACTGCACACGGCCAGCGGACAGACCACGGGCAATCTTTGCCCACAGCAGCGGCGAAACCATGTAACCGACCACGCGGTCGAGGAAACGCCGCGCCTGCTGGGCGTTGACCCGGTCGATGTCCAGCTCGCCTGGCTGAGAGAAGGCCTCCTGAATGGCCTTCTTGGTAATTTCGTTGAACACCACGCGCTTGTAGCGGGTGTCGTCACCCCCAATGGCCTCGCGCAGGTGCCAGGCAATGGCTTCCCCTTCGCGGTCCAAGTCGGTTGCGAGATAGATGGTGTCGGCATCCTTGGCCAGGCGGCGCAGCTCTTCGATCACCTTTTCCTTGCCAGGCAGGATCTCGTACTTGGCCTTCCAGCCATGGTCGGGGTCGACGCCCATGCGTGCCACCAGCTGACGGCGGGCCTTCTCTTTCGGCGAAAGCGCCGGCGCCTCACCCGCAGCCTTGCCACGCTTGGCGGCCGGCTCTTTGCTCGCGCTGGCCGAACCGCTGGTGGGGAGGTCTCGGATATGGCCGATACTCGACTTCACCACGTACTGGTTGCCCAGGTACTTGTTGATGGTCTTGGCCTTGGCCGGGGATTCCACAATGACCAGCGATTTGCCCATGGATCGGAGTATTCCTGAATCTGAAGATAAAAAACGCGCCAAGTGCCAGACGCGGCACCGCTATATATAGTGGCAAAAGTGTGAGGTCAAGCTCGGACGATCACGCGTGCGACTTGCCCAGCAACCCGGGCAGCCCCTCTTCGGCCTTGACCAAAGCAAAGCGTGGCACCTGCTCGCCGTCAAATTCGACGGACTCCTGGAACATCGACAGGGGACGTACCCAGAAGCTGTAATCACCATACAGGCATTGGTAGAACACCATCCACTCTTCGGTTTCGGAGTGCCGCGCAACACTGAAGACACGGTACTCAGGCCCTTTGTAATGCCGGTATACGCCTGGTTGTATCTGCATGTTGCACACCTCCTGAATAAAACCTGAAAAAACAAAACCGGGGCACTAGGCCCCGGCTGCTGTCCCGCTACGCGATCAGACGCGTTCGAAGACAGTGGTGATACCTTGGCCCAGGCCGACGCACATGGTCGCAACACCCAACGTACCGCCATTTTGCTTCATGACGTTAAGCAGGGTGCCGGAAATCCGCGCCCCGGAGCAACCGAACGGGTGGCCCAAAGCAATGGCGCCGCCGTGCAGGTTAACCTTCTCATCCATCTTGTCGAGCACTTTCAAGTCTTTCAGCACGGGCAGGGCCTGTGCAGCGAAGGCTTCGTTGAGCTCGATGAAGTCGATATCGGCCATGGTCAAGCCCGCACGCTTGAGGGCTTTCTGGGTCGATGGCACCGGGCCGTAACCCATGATTGCCGGGTCGACACCGGCCACTGCCATCGAACGGATCACCGCCAATGGCTGGATACCCAGGTCCATGGCACGCTGACCGGACATGACGATCATGCACGAGGCGCCGTCGGTGATCTGCGACGAGGTACCGGCCGTGACCGTACCGCCTTTCGGGTTGAACGCAGGCTTGAGCGACGCCAGACCTTCGAGGGTGGTTTCCGGGCGAATGGTTTCGTCGAAATCGAACACCTTCAGGAAGCCGTTCTCGTCGTAGCCCTGCATCGGGATGATCTCGTCCTTGAACTTGCCTTCGACCGTGGCCTTGTGGGCCAGCTGGTGCGAGCGCAAGCCGAACAGGTCCTGCTGCTCACGGGTGATGCCGTGCATCTTGCCGAGCATCTCTGCAGTCAGGCCCATCATCCCGGAAGCCTTGGCGGCATGCAAGGACAGGTGCGGGTTGGGGTCGACGCCGTGCATCATGCTGACGTGGCCCATGTGCTCCACGCCACCCACCACGAACACATCACCGTTACCGGTCATGATCGCCTGGGCAGCAGTGTGCAGGGCGCTCATGGACGAGCCGCACAGGCGGCTGACGGTCTGCGCCGCAGAGGTGTGCGGGATCGGGGTCATCAGCGAAGCCATGCGGGCGATGTTCCAGCCCTGCTCCAGGGTCTGGTTGACGCAGCCCCAGATCACGTCCTCGACTTCTTTCGGGTCGACCTTGCCGTTGCGTTCCAGCAGTTTGCTGATCAGGTGCGCCGACATGTCTTCAGCGCGGGTATTGCGGTGCATGCCACCCTTGGAGCGGCCCATTGGCGTGCGACCGAAGTCGACAATCACCACGTCTCTTGGATTCAGGCTCATATCAAATCTCTCGCTCTAGCTCGTTGACCGCTCAGTTGAAGAAGCGCTGGCCGTTCTTGGCCATTTCACGCAGCTTGGCGGTCGGGTGGTACAGCGGCCCCAGGTCGGCATACTGATCGGCCAGGGCGACGAATTCGGCCACACCGATCGAGTCGATGTAACGCAGCGCACCACCGCGGAAGGGAGGGAAACCAATGCCGTAGACCAGGCCCATGTCAGCTTCGGCGGCGGTTTCGACAATGCCGTCTTCCAGGCAACGCACGGTCTCCAGGCACAGCGGGACCATCATCCAGTTGATGATGTCTTCGTCAGTGACTTCACGCTGCTCGAACACGATCGGTTTGAGCACGTCGAGCACGGTGGCATCGAAGACCTTCTTCGGTTTGCCGCGCTTGTCGGTTTCGTAGGCGTAGAAGCCCTTGCCGTTCTTCTGGCCCAGGCGGTTGGCCTCGTACAACGCGTCGACCGCCGAGCGGCGCTCGTCCTTCATGCGATCCGGGAAGCCTTCGGCCATGACGTCACGGCCATGGTGACCGGTGTCGATGCCGACCACGTCCATCAGGTAGGCCGGGCCCATCGGCCAGCCAAACTTTTCCATGACCTTGTCGATGCGCACGAAGTCGACACCGGCGCTGACCAGCTTGGCAAAACCACCGAAGTACGGGAACAGCACGCGGTTGACCAAAAAGCCCGGGCAGTCGTTGACCACGATCGGGTTCTTGCCCATCTTCTTGGCGTAGGCCACGGTGGTGGCGACCGCCACGTCACTGGACTTCTCGCCACGGATCACTTCAACCAGCGGCATCATGTGCACCGGGTTGAAGAAGTGCATGCCGACGAAGTTTTCCGGGCGCTTGAGCGCCTTGGCCAGCAGATTGATCGAGATGGTAGAGGTGTTGGAAGCGAGGATCGCATCGTCCTTCACCTGGCCTTCCACTTCCGCCAGTACCGCTTGCTTGACCTTCGGGTTCTCGACCACAGCCTCGACGACGATGTCGACATTGGCGAAATCGCCATAGGACAGCGTCGGGCGAATGGCGTTGAGGGCCTCGGCCATCTTGGCCGGGGTCAGGCGGCCCTTCTCGACGCGGTTGCCGAGCAGCTTGGAGGCCTCGTTCAGACCCAGCTGAATGGCTTCCTCGCGGATGTCTTTCATCAGGATCGGCGTACCTTTGACCGCCGACTGGTAGGCGATACCGCCGCCCATGATGCCGGCGCCGAGCACGGCGGCCTGCTTCACGTCGTGGGCGATCTCGTCATGCGCCTTGGCCTTGCGCTTGAGTTCCTGATCGTTCAGGAACAAGCCGATCAGGCTCTCGGCGACCGAGGTCTTGGCCAGCTTGGCAAAGCCTGCGGCTTCGACTTCCAGGGCCTTGTCGCGACCGAAGTTGGCGGCTTTCTGGATGCTCTTGATCGCTTCGACCGGGGCCGGGTAGTTCGGGCCGGCCTGGCCAGCGACGAAGCCCTTGGCAGTCTCGAAGGCCATCATCTGCTCAATGGCATTGAGCTTGAGCTTTTCCAGCTTCGGCTGGCGCTTGGCCTTGTAGTCCAGCTCGCCACTGATGGCACGCTTGATCAGGTCGAGGGCACCGGCCAGCAGCAGCTCAGGGGCGACCACGGCGTCGACGGCCCCCACTTTCAGGGCATCTTCGGCACGGTTTTCCTTACCGGCGGCGATCCACTCGATGGCGTTGTCCGAGCCGATCAGGCGCGGCAGGCGCACGGTACCGCCGAAGCCCGGGTAGATACCCAGCTTGACTTCCGGCAGGCCGATCCTGGCGCTGGTGGACATGACCCGGTAGTCGGCCGCCAGGCACATTTCCAGGCCGCCGCCCAGCGCGATGCCGTTGATGGCAGCCACGGTCGGCACTTCGAGGTCTTCGAAGGCGTTGAAGATGCGATTGGCTTCCAGGTTGCCAGCGACCAGTTCGGCCTCAGGCAGCTTGAAGTTGTCGACGAACTCGGTGATGTCGGCGCCGACGATGAACACGTCCTTGCCACTGCTGACGATCACGCCCTTGACCGAAGCATCGGCCCGGATGGCATCGACGGCCTGGCGCAGCTCGTTCAGGGTAAGGCGGTTGAACTTGTTGACGGACTCACCCTTGAGGTCGAATTTGAGCTCGACGATGCCACTTTCAAGAGCCTTAACCGTGATGGCTTTACCTTCGTAAATCATCAACTGATCTCCACGATATGGAAGCTGAACTGTACACGCCGATCGCTGCAGCAGAAGCAGGCCTAAGCTGCCTTGCCCCAGGCACACCCGTCAGCGCGCTAGTCGGACGTATGGCTTGGCGTCATGACATACAAACGCTCAATTCATACGCCCGTTTGATTTGGGTGTGCACACATTCTCCGAAAAGATGGGCGTTGTCAAATGCTCACGAGCATGGCGAAAACGCGACTTTCCAGTCATTTTCTATCGTGCGGGTACAAAACATGATGACAGTGATCGCCGGTCATTCATGTCAGCGATTGACCACAATCATTGGCTGATTGCTTTGCGCTTGCGCGACAAGCCAAGGCGACTACACTGGCACTTGCTTGAATGAATAACCCGGCCTGCCTGGCCTTTTCTGCGCAGCAGAACGCAAAGCGGCGACTTGGCACCCCACCCCTTCGGGGTTATGCCGAGCCGCCGCTTTGTCGTTACAGAACAGATTGACCAGCCTGGACGCCGCCCCCCCGTAGGAGCGGGTTTACCCGCGAAGCAGGCACCGCGCAGTTTGGCACCGGCTCTGCCGGTGTTCGCAGGCGAATCCGCGCCTACCGGGGGCGCGCATGGGCGGCGCTCAAGCCAAGGTTTCGAGGGCGTAGGCAACATCCTGCAACACAGCAGTATCGCCGCGCTCGGTCCAGTACAGGGCAATCATCCGCGCATCGGCCTCGACCTTGTACACACTCGCCGGCAAACGCGACAAGGCGCCCATGAAGCGTGGGTCTTCGCAGGGTTCGCGCCACTGGTTCCACCACACCCCAGGGCTGACCTGCCAGAAGCTGAAGCTGTCCTCATGCCCACGGCGCCGGGCTCGGTGATACTGCGGGCAAGGGCTTGGCGGCTCCTTTTCCAGCCAGTGCGGCCACTGCTGCGGCGCCAGCTGCATGGCCAAACCCATGCGCCGCGCCTCCAGGCGCAACTTCATCTGCTCGCTCTGCTTGCGCGAGCTGCGCAGCCAGGAAAGCGGACTGAGAATCAGCGCAAGGATTGACACCACCAGCAATACCGTCATATCAGTAGTTCCCATAAAGCGTTGCAAATGAGCTGGTTAGCCATTTTTCACGGTAGACCCGCCCTAAAGCGACCATACTTCTTCTATCGCGATTGTCAGGAGTACCGCTCATGCAATACGAACATTTGTTGGTCGCCGTCGACCTGACCGAAGAATGCGACCCGGTGATCAAGCGCGCCATGGCGCTGGCAGAGCCTTCGAAAGCCAAGGTATCCCTGGTGCACATCGTCGAGCCGATGGCCATGGCCTTCGGCGGTGACGTACCGATGGACCTGTCGCAGCTGCAACAGCAGCAGTTCGACCAGGCCAAGGAGCGCATGGACCGGCTGTTCAACAAATACCCGGAAATCAACCGCGGCGACTCGCACCTGACCTACGGCCAGCCTCGCCAGGAAATCCACCAGTTGGCCAAGGACCAGAAGTGCGACCTGATCGTTGTCGGCAGCCATGGCCGTCACGGCCTGGCATTGTTGCTGGGCTCCACGGCCAACGATGTGCTGCACGGTGCGCCGTGTGACGTGCTGGCGGTACGCTTGCTGAAGAAGGATTGACTGGACCTGAGCCAGCCTCTTCGCGGGCCAGCCCGCACCTGCGAGGGTATGACAATCCCTCCAGGTGCGGCTTTACCCGCGAAGAAGGCGGAACAGGCTAACGCCAATCAGCCTTCCAGCTCAGCCCAGCGCTCCACCAAGACATCCAGCTCACCCTGCAGCTTCTCGATCCGTGCCAGCACCGCCGAAGTTTCTGCAATCGGCCGCTGATAGAAGCCCGCCGCATTCACTTCTTCCTGGGCTTCAGCCATACGCTGCTCCAGCTCATCGATCTGCCCCGGCAGCATCTCCAGCTCACGCTGCAGCTTGTAGCTGAGCTTCTTCTTCGAAGCTTCTTCCACCACCGGCGCCGCAACAGGCTCAGGCTTGGCCTCGACCTTCTCCACCACCGCGCTGTTGAGTGCAGACTTACCACCCTTGCTCTCGGTCACACCCAGCAGCTTCGGCGAGCCGCCCTGGCGAATCCAGTCCTCGTAACCGCCCACATACTCACGCACCTTGCCCTCGCCTTCGAACACCAGGGTGCTGGTCACGACGTTGTCGAGGAAGGCCCGGTCGTGGCTGACCATCAGCACGGTGCCCTTGTAGTTGGACAGCACCTCTTCCAGCAGCTCGAGGGTTTCCACGTCCAGGTCGTTGGTCGGTTCGTCGAGCACCAGCAGGTTGGCCGGCTTGCTGAACAGCTTGGCCAGCAGCAACCGTGCACGCTCACCACCCGACAACGCCTTGACCGGCGTACGCGCGCGCTGGGGGCTGAACAGGAAGTCGCCCAGGTAGCTCAGCACGTGGCGGTTCTGGCCATCGATCTCGATGAAATCACGGCCTTCAGCCAGGTTGTCGATCACGGTCTTTTCCAGGTCGAGCTGGTGGCGCATCTGGTCGAAATAGGCCACCTCAAGCTTGGTGCCGCGCTCCACTTTGCCCGCAGTGGGCTCAAGGTCGCCCAGCATCATCTTGAGCAACGTGGTCTTGCCAGTGCCGTTTGCGCCCAGCAGACCGATGCGATCCTGGCGCTGCAGGACCATGGAAAAGTCCTTGACCAGCAGGGGCCCGTCCGCGTGATGGAAGCTGACATTTTCCAACACCATCACCTGCTTGCCGGATTTATCCGCGGCTTCGATCTGGATGTTGGCCTTGCCCTGTCGTTCACGGCGCTCGCCACGCTCTACACGCAGGGCCTTCAGTGCACGCACGCGGCCTTCGTTGCGAGTACGGCGGGCCTTGATGCCCTGGCGAATCCACACTTCTTCCTGGGCCAGGCGCTTATCGAACAGCGCGTTGGCGGTTTCTTCGGCGGCCAGTGCGGCCTCCTTGTGCACCAGGAAGCTGGCGTAGTCACCGTTCCAGTCGATCAGGCCGCCGCGGTCCAGTTCGAGGATACGGGTGGCCAGGTTCTGCAGGAACGAACGGTCGTGGGTGATGAACAATACCGCGCCGTTGAAGCCACGCAGGGCCTCTTCGAGCCAGGCGATGGCACCGATGTCCAGGTGGTTGGTCGGTTCGTCGAGCAGCAGCAGGTCGGGCTCGGACACCAGCGCCTGGGCCAGCAGTACGCGGCGGCGCCAGCCACCGGACAGCTCGGCCAGGGTCTTGTCGGCCGGCAGTTGCAGGCGACTGAGTGTGCTTTCCACCACCTGTTGCAGGCGCCAGCCGTCGCGGGCTTCCAGCTCGTGCTGGACGTGCATGAGTTTTTCCAGGTCTTCATCGCCCTGGATGTTCATGCTCAGGTGGTGGAACTGCGCCAGCAACTCGCCCACGCCGTCCAGACCAGCGGCTACCACGTCGAACACCGTGCGCTCGTCGGCCACCGGCAGTTCCTGTGGCAACTCACCGATCTTCAGGCCAGGCGCACGCCAGATTTCGCCGTCGTCGCCCTTCTGCTCGCCCTTGACCAGGCGCAGCATGCTCGACTTGCCGGTGCCGTTGCGGCCGATGATGCACACCCGCTCGCCACGAGCGATCTGCCAGGACACTTTGTCCAGCAGCGGCATGGCGCCGAATGCGAGGGACACATCGCTGAATTTGAGCAGGGTCATGTTCGTCTCCATAAATCGGGCGCGCATTCTACCTGACTTGGCCCCCGACGGCATCCGCCAGGCCAACCGGTGGGCACCTGGCGACATCTGGTCGAACTTAATATCCCGATACAAGCACAGTGCTTTCACCCACGGCCGGCAAACAGCTAAGCTAAGGCAATAGCTTTCAACAGTGCTGGCTCCGCCGACACTTCCCATGGTTCAACTGCCCGGACGTATCATGCGCAGCCGCCTGTTACATATCGCATCCTGCCTGCTGCTTACCGCTGCCACCAGCGCGGCGCAGGCCACCGACCTGACCCTGCAACGCCAGTACTATGACGAAGCCAAGCGAGCGCTGGCCAAAGGCGACAAAGGCCCGTACCTGCGCTATGCCCAGGCGTTGAGCGACTACCCGCTGACGCCCTACCTGGCCTACGACGAACTCACCGCCCGCCTGAAAAGCGCCAGCAACCAGGAAATCGAAGGTTTCCTGGCCAAGCATGGCGACCTGCCCCAGGCCAACTGGATGAAACTGCGCTGGTTGCGCTGGCTGGCCGAACGCGGCGAGTGGGATACCTTCGTCAAGTACTACGACCCCAAGCTCAACTTCACCGAACTGGACTGCCTCAACGGCCAATACCAGCTCAGCCACGGCTTGCGCGCCGAAGGTTACGCCACCGCCGACAAGCTGTGGAACGTCGGCAAATCGCAACCTGCCGCCTGCGACACGCTGTTCGGCATGTGGGCAGCCGAAGGCCAGCTGACCGAGGCCAAGCGCTGGGAACGCACCAAGCTGGCAGCCCAGGCACGCAACTACGGCCTGGCCAACACCTTGGTCAAGACCCTGACCACCCTCGGCCCGCAGGGGCGCCTGCTGGTCGACGTCGCGCAGAAGCCCGAGCTGCTCAACCAGCCGTCGCGCTTTACCCCGGTCAACGAG
Organism: Pseudomonas sp. 2,4-D; assembly: GCF_030418155.1. Classification (NCBI taxonomy): domain Bacteria; kingdom Pseudomonadati; phylum Pseudomonadota; class Gammaproteobacteria; order Pseudomonadales; family Pseudomonadaceae; genus Pseudomonas; species Pseudomonas sp. 2,4-D. The sequence goes on from NZ_JAUHUI010000037.1 coordinate 41,519, forward strand.
GCCATGTCCGACGTGGTCAGCCTCGGCCTTCGTCGCCTGGCCCGGCAGAACCCGGAGCGGGCCATGGCACTGCTCGACGATTACGCCCAGCGCATGCACTTCTCGCGTGACGAAAAGGTGGCCATCGCCCGCGAAATCGGCCTGACCCTCGCGCGCCGCTACGACCCACGCGCGCTCGACCTGATGACCCGCTATGACCCCGAGTTGCGTGACAACACTGTCAGCGAATGGCGCCTTCGCCTGCTGCTGCGCCTGGGCCGCTGGGAGGACGCTTACGAGCTGACCAAGCGCCTTCCCCAGGACCTGGCCAGCACCAGCCGCTGGAAGTACTGGCAGGCTCGCAGCCTGGAGCTGGCACAGCCCAACAACCCGCAGATCCCGCTGCTGTACAAGACCGCAGCGCGTGAGCGTGACTTCTATGGCTTCCTCGCCGCCGACCGGTCACAAACACCGTACCAGCTGAACAACAAGCCGCTGCTGCTGAGCCCCCAGCTGGTCAAGAAGGTTCGCAACACGCCCGGCATCCAGCGCGCACTGGAATTCCACGCCCGCGGTCAGATCGTCGACGGCCGTCGTGAGTGGTACCACGTCAGCCGCCACTTCACCCGTGACGAAATGGTTGCACAGGCACGCCTGGGCTATGAGCTGCGCTGGTACTTCCCGGCCATCCGCACCATCAGCCAGGCCCGGTACTGGGACGACCTGGACATCCGCTTCCCCATGGCCCACCGCGACACGCTGGTGCGTGAAGCCAAGGTTCGCGGCCTGCATTCGAGCTGGGTATTCGCCATCACTCGCCAGGAAAGCGCCTTCATGGAAGACGCACGCTCACCCGTGGGCGCCAGCGGCCTGATGCAACTGATGCCGGCCACCGCCAAGGAAACCGCACGCAAGTTCAACATCCCGCTGGCCTCACCGGCGCAAGTGCTGAACCCGGACAAGAACATCCAGCTGGGTGCGGCCTACCTGAGCCAGGTACACAGCCAGTTCAACGGCAACCGGGTGCTGGCTTCGGCAGCCTACAACGCCGGGCCCGGGCGCGTTCGACAGTGGCTCAAAGGGGCCAAGCACCTGAGCTTCGATGTGTGGGTGGAGTCGATCCCGTTCGACGAAACGCGCCAGTATGTACAGAACGTGCTGTCGTATTCAGTGATATACGGGCAGAAGCTGAATTCACCGCAGCCACTGGTGGATTGGCATGAACGGTATTTCGATGACATGTGATTGCTGTTGAGCCTGAACCGGCCTCTTCGCGGGTGAACCCGCTCCTGCAAGGGTTACGCGGTCGTTGTAGGAGCGGGTTCACCCGCGAAGAGGCCGGCACAGGCAACACACCTATTCCAGGATTTCTACTTCCATCCCCACCTCCAGCCACCCACTGCCATCCACAGCCAGGTTCTGGCCGAACAGCACGTCGCCTTCTTTTTCGCGGAAAGTCTTCAACGTAACCATCGGCTCACGGTCAGCGCTGCGCTCCCCGGTGGCTGGATCGATGGTCGTGAAGATGCACCGCACACTGGGCTTGAGCACGCGAAACACCAAGCTGCCGATGCGAATCCGCTTCCAGCCATCCTCGGCAAACGGCTCCGCGCCCTGCACCACCAGGTTGGGCCGAAAGCGCCGCATCGACATGGGGCGGCCAATACGCCGGTTAAGCTCATCCAGCGAGCCCTGCCCAATCAGCAGCAAGGGGAAACCATCCGGAAACGCCGCACGGTCACTGTTGAAGCCGTATCCATTGGGCAGGTAACGCGCACGCTGCTCCGGGCAATGTACCAGGCGTACGGCTTTGCCCAGCAACTCACTCAACCAGGCCGCCGCGGCATCGCCAGCGTCCGGCACACGCAGGGTATCGCGCCAGATCGTCACGCCGCGCAGGGCGTCATCGGCAGGCGGCACTGGCACCCGCAACGGCGCCTGTCCAGGGGCTTGCAGCAGCAAATGGCCGCTGTCGTCATCGCTCGCGTCGATCTGGCCAAGTTGTGGCCAGGCACGCTGGGTCAGGAAGCGTCCGTTTTCTTCCTCGACCACCATCCAGCGCCGGTCGCCTTGCAACCCCAGCAACCCCACCGGTGATGCCTTCAGGCTTTGCGCCTGCCCCGACTTCACCGGGTATCGATACAACTCACTGAGAAACATCCCTGCTGCCTCGCTTCATGCCAAAAGCCAAGCTTATACCTGGCCGGCACAACGTTCACGCAGCGGTGGTATCCAGCAGCAGGCGCTGCTTGACCACATCGACCAGGCGATCAGGCTGGAACTTGGAAAGGAAGTTGTCACAGCCCACCTTCTTCACCATGGATTCGTTGAAACTGCCCGACAGCGAAGTGTGCAGCACCACATAGAGCTGGCGCAGACGGGCATCGCTGCGGATCTCGGTGGTAAGCCGATAGCCGTCCATCTCCGGCATTTCTGCATCGGTGAACACCATCAGCAGCTTTTCGCACACGTCCTCGCCGGCGTCGGCCCAAGCCTTGAGCATGCGCAGCGCCTTCAGGCCATCACTGGCCACATGCAGCTTCATGCCCAGCTGGGACAGGGTATCGCGCAATTGCGCCAAGGCCACACTGGAGTCGTCCACCAGCAGCACTTCGCGGCCGCGGGCGCGGGCCAGCACTGGGTCGGCGAGCTTGTCGCCAGAGACCCGGGCGTTGTAGGGCACGATCTCGGCCAGCACCTTTTCCACGTCGATCACCTCCACCAGCTTCTCATCGACCTTGGTGATGGCAGTCAGGTAGTGCTGGCGACCGGCACTGGAAGGCGGCGGCATGATCGACTCCCAGTTCATGTTGACGATGCGGTCGACACCGCCCACCAGGAAGGCCTGCACCGAGCGGTTGTATTCGGTGACGATGATGGTGCTGTCCGGCCCCGGCTGTAGCGGGCGCATACCGATCGCCTGGGACAGGTCGATCACCGGCAGGGTCTGCCCACGCAGGTTGACCACACCGCAGACATAGGCGTGGCGCTGGGGCATCAGGGTCAGCTTGGGCAGTTGCAGTACTTCCTGCACCTTGAACACGTTGATCGCGAACAGCTGGCGACCGGCCAGGCGAAACATCAGAATTTCCAGGCGGTTCTCACCCACCAGTTGTGTGCGTTGGTCTACCGTGTCGAGAATGCCAGCCATTGGAAAGCCCCCAGGCTTGAGTCGTAAAAGGTGAAGTCATCTACCCTGTATCGGCGGCTTCACGCACACCTTGACCCTTGCAGGAAAATGCCGCGCGGATAATTGATATCACTTTACCATCATGCTTTACTGCCGACACGCCGGGGCAAATCAGGGGCACGACAAAAGTTCCCTACCCTAGCCGTTGATCAGGGAAACCCTTAGCAGCAATCGGGTGCAACCTGATGTTCGCGATATCCTTTAGCCATTAATGTGACGCCATTCTCATTGCATGAATGGAGTCAGGCTTTTGCTAGCTATCGTTTCGGCGTGCCCGCCCCCTGCGCCTACCCCACGCGCGGGGATATGATGATGGACACTGCCTTATCGTTCGATGACGCCCTGCAGGGCTTTCTGCTGGATGCCCAGGTACTGCTGACCCAGGCCCAGGAATGCCTGCAGCATCTGGAGCTTATAGACAATGACCCGGATGCCTGCAGTTGCCTGAACAACACCCTCGACACTATCGCCCGTCAAGCTACGCGCCTGGGCCTGCGTGAAGTTGCCCACTACACCACCGCCCTGCAACAGTTGCTCGCCCCGGCCTGTCACGGTGGCTGCCTGCAGCGTGAAGCCCTACCCGCGATAGGGGCGTGCCTGACCTTGCTGGCCTGGCAGTTGGAGCTGGTCGATAGCCGTACAGGGCGGCTGAACCTGGACATCGGCGAGCAACTGGTGCTGCTGGGTGAATTGGCCAAGGTCGTACAACCCCCCTTTGCGCCAGCCTGTGCGTCCTGCGATGAAGAAGGCAACGCGTGTATTCACCCGCACAGTGACGCGGCAACCGGCACTCTCCCCAACCGCTCTAACCGCATGCATTAACCTGACGCAAAGTGCAACTAAGCAACTTTATTGAAACCCGACCATGGTCGAACTTTGAAAGTTCACCAGGCTTTCGGTGCATGCCGTTGAATCATTGCCGCGCTAGTTACAGCACAAGTGGGTACAGCGCGATTAAAGGGTGGCACTTTGCTACCCGAAAGCGCCCGACCAGTAGGCGTTTCAACGCGTTACCCGGCCGCGACCGATGCAATGCAAAGTGGTAATATGCGCCCCCACAAACGCTTGCGACCGGAACAACGGTGGCAAGAATACGTGTTCAAAAAAACAACGAAAGTACTGCGCCAAAGCCTCTGAGCAGCATTGTGCAAGGCCTCCATCAGCAATACTTCAGTGGCCTCCCTACCTATGTTTCCACGCTTGAAGACTTCTTTGCATTGCTGCTCCCGCGCCGCCGTGCTGCGCTGGGCAACAGTCGGGCTGTGCGTGGCCTCACTGGTTGCCAACATGGCGCTGTACCTGGCCAACCAGACAATCCCGGCCAGCCTGCTGGTGCTGCAGTTGGTCGCCACGCTGGGGGCTGTTGTACAACTGGGCCTGGGCGCCAGATCGATCCACCTGCGCCCCGCCGAGCTGGCCGAGCGCATGCTCAAGGTGCAAGAAGACGAGCGCCAGCATCTGGGCCGGGAACTGCACGACGACATCGGTCAACTGCTCACCGCTGCCAAGCTGCAACTGCAGTGGCTGCAACGGCGCATGCCCGACGAGTTGCAGGGGCACTGCGACGCCCTGCACAGCACGCTGGATGACACCCTCGGTAACGTGCGCGATGTTTCCGCGCTGCTCAACCCCCGGCAGTTGGCCAGCCTTGGCCTGGAAGCCAGCCTGCGCGCACACCTGGTACGCACCCTGGCCAGCAGCGGCGTGCACTGGAGCCTGGCGTGCAACCAGCGCCTGGGCGGCATCGACGAAGCCGTGGCCATGGCAGTGTTCCGTATTACCCAGGAGGCAGTGACCAACATGCTGCGCCACGCCCAGGCACACAACTTGGTCATCCGCCTGCAACGCACCCCTGAGGGGCTGGCGCTGTCGATCCACGACGATGGTCGTGGTTTCGCCCCTGCCCGGCACCCGGCCGAGGCCGGTCAGCGCGGCCTGGCCGGCATGCAGGAGCGGGTAATCGCGCTGCAGGGCAGCCTCGAGATCACCAGTCAGCCTGGCCGAGGCACGCAGATCGAAGCGATGTTCCCGTGGTCCCCGCGCACCCAGCAACGCGCCAGGAGTATTATCAACCATGACCTGTAGACTACTGCTGGTAGATGACCACTCGCTGATCCGCGCCGGGGTGCGCGCACTGGTCTGCGACATCCCCGGCTATGACGTGGTCGGCGAAGCCGACGACGGCAACCAGCTACTGGACCAGGTGCGCGCACTGGCGCCCGACATCATCTTGCTGGACATCTCCATGCGTTCGACCAGTGGCCTGGACGCCCTCACCCAACTGCGGGCCAGCGGCAGTACCTGCAAGGTGCTGATCCTGTCCATGCACACCGACCCGGACCTGATCATGCGGGCCCTGGAAAGCGGCGCCCACGGCTACCTGCTCAAGGATACCAGCGCCAACGAGCTGGAACAGGCGCTGGGTGCCGTCCGCCACGGTGAGCGCTACCTCAGCCCGGCCATCGCCCACACCGTCATCAACCAGGCGCTGCGGCACACCCAACAAGGCAAGCCAAGCGCTGGCGAACGGCATAATCTGACTTCACGGCAACTTGAGATCCTGCGCCTGATCGTGCGCGGCAAGTCCACCCGGGAGATCGCTGGGGGCCTGGGCCTGTCCATCAAGACCGTGGAAACTCACCGCTCGCAAATCATGAAGCGCCTGCAGATTCACGACGTGGCCGGCCTGGTGCTGTTCGCCGTACGCGAAAAAATCATCAGCCTGGATGACTGAGCAACGGCGACCCGGCCGGCAGGTGCAGGTGCAACGCCGCCGGCCTTGCCTGAAAGCGCAGGCTGGCAGCCTGCAACGGCTCGCCATCGAGATTGATGTCCAACCCTTGCGAACTCTTGATCTCGACCCATGGCAGCCTGGCCCGAACGAACAGGCCGTCACCACCCAACAGGTCCCGCAGAGCCCCCACCACTTCCTGTGGGGCAGGCAGAATAGCGACGTCAAGCAAACCGTCGTTGACCATGGCTTCGGGGCACAGCACCTGCCCTCCCCCAGCCTGTCGGCCATTGCCGATACCCAGCGCCAGCAAATCCCCTTGCCAATGGAAGCCCGGCCCCTGTAGCTCCACCGAAGCCGCCTGTAGCTCACTGAAGCGGGACAACCCGGTGAACAGGTAAGCCGCAGCGCCCAGCACTTTCTTGAGGTCTTCGGAGGTATTGGCAGTGACCTGGCTGCCAAAGCCACCCGTGGCCATATTGAGGAACAGCTGATCGCCAGCCTGCCCCAGGTCTATCGGTTGTGGCGCGACATTCAGCAAGGCCAGCGCCGGTGCCGGCTCCAAGGGGATGCCAGCGGCTTTGGCAAAATCGTTGGCCGTCCCCAAGGGCAACAAGGCCAGGCTGGCTTGAGCAGCAGCCAGGCCCATTGCCTCAGCCACATCACGCAACGTGCCGTCCCCGCCACCGGCGACGATATGGCTGTAGCCCGCTGCCAGTGCCTCGGCGACCAGCCGTTGGGCGTCGCCCGCCTCCCAGGTAACCCGTACGTCCAGCACCCAGCCACTATCGCGCAGGTCGCCCACGGCGCTGCGCACGTCTTCGTTCATCGCCTGCTTGCCGTGCAGCACCAGCATTGCCTTGCGCCCTTGCATGTATGCGTCTCCGTAAAATGGACCACCCCCTATCTCGACCACTGGCCCGCCCGGATCGTTGCATGCCCTGGAAAAAACACTGGGCCGGCGCCACGCCGGCAACTGATCGCGTCGCCGGTCATTTTTTCCACACTTGGCAATCCCGGCTATGCTCAGAAAATACCCCTATTGCCATGGACGCGCCCGGCAGTGGCTCCCCCACTGCTGCCAACGGGCGCGTTTTGCTATCTGCAGCCTTTCTTGAGGACTTCGGGTCATGCGCATTCTCTGGACACTGCCCTACCTGCCTTGGCCGACCACCAGCGGCCACAAGACCCGGCAATACCATCTGCTGCGTGCGCTGGCCCAGCGCGGTCACCGGATCACCCTGCTGGTGCAGTCGAAAATCCCTCTCAGCGATGCAGCACGCGAGGCCCTCGAGCCACTCCTCGAACGCCTGATCGTGCTACCCCGCAGGCCGCTGCACAGCCCACTCAACCTACTGGCATCCCCCATCATCGACTACCCCATGCGGGCAATCATCAATGGCCTGGCGCCTTGCCTGCGGCACCGGTTCGAGCAACTGCTGGACGAACCCTGGGACGTGATCCAGATCGAGCACAGCTACAGCTTCCAGCCGTTCGAAAAAGCCCTGCAGGCTCGCAGGCTGCCCTACATGCTTAGCGAGCACACCCTGGAGTCGGTAATGGGCGGTGCCTGCCACGATCGCCTGCCGCTGTGGCTGCGCCCGCTCAACGCCTTCGACCGCTGGCGCTACCGGCGCTGGGAACACCGTGTGCTGCGCCAGCCCACCGAACTGGTGGCTGTCAGCGCCCACGATGCCGAGCTGATCGCGCAGATCAGCGGGCGCCCGGTGAATGTGGTGGTCAACGGCGTGGACTGTGATTTTTACCAGCAGGTGCAACCTGCGCTGCACAGCCAGCGTTTGTTGTTCGTCGGCAATTTCGAATATGGCGCCAATCTGGAGGCCATCGAGTGGGCACTGGACGACATCATGCCGAAGGTGTGGATGAGCAACCCGGCGGTGCGTCTGGCGATCGCCGGGCATGCCATGCCGGCCAACTGGAAGCTTCACTGGAACGACCCACGCATTGAATGGTTCGGCTACCGCCCCGACCTGCGTGAACTGCAACGACGTTCCGCACTGTTCTTTGCCCCCCTGCGCTATGCCGGTGGCTCGAAGGTGAAAATCCTCGAAGCGATGGCCGCAGGCTTACCCGTGATCACCACCGAAAAGGGCGTTTCAGGCCTGACCGTGAATAACGGCGAGCACTACCTGGGCAGTGACGACGGTGATCAACTGGCATTGCTGATCACCCAGTTGCTCAATCAGCCCTGGCGCATGAGCCAGTTGAGCGATGCCGGGCGCCAGTTTGCCCGCCAGCGCCACGACTGGAGCGTGGCTGCCCAACAACTGGAAACTGTGCACATACGCCTGACTCAGGCGGCACCGGCCGAGGCCGCGCCGCTGGCCAGTGCCTGGCTGGGCCGCTCAGCCAAGTAGCTCGCTGAAGGGGATGAATGGCACGTTGTCGCCCTGCTTCGGCGTGCTGCCCTCACGCACTTCCACCAGCCCCTGCGCCCAGGCGGCGCTGCGCAGCACACCCGAGCTCTGGTTCTTGTAGATGCTCACCCGGCCTTGCTCGATGCGCGCGCGCAGATATTCGCGGCGCGTACCCGGCTTGGGCCAGTCAAACCCAGCCGGCATGTCGAAACGCAACGGCGTAACGTCAATCACACCCTGACGACGCAGCAGGTAGGGCCTGGTCAGCAGACCGAAGGTGACCAAGGTCGAGGCGGGGTTGCCCGGCAAGCCAATCACCGGCACGCCCTGGAAGTGGCCGAAGGTCAGCGGCTTGCCCGGTTTGATCGCCAGCTTCCACAACGCCAGTTCGCCGGCCTCGCGCAGGGCAGCACCGAGGTAGTCGGCCTCGCCCACCGAGACACCTCCGGTGGACAGAATCAGGTCTACACCACCCAGTTCAGCCAGGCAGGTGCGAGTGCGCGCCAGGTCATCCGGCAGGATGCCGGCATCGACCACTTCGCAACCCAGCCGCTGCAACCAGCTGATCAGCAGACTGCGGTTGCTGTTGTAGATCTGCCCGGGCCCAAGCGGCAGGCCTGGCTCGACCAGTTCGTCGCCGGTCGACAGCACCGCCACTTTCACCTTGCGCACCACGTCCAGACGGCCATGCCCCAAGGTCGCCGCCAGGCCCAGTTCGATCGGCCCAAGGCGGGTGCCGGCGCTCATCACCTGCTCGCCCTTGCGGGTTTCCTGGCCTTGAGGGCGTATGTTCTGCTCGGCGCGCAACACTTCGAGAAAGCGCACCCGGCCATCTTCGAGTACTTCGGTGTTTTCCTGCATCTCGACGCAGTCGGCTCCCTCCGGCACAGGCGCACCGGTGAATATCCGCGCGCAGGTACCCGGTTGCAGCGGCTGGGGCGCATGACCGGCGAAAATACGCTGGCTGACCGGCAGCGGCTGTCCCTGCCAGTCAGCCAGGCGCAAGGCATAGCCGTCCATGGCGCTGTTCGGCCAGGGCGGCAGGTCGAGCGAGGCCATCAGGTCGGTGGCCAGCACGCGGCCCTCGGCTTCGGCCAGCGGCAGGTTTTCGGTCTCGCGGATCGGTGCAGCTTCGGCCAGCGCCAGCAGTTGCTCCAGCGCCTGTTCCACCGGCATCAGCGGCCGGGCCTGGCTGACCTCAGCCACGGCTGTCACAGGCCGCTGCCTGCTTCAGGTGCGCCACGAAGTTGCAAGGGCGATGACGGGCATCGAGCTGCTCGGCCAGGATGCCATCCCAACCGGTACGCACAGCGTTGGTGGAGCCCGGCAGGCAGCACACCAGTGTGCCGTTTGCCAGCCCGGCCAAGGCACGCGACTGCACGGTGGAGGTGCCAATGTCGGCCACGGAAATCTGCCGGAACAGCTCACCAAAGCCGTCTACTTGCTTGTCCAGCAGGCACGCCACCGCCTCTGGGGTGCTGTCGCGACCAGTAAACCCGGTACCGCCCGTAATCAGCACCACTTGCACGTTGTCATCGGCGATCCATGTGGCGACCTGGGCCCGGATCTTGTACAGGTCATCCTTGAGCAGCACGCGCTCGGCAAGGCGGTGACCGGCGGCGCTCAGGCGGTCGACGAACATCTGGCCAGAGGTGTCGGTGTCGAAGGTACGGGTGTCGCTGACCGTGAGTACGGCGATGCTTAGCGCCACGAAGGGGGTATCTGCCTTGGCTTTCATGGGTGTCCGTCACAACAGGATGAGATGGACGCAGTTATATCACAGCGCACCTTTTCCAGCGTTGCCCCCCTAAGCCTTGCCTTGGGTCAAGGGGACAAATTAGTCGCTATGCTGCACTTGGAGTGAACTTGCACTAACGTCCTGCGTCATAAATGTCATCTAGCACCATCGCACTTGGAGAAACACGATGATCAAACGGACCCTACCCGCCTTCCTGCTTGCCTTGGGTTTGGGCGCCCTTGCTGGCTGCTCGACCCCAACCGTCATTACCCTGAACGATGGCCGGGAGATCCAGGCAACCGACAAACCGTCCTACGACGAAGACTCTGGCTTCTATGAATTCGAGCAACTCGACGGCAAGCGCACACGCCTGAACAAGGACCAGATCCGCACCGTCAAAGAGCTCTGATCAAGGCCCCGTTCAGGCTATGGCCCTTTAAACAACAAGGGCTTGCGAGCAAAAACGGGATGCAGTAGGATTTTGTTCATCGGAGTGTAGCGCAGCCAGGTAGCGCGTCTCGTTCGGGACGAGAAGGCCGCAGGTTCGAATCCTGTCTCTCCGACCAAATCCTTGTCAGAAAGCCCGCCATGTGCGGGCTTTTTGTTGTGTGCGAAAAATACGTCAGTGCGCGGTTTCAGCCTATATGGGCACCTGCAACCCCTGCAGATCCAGTCAGGCACTCAGGCGGGAGGTGACTTCGCCCAACTGCCCTGACAAACCATGCAGGCGCTGCCCCGCCTGCTCGGTATGCTGCACCGCTTCCTGGTTGGCCGTGGCAATTCTGGTGATTTCGATCAGGTTGCGCGAGATATCTTCGGCCACACTGGTCTGCTCCTCGGCCGCTGTGGCGATCTGCCGGTTCATGTCGCGGATCGCCTCCACCGCCTGGGTGATACGTTGCAGCATCTGGCCGGCCTGCTCGACCTGCTCAGCCCCTTCCCGGCTACGTTGCTGGCCACTTTCGATGGCCTTGACCGCCTCCACAGCCCCCGACTGTACCGCCTCGATGATCTGGTGAATTTCTGCAATCGACGCTGCCGTGCGCTGGGCCAGGCTACGCACTTCATCGGCGACCACCGCAAAACCACGCCCGGCTTCGCCAGCGCGGGCTGCTTCGATGGCCGCGTTAAGCGCCAGCAGGTTGGTCTGTTCAGCAATGCCGCGGATCACTTCCAGCACTTTGCCTATCCGTGTGCTGTCATGCTCCAGATCGCGAATTACCGTTGCCGTGCCGGCGATTTCGCGGTTGACCAGCCCGATGATGTCGATGGTCTGCTGCATCACCTGCTCGCCGGCCTGGGCGCTGTGGTCGGCGTCATCGGCCGCGCGGGCAGCCTCGGCGGCGTGGCGAGCGACCTCTTGGGCAGTGGCGGACATTTCGTGCATGGCCGTGGCCACCTGGTCGGTACGCTGGAACTGGTCATGAGTACCGCGGGCCATGTCACCGGCAATACTGCGCAACTGGCCGCTGGCACCTTCCAGCTCCTGAGCGTTGTCCTGCAGCCGGCCGACGGTATCGGCAAGGAAGTCACGCAGGGTGTTGGCCGCTCGCGCCAGGCGCCCCAGCTCATCCTCCCGACGGCTGTCGACCCGGGCAGCAAAGCAGCCCTGGCTGAGCTGCGCGACGTACTCGATCAACTGGCGGATCGGCTCGATCAAGCTTCGGTTGACCAGCCACAGGCTGAGCAGCCCCACCAGCCCCGCAGAAGCCAGCATCACCACCAGGCCCAACCATACCGTGCGCTCGGCACTGGCATTGATACTGGCTGCACGCTGGCGAGCATCGGCGCGCAGTTGCTCGACCAGTTCGCTCATCTGCTCACTGGCGGCACGATCCACGCCTTTGACCGCCCGGTCGCCCGCTACCGGGTCGCCGCCTGCCGCAAGGAAGGCCTGGCGGCCTTGCGCATAGGCCTGGCCCAACTGGCGGTGGCTGTCGCGCAATTGCTGCAGCGACACCTTGAGCCTGGCATCGCTGTTGTCGATCAATTGCCCGAGCAGTTGCTGTACTTGCTGTTCGCGGGCCTGGAACTGCTGCCAGTACTTGTCCATCTCCGCAGGCTGGCGCCCGCGCAGCAGCACGTTCTTCCATTCCTGCACCTGGATCTTGAACTGCAGGTTGGCTTCGTCAATCAATTGCGAGGCCCGCAGCGGCCCGTCGACCAGCTCGGCGTAGCCACGCACGCTGGACGACAGGAACTGGAAACACACCAGGGCGATCAGCAGCATCGCCAGCACACTGCCGCCGAGCAGCGAGAGAATTTGCACTCTGAGGGATTTACGCAACATCGAGGGTCTCGGAACCAGAGGGAGTAGGCTGAGGCCGCTGTACAGCCTCATTACTGGCAGGCCAAAAAAAAGCTGCCATCACGCAATGGCAGCCAGGTCGAGCACTTACGCAACAGTTGAGGCAAATCTTCTCAGGCAATTACTACAGAAATGTTACAAAGCCACGACACGCTAGGCCGTGGTGAACTGCAGCGCTGCCAGCCGCGCATACAGCGGGCTGTCCTCGATCAACTGACGGTGGGTGCCGACCGCCACCAGCCGGCCTTGGTCGATGACCGCGATGCGCTCGGCATGCTGCACCGTGGCCAGGCGATGGGCGATCACCAGCGTGGTACGGCCGGCCATCAGGCTGGGTAGCGCTTGCTGGATCAAGTATTCGCTTTGTGCATCAAGGGCACTGGTGGCTTCGTCGAGCAACAGGATCGGCGCATCGACCAGCAAGGCCCGGGCAATCGCCAGGCGCTGGCGTTGCCCGCCAGAAAGGCCGATGCCGCCCTCCCCCAGTTGTGTCTGGTAGCCTTGGGGCAGTTGCCGGATGAATTCGTCGGCATGGGCGCCGCGGGCTGCTGCCTCGACTTCGGCCAAGGTCGCCTCGGGCCGGCCATAACGAATGTTGGCCTCCACTGTGCCACGGAACAGCGAGGGGTTTTGTGCCACCAAAGCGAACTGCCGGCGTAGCTGGTCGGGATCAAATTCGGTAACCGGCTGGCCATCGAGCAGGATGCGCCCTTGCTGTGGGTCGTAAAAGCGCAGCAACAAATCGAACAGGGTCGACTTGCCTGCCCCGGAAGGGCCAACCAGGGCGACGGTCTGCCCGGGCTCGATGGTCAGGCTCAGGCCGTCGACAGCTGCCACCGTGGGCCGTGAGGGGTAAGCGAACACCACCTGCTGCAGTTCGATTCGCCCGCTGGCCCGCTGCTGTGGCAGCAGCTGCGCCACGGCGGGCGGCAGGATGGCACTTCGCGCTGCCAACAGTTCGGCAATGCGCTCAGCGGCACCCGCGGCCCGTTGCAGTTCGCCGATCACCTCACTGAGGGTACCGAAGGCGCTGCCGACGATCAGACTGTAGAACACGAATGCAGCCAGCTCGCCTGCGGATATACGCCCGGCGATCACATCCATGCCGCCGACCCACAGCATCACCCCCACCGCCCCCAACACCAGTACGATCACCAGGGTAATCAGCCAGGCACGCTGTGTAATCCGCTTGCGGGCAACAGTAAACGCTGCTTCGACCGTATCGGCGAACAGTTCGCGGTCGTGCGCCTGGTGGTTGTAGGCCTGCACGGTCTTGATCTGCCCCAGCGTCTCAGCCACGTAGCTGCCCACATCGGCGACCCTGTCCTGGCTCTGCCGCGACAGGCTGCGCACACGACGGCCGAACAACAGGATCGGTGCCAACACCAGCGGCAGCGTTACCACCACGATGCTGGTGAGCTTGGGGTTGGTGATGAACAGCAATACCACACCGCCAATGACCATCAGCGCATTGCGCAGGAACATCGACAGCGATGAACCGATCACTGATTGCAGCAAGGTGGTGTCCGCAGTCAGCCGAGACTGGATCTCGGAGCTGCGGTTGTCCTCGAAAAAACCTGGGTGCAGGCCGATCAGGTGATTGAAGACGGCACGACGGATATCGGCCACACAACGCTCGCCAATCCACGACACCAGATAGAAACGGCTGAAGGTACCCACCGCCAGCGCCAGCACCAGCAGCAGGAACAGCCCGATGGTTTGATTGAGCTGGTGCGCGGAGCGGGTCATGAAGCCTTGATCCACCAGCAGGCGGATACCTTGGCCCATCGACAGGGTGATGGCAGCGGTGACCACCAGCGCCAGCAATGCCAGCAGCACCTGGCGGCGATAAGGGCGAACGAACTGCCAAGCCAGGCGCAAGGCGCGGCGTTGGCGCGGGGAAACCGATTCGGGCATGACGACGACCACAAAAGGTGGGGAAGCGGCAGCCTACCACTCATCCCGGTCGGGAGACTGCATGAAGGTTGCTATAACGCATCGATCTAAACAGCTTATGGAGCTTTCACAGGGTTTCTGCTGGACTGTTGCTGCCGTGACCCGGAAGCTGTCACAGGCCAGTCACGGCGCAGGGCTACCCTGAGCTTGAACCTGAAGAGGAGACAGTGCATGAGCTTGCAGCATGGCAGTGATAACCAGAAGCCCCAGACCTCCCCGCAACAGCAAGTATGCGGTTCGATCATCGACGCCAAGGGGCGCGAAGTGCCGATCACCGAGCAGATGATCCAGCAGGCCTGCAAGGCCCTGGAAGAAAGCCGTGTCGAGCGCGTACGCAAAGGTTGATCGGCGAATTCTTTGCAACCCGGCGCTTGCGCCGGGTTTTTATCTGCCCAGCCAGTGGGCTTGGCCGCCCCAACGGGCAACCGCACCTACCTGCAAGATCAAGACAAGGCTTGCTTAGACCAACACCCCACCCAAGGCACTGACCAACTGTGCCAACTGCGGCGCCTCCCCGTGCAAGCGCACTGCCAGCCCCTCGATCTCGCGCCTAGGTGGGTATTGCTTGCGCAACTGGTCGAACGCCGCTCGCTGTTGCTGCGGATCATCGCTCAGGCTACGGCGGAAATCGGCATCATCACGGCGCGGGTCATACACGGCGCGACACAGGGTGGCCATGGCCCATGACAGGTCGGTGCTGGCATCCAGCTCGATCTGCGCCAGCGGTGGTTTGGGCAGCAGCTCGGCCAGTCGCACCTGCTCGTTCACACCGAGGAAGCGGCAAAGCGCTTGGTAGATCTGCGCCGTGCCACGTTGGCGGCCATCGAGGCTATAGCCGGCAATGTGCGGCGTAGCGAGGGTGCACAGGTCGGCCAACGTCAGGTCGACCTGCGGCTCCCCTTCCCACACATCCAGCACCGCGTGCACGTCTTCACGGTCCAGCAGCAGCTCGCGCAGGGCCACGTTGTCCACTACCGGGCCACGGCTGGCGTTTAACAGCCAGGCGCCCGGGCGCAACTGTGCCAGCTGCGCCTGCCCCAGCAGGTGCCAGGTCGGGTGCTGGCCGCCGCGTTGCAACGGGGTATGCAAGCTGATCACATCGCACTGCTGCAGGATGGTTTCGAGGCTGACGTAGTCGCCGCCCTCGGCGGCCTGACGCAACGGGTCGCACACCAGCACCTTCCAGCCCAGGCCATGCAGCACCCGCACGAGGCGGCCACCCACTTCACCCGCGCCCACTACGCCATACACGCGTTCAGGCAATGCCACGCCATCCAGTTCGGCCAGGGTCAGCAGGCTGCCCAGCACGTAATCGACCACGCCGCGGGCATTGCAGCCAGGTGCGCTGCTCCAGCGGATGCCAGCTTCTGCAAAGTAATCCAGGTCCAGGTGATCAGTGCCGATGGTGCAAGTGCCGACAAAGCGTACACGGCTGCCTTCGAGCAGCTGACGGTCGACCTTGGTCACGGAGCGCACCAGCAGGATATCGGCATCCTTGACGCTGGCAGCATCGAGGCTTCGGCCAGGGTAGCGGCGAATTTCACCGAAACCCTGGAAGAAGGCATCGAGCAGCGGGATGTTCTCGTCGGCAACTATCAGCATGGCGCTCTCCTGTCTGGGGAGCGCAGTGTAGGCGCAACGCCGGGCGTGTTCCAGAGCGATTCAGTCGGCTTTCTTGCGGATCCAGTACAGGAAAGTGCCGGCGTCCTCTTGCTGCTGCAGCAGCTCGTGGCCGAGGAAGTTGCAGAACTTGGGGATGTCGCGGCGGGTCGACGGGTCGGTGGCGATGACCTTGAGCAGGCCGCCAGCGGCCAGGTTGCGTACGTGCTGGTGCAGCATCATCACGGGTTCCGGGCAGTTCAGGCCGGTGGCATCGAGGATGGCGTCGGGGGTGAAATCGGTCATGGGGGGCTCCGAAAATGATCGCTATTGTCGCGCATAGCGCGACGCGGTCCAAGCACGGCTTTCAAACCCAGCGCTCTTGATCTTGATCTTGATCTTGATCTTGATCTTGATCTTGATCTTGATCTTGATCTTCGCGACTTCAGGAGGCCGAACGCAGGCCTTGCG
>NZ_JAUHUI010000038.1:0-52889 GCF_030418155.1 Pseudomonas sp. 2,4-D
CAGCGGTAGTTCAGTCGGTTAGAATACCGGCCTGTCACGCCGGGGGTCGCGGGTTCGAGTCCCGTCCGCTGCGCCATCTTCGCTTCAAGGCCCCATGAACGCCTTGAAGCAACGTTAAAGCGACCTTCGGGTCGCTTTTTTCGTTGGTGCGCCTGGCAAGTGCCTGCCTTTACCCAGATTTACACCAGCCTGACAGATTCTTCACCGACCAGCGGTTCCTGTGCCTGCCTGCTGTGTTGCACAATAGGCACTTTCCCGACATACCCGGAATTCGCAATGACCAGATCTTCCGTCTTTGGTGCGCTCGGGCTGGCCCTGGTGCTGGCGGGCGTGACCGGTTGTTCCTCGAAAAAAGCGGCCGTCTACGAGCACGAGAATTTCGATGACTCGGGTACCTTCTCGCGCAGCTTTCCGGTGAGCGATGCCGGCTCTTGCGAGGCCGCCCGGCGTGCTTTGCTTAGCCAGGGGTACATCATCACCAGCAGCGGCGCCAACCAGGTGGCGGGTAACAAGAGCTTTCAGCAAAACAGCGAGAACCACCTGCAGATCAGCTTCAATGTCACCTGTGCACCAGACGTGAGCGACGACCAGCACTCGACCATGTTCGCCAACGCCCTGCAGGACCGCTATGCACTGAAAAAGTCCAACACCTCCGCCAGCCTGGGCGTGGGGGTGCTGGGTTCGGTGTCGATGCCTATCGGCTCCAGTGACGACTCGCTGGTCAAGGTCGCCAGCGAGACGGTGACCGCGGCGCAGTTCTATGACCGCTATTTCGCCCTGGTGGAGAGCTACCTGCCCAAGCCGAAAAAAGTGAGCAAGGCCAAGGTGGAAGAGCCAGTGCCGAAGGTTGAAAAACCGGCGGTTGATCTTGGGCTTCCGGAGCAGGCTGCGGCGAACCCGGTGGCGCCGGCCCCGGCAGCTGCACCTTTGGTTGAAGCGACGCCTGCACCTGCACCGTTGGTTGAAGCGACACCTGCACCTGCACCTTTGGTTGAAGCAACGCCTGCACCTGCAGGGGTGGCCCCGGCCAGCGAGGCGGCAGCGGCGCCGGTGGTGGATGACAGCCAGGGTTCGCAGCCGGTGGCTCCACCGGTGGAGGCTGCGCCGATTCAAGTGCAGCAGGATGCGCAGCCGGCCGAGCCTGCGTCTCCCGCCCTTTGATTGCTAGCCTGTAACGCGAACCCTGTGGCGATCGCCTGAGCAGCCTTGTGCTTGCCTTGCGGTCGTCGCCCACCGTCCACACCCCTTGTTACAGACGCCCCGCGATAACTTTCTGAACACCTGCTACGTTTACCACTCATAAGCTTGTCATCATCCCTTCATCCCACCTGCTTAGGCTGAAGGCGATACCTACAAAGGCAAAATGAGCAAAGAGGACGCAGGGCAATGGATGAATACCAGGAAGAACTTCTCGAAACCCAGGCTTACGAACTGGACACCCCGGAACCGGCCGACGACGCCACCGAACTCTAGCTCGGCTGCCGCTGGCTGCGGCGGAACTCCCCCGGCGTGAGGCCCGTCCAGCGCTTGAATGCGCGCTGGAAGGCCTCGGCCGAAGCAAACCCCAACAAATAGGCAATCTCGCCAAAGGCCAGCGCCGTGTCACGGATGTAGGTTTCGGCCAGGTCGCGTCGGGTTTCGTTGAGCAGGTCGCGAAAGCGCGTGCCTTCCTCGGCGAGCTTGCGGCGCAAGGTCCAGCTTGGTAGTTGCAAGTGCAGCGCCACTTCTTCCAGGTCCGGTTCACGGCCGCCATTGAGCAGCGGGCCCAGCAGGTGGGTGATGCGCTCACCCAGGCTGCGCACCCGCGTGCGCTGCAGCAGCTCTGCTTCGCACAACTGCAACAGGTGCTGCCAGGTACTCGGGCAATGCCCGGGGTTGGGCAGTTGCAAGGTGGCGCGGCTCAGACGCAGCTGATTGCCGTCGGCGGCGAATTGCACAGGCGTGCTGCAGAGCGTTTGGTAGCGGGCGGCATAGGAGGGAGCGGCAAACTCGATCTCCAGGCGTTCGGCTTGCACCGGGGTGCCGGCAAGGTCGGCCAACTGGGCCAGCCAGCCGGCCAGCAGTGAGTCGACCACAAAGCGGTTGTAGTCGTTATACGGGCTGATGGAGTAGAAGCGCAGCCAGGCGCCTTGGGCATCTTCCTCAAAGCTGGAATGGCCGCGGTAGTTGGCCGCATAAAGCGGCTCGAAACGCAGCAGGGTACGCGCGGCCTCACCCAGGGTGGGGGCCTGGGCCGCAGTGACCCCGGCCAGGCCCGTATGCGCCAGCCGGCTCAGGCGCCCCATACGCAGACCTAAAGCGGCCTCACCGCTCATTTCGATGGCTGCGTGGCCCAGGTGCATGTAGCGGGGTATGGACAGGCGTGCGCCGGCTTCGCCCAGGCGTGTCGCGTCCAGGCCGTAGCGGCGCAGCAATGGCTCAGGGTCGTGGCCCAGCTCGCGTAGAGCTTCGCTCAAAGGCTGGACAAAACCAACCGACAGTTCGCCCAGGCGCACGCGGGGGCGGGCCACGTGCTTACAACCACACATTCAACAGGCGGGCGCCTGGGCTGGGGGGGCCGGCGAGCAAAGCTCCCGACTGGCGGGCAAAGCCCTGGCCATCGCTGCCCTGTTCCCAGAACTGCCCGCGCATGAACACGCTCATGCTGCTGATGCCGGTTCCGGCCACTTCGGTCAGGCGTTGCCAAGCCGTCTGTTCACTGACTTCGCCGCGCTGCAAGGCTAGCCCGGCGCTGGCATCCTGATGGCGATTTCCCCGCCAGGGTGCTTGCCAGCTGCCCTTGCCACTGAGAAACGCCGGGTTGGCGACCAGTTGTACGGCTTGTTCAGTCAGTTGCTGGTGGTTTTCCGGGTACCAGCTGTCACTGCCCACCAGTATCCCCAGGCGCCCGGCCGGGGTCTGCACGACCTGCAGCGGGTGCTGGCGGCCGTGGTGGACGTAGCGGCGCATTTCACTGTCGGGATATTGCTGGCGCTGGGGCTGCCCCAGTAGCGAGCCGTCTCCGGCAAACACCACACTGCTGTTGAACAGCGGGCCACGGCCGGTATGCAGTACGCCTTGTTTCACATAAGGTTCGGGCAGCACGATCGAACCGGCCACCAAGGTCACGCCAAATTCCTTGGCCAGGCCGCCGAACAGCTGCTGGTAATCTGCGGCCATCTGCTCGGCCTTCATGCGCAAGTGCGCATCGGCGCGCCAGTCGTCGCCGTCAGCGCCAAGAACCGCGAGGCCATAGCGCAGTGGGTTGCTCAGTTCCAGCCATTGTTGGGCTTCGTGGCTCTGGGTGACTTGATACAGCTCGTTCTTCTCTCCGCGCGCCCACAGCCAGGTACCGATGTGTTCCGGCAGCACCACCACCGTGCGCGGGTTCACCAGGCCTTGGTCGCGGGCTTGCTCCAGATAGGCTGAGAGCTTGCGGTGCAGGCGTTGCAAGTTCTGATAGTCGCCCGGGTACAGCAGTGGTTCGACACCGAGCAGGTTGCCGTGCTCGCCCGGGACGCCATGGTTAAGCGCCAGTTCGATGCGCAGGTCGGACAGATAGTGGCCTTCCGGGCGCTGTTGGGTCCAGAAGCCATAGCCGCAGAGGGCGGCGATCATCACCAGCGCCAGGGCGCTTGCCAGGAGTTTTCGCATCAAGCGTGGGTATTCGCTAAAAATGGAGTGGCCATGCAGGAAATCAAGGACATGGTGCGGCCTTATTCATCAGCATCGGAATCCTTGTTGCGCTGCCTTCTTGCAGAGTCGCGTTTGATCATACCAAAGCTACCGGGCGCTTATGAGCATTCTCTGCAGACAAGAGCGGGTGTCACGGCCGGCAAGCCAGGCGCTGACGTTCATAGTTAACTGCCTTGTCCCGTTCCGGAAGGTTGTAAGGTGCCGCACACTGGCGCTCACCCCACTTGATGGTCAGGCTGCCCTGGTCCTGTTCCAGGAGTAACAATGCCTTGCCGCTGGGGTCGGAAATTGCCAGTTGCTGGCCCGCGGCGTCCTCGACCGAGGCCCCGAACGGTATAAGTTGACCGCGCTCGTCGAACAGCTCGAACTGCACCCGACGCCCGCTCTTGCCGGTATAGCGGGCAAGCACAACGGCGCCGCGGCGAGGCACCAGTTGCTGGGTGGCGTTGTCGATCTCGATGTCGCCCCCCAGGTCACTGGTGTCCAGGCTGATCCAGTTGACCCGATAGGGCTGGGCGTTGGGGATCACCGCATAGCCATTGCGCCCGGTCTCCACACCGCTATAGCTGCTGATCTTTGCGCCCTTCACACCCGGTACTTCGGCCAGGGCGAAGGTCTCGCTGAGCGACTGGCCGAGGTTGATGCCGCCCTGGTGGGCGACCACGGCGCCGGCAATGTTCAGGTTCTGCGAGTCGTAGCCGCGCCCCTGGCTATAGCCCAGGCTGATGTCGGCGACCGAAGTGCGGGTGTTCAGGTTGGCCGATGCCGAGCTGCCGCTGGTGCGGCTGTGGCCGCCCTGGATCGAGTAGAAGGTGTCGCTGGTTTCCGACAGGTAGCCGTTGATGCCGGCCTGGGTGGTGTCGTTGCCTTTCTGTGTGCTGGTGGTGACGAACGCCCGCGGTGCGCGGGCCCGGCTGCCGAGTGGGAACGATACCGACAGGTTGAGCTGGGTATCTTGCCCCGAAGGGCCTGAGTTCCCCAGCTCCTTGGTGCGGCTGACGTCCAGGTTGTAGGAGATCTCGCCCCAGTTGTTGCTGTATCCGGCGGTCAGGCTCTGCGAACCGCCGCGGTTCCAGTAGCGCTGGTCGGTGGCCGTCAGGTACAGGCTGCCGAACGCGCGGTTGCGGCCCAGGCTCTGGTTGATGGTCAGGTCGGTGCGGGTCTTGGAGTTGCCACTGCGCTTGATCGCGTTGGCGTTCAGGTCCTCGACATGCTGGGTGAGGGTACGGAAGCCCTCGGTGGAATAGCGGTAGGCCGCGAGGGTAAAGTTGGTGTCGGTGCCGGTGAACGTCTTGGCGTATAGCGCCCGCAAGCTGTTGCCCTGGGTGGTCTGGCCCTGGGCCTTGCTCGAGGAGTGGGTGACATCGAGCGAGAAGGCGCCCAGCAGTGTGTTCAGGCCGCTGCCCACGGCCATTGCCTTATAGTCTTGCGTGGCTTGCAGGCCAACGACGCCGGTCACGTTGTTGGTCAGACCGTAAGCCAGCGTCGTACTGAGCATCTGCGGCGTGGCCAGGCCCTCCGTGTTGCTGTTGTAGCGTCCAGCGGACAGGCTGTACTTGACCTGACCGCCACGGACCATGAGCGGCAGGCTGGAGAAGGCCTGCACGGTGACCCGCCGACGGCCGTCGGCCTCGATGATGGTGACTTCCAGGTCGCCATTGGAGCCGCTGGGGTAGATGTCGCTGATCTCGAACGGGCCGGGCGGCACGTTGGCGGTGTAGAGCACGTAGTTGTTCTGGCGAATCTCGACCCTGGCGCTGGTCTGCGCCACGCCACGCACCACAGGTGCGTAGCCGCGCTCGCTGTCGGCGCGCATGCCTTCGTCCGAAGCCAGCTTCAGGCCCCGGTAGCGCACGCTGTCGAACAGGTCGGTGTCGCTGAAAATGTCACCGGCGCTGAACTGGCCTTTGAGCGCGGTCACGTCGTGCTGCATATAGCTGCGGTTGCTTTTGAAAGTGTCCGGCTGCCCGGTGCCGCTGCTGAAGTTCGACTCGTTGCGCAAGCGCCAGCTGCCCAGGTTGATGCCGTTGCGCAGGCTCAGGTTGTTGGCGATGCGGGTCTCGGCATCGCCGGCGCTGCGGCTGGTGTTGAACTGATAGTTCACGAACGCAGCAGACACCCCTGCGTCCCACAGTTGCGGGTCGACGTAGCCGCGCAGGCCGCGTTTCATGGCGACCTGCGGGATGCTGGCGGACAGGCGCAGGTGACCCGAGTCGTAGCTCAGGCTGGCCTGGTCGATCAGTGCGGCCAGGTCGTGGCAGGCCAGGGCGGTATCCAGGCGCCCCTGTGCCTTGAGCTTGTCCATGTCGATACCCAGTTGCTCGAGCAGTTCCAGGGTCAGGCAGGGTTCCACCCGCCCAGTCTGTGGGTGGCGGTTGAATTCGATGTCACGCCGGCCTACCAGCACGTCGTTGCTGTACAGGTCTACCCGGTAGTTGCCCGGCAGCACGCTGTTGGCCGACAGCAGCAGTTGCAGGTCGACCGCCGATTGCGCGCCCTGCAGAAAGGTGGTGTTGAAGCCCTGCAGGTGGGCGGCGTCCTGCGCCGTTGCAAGGCCGGGCAGTGCGGTGCAGATGACCAATGACAGGGCGTTGAGCTTCCAGGCCGGACGAAGCGTGCCGCCACTGAACGCGTGCGCGCCTGCATCGGCTCCCTCGACAGGGTGGGGGGCGATGGACAGAGACATACCAGAAACCTATTTCATATCGCGGCACGGGCGGGGCACGGGGAGGCCGCACGCGACCAGGGCACAAGGTGGGGGCTACGATTTCACAAGGTGATGGCGGGTTCGGCAGGCTTGGCGCTACCCGGCTGGGCAGTGTTCAAACGCAAGAAATATCCATGTTGGGCGCCATAGTCGTTGATGCTCTTGAACGTCAGCGTCAACGGTCCGTCTACCTGGGAAAATACCGAGGTGAATGTTTTTTGTTCGCCAGGGGCGATCATGGTCGAATCGGCGCTGAGCACGGTTTGTTTCCCGCTCTTAAGTTCGATATCGGCCATCGACACGTGATACAGGCTGGGGTTGTTCACGGTCAGTTGTGGATTCCCGGCGCGCCGGGTCAATTGCCAGACCAGTTGTTCGGGCGCCAGCAGGGCGTTGCCGGGCAAGTTGGCCGGGCGGAAGAAAATCTTGATACGTTGGCGCACCGCCAACTGCAAGGTATTGGCCTTGGTACTGGCTTGCGGAATTTCCTGGACATTGAGCCAGACCACCGACTCGCGATCGGTCGGCAGGCCCTGGCCTTCATAGAGAATGCGCAGCAGTTGTTCCTGCTTGGGCAATACCCTGGCCAACGGTGGAGTAATGGCGAACGGCGCCTGCGCGCTGTCGCCGGCATCCACCCAGGACTGCACCAGGACTTCCTGGTTGCCATTGCGCACGATGACATTGGCTTCTTTGTGCGCACCGTCGAACACGACGCGCGTAGCGCTCAGGGAGATGCTGGCAGTTGCCTGGGCGGCGACGAGCATGCCCAGCAACCCGAGAACGGGATACAGAGAACGACGCAACATGGTTGGGTACCTTGCGGGGGCGAAGAAGTGGCGAGGCTGTTCAGCCTCGCGCAGGGAGCAGCGCCGAAGTGATTACTCGTACTGCAGGATGAATGGCAGGGTGGCGTCACCACGACCGGCGGTGGCAGTGCCGGCGGCGCCAGTGGTCACGTACGCCGCAGAGAAGCTCAGGGTAGCGTCGCCGCCCTCGGCGCCAGTGCCGTGTACATCGCTCTGGATCTTGGCGGTGGCGGCCGAGCTCAGGTCGATCAGGTTGCCATTAGGGTCGAGCAGGGCAATGCCAACGTTGGCAGCAGTGCCGGTGCCTTTGGTCAGGGCCAGGACCTTCTTGCCGGTCACCAGGCCCGAGCCGCCGCTGTTGGCATCGAAGATCATCGCCACCTTGGTGCCGAGGTTGCAGTTGACGTTGAGGTTGAAGTCCTTGCCGGTCACGCGGCCAGCCGTCGGGTTTTCGGCGGTGCCCATGTCCTTGATCGAGACGCTGCCCATGTCTACGGCGATCACGCGGTCGGCGTTGGCGCCATCGACCGAGCAGGCGTCATTGTTGATCACGCCAGTGAAGGAAATCTTGCCGCTGCCGCCGTTGACTGGCCCGGTGGCCTCGACGGCCAGTGCGCCTGCCGAAGCGGTCAGGAGCGAGAGGGTCAGGGCGGCCAGGGAGAATTTATTCATATTGATGTCCACATGAGAGTGAGTAAGTGCTGCAACTTAATGCACGCTCACAATAAGTCAGGTGGTTTCTCTGGCCCATCAGACGAATCTTAATGGTGGAACAATGACGCTCGCTAGTTAATTAAAGATATGACTCGCCAGGCAATAGGCCAACAATTCCTGATCGCTGTTCACTTCAAGTTTGCGCATCGCGGAAACTTTCTGTGCACTAATGGTCTTGGTACTTCGATGTTGGCTGCGGGCGATCTCACTGACACTTTGTCCGGCAACAAACAGGCGCAGTATTTCGAATTCCTTGGGTGACAGGTTTTCCACCCTTTGATCGATGGCGGTGTTACAGGCGATCACCGATTGCCTTGCCGGTGCCGGCGCCCGGTAGGTGCTGTTGCGGGCGACGGCATTGAGGGCCTTTTCGATTTCGCCATGCAACTGGCTCTTCTGGATCACGCCGTCCACGCCCAGTTCCTGCAGCCGTGTCAGGATCAGCGGGTTGGAAATCATCGTCAGCACGAGGATGCGGACGGCGGGATAGTGACGTTTGAGGTAGTCGATCAGTTTCAGGCCGTCACCGTAGGGTGAGTCTGCCGGCATGTTGTAGTCGGAGATGACCATGTCCACGGGTTGGCGTTCGAGCAGTTCGATCAGCCCTTGCGAACAGACGGCTTCGCCGACCACGCTAAAGCGTGGGTCGCGTTCGACCAGTTCCCGGACGCCGAGCAGCACGATGGGGTGATCGTCGGCGATGATGACCTTGAGTTTTTCCATAAAAGACGACCCGTTAGCCGGTGCGGATGGGAGGGTTGTTTCCATGCGCTATCAGCGCTGAAGTTGATTCTATGCGAGGGCATCGAGTATTGCTGACAGCCTGTCCAGCACCCCCCCCAGCTTATCGGCCAGGGCCGCGTCGAGCGGCGACTCCGCCAGCGCGGACTCCAGTGCACAGCACTGCTCGGCCAGGGACCGGGCCTGTACCGCGCCCAGGGCGCCGGCGATGCTGTGCAGGCGCTCGCCAAGGCGCCGCTGGTCGCCTTGCTCAAGGGCCAGGCGCAACTGCTGCATATCCTCGCGCAGGGTGGTGATGAACAGCGCGCGCATGGCGTCGGACACTTGCACGGTATCGGTGGCTGCAGGGGAGGGGGAGGCGTTGAGGCTGTCCGCTTGCGCACGGCTGGGCGCTTCGGCCAGTGCTGGCCGACACAGACGGACCAAATGGCTGCGCAACGCCTGCAGGCTCAACGGTTTTACCATCCAGGCATTCATGCCCACCTCGAGGCAGCGCTGGCCTTCTTCTCGCAGTGCATTGGCGGTGACGCCGATGATCGGCAACCGGGCGTCGTGCTGGCGCAGGGTCCTGGCCAGTTCGTAGCCATTCATCAACGGCATGTTTACGTCGGTCAGGACCAGGTCGAACAGGCCTGGCTGCCAGCGTTGCATGGCCTGTTCGCCGTTGGCCGCGACCACCGTGGTACAGCCCAGCGCCTCGAGTTGCTCCTGCAGGATCGCCTGGTTGATCGGATTGTCCTCGGCCACCAGGATATGCAGGCGCAGAGCGGCGCGTTGCTGTTGCGCGGTGTTCTGGTCAGCGGGCGACCCGCCCTGGCGCACGACCGCGATGAGCTGGGCGATGGCCCGCACGTCATGCAGATCCACCCGCCAGCAGCCGTCGATGAACGCGCCGGGGGCAGGGCCGTCGCTGCTGGCGCAGATCCGCTGGCCATGCCAGGTGGCAGCGTCCGGGCAGTCGAGCAGGTCTACCAGCAGGGCCTGGTGGTTGTCCTTCTCCAGGGGGGGAATCGTCAGGGTCGCGGCGATACCCAGACGCTGCAGCCAGTCAACGCCATGCTGGGCAAGCTCCGGTATCGGCGCACGCACATACACCGGGGTCGGGTCGGGCACTACGCTTGGGCAGTCGCTCAGCTCCCCCTGGGCCAGTGGCAGGCTGATGTTGAGGGAAAAGCTGCTGCCCAGGCCCGGCTCACTGACCACCTTGATCTGGCCACCCATCATGTCGGCCAGCCAGCCGCAGATCGGCAGGCCGAGGCCCGCACCGCCCTCGCTGGAGGCGTCGGCGACCTGGTAGAACAGCTCGAAGAGCCTGGCCTGCTGCGCCTGGGAAATGCCAATGCCGCTATCGGCAACCTGCCATTGCAGGCGCACGTGGGTGTCGTCGAGCGCCAGCACGCGGGTGCGCAGTACCACCCGGCCGGTGTCCGTGAACTTGATGGCGTTGCTCAGCAGGTTGTTGAGGATCTGGCGGATGCGTATCGGATCGCCCACCACCTGCGCCGGCAGGCGGGCGTCATGGCAGGCATAGAGCAACAGGCCCTTGCGCTCGGCGAAGGCGCGATAGGTGCGCACGGTGTCTTCGAGCATGTCCAGCGGGCAGAACGGCACGGGTTCGAGCGCCATCTGCCCGGATTCGATCTTGGTCACGTCGAGCACGTCACTGATCAGCTGGAACAGGGTTGCCGAGGAGCGCTGGATAGTGTGCAGGTAGCCTTGCTGGCGTGCATCCAGGTGCGTCAGGCCGAGCAGCTCGAGGGTGCCCAGCACGCCGTACAGTGGGGTGCGGATCTCGTGGCTCATGGTGGCCAGGAACAGGGTCTTGGCGTTGTTGGCGGCGTCGGCGGCGCGCCGGGCTTCGTCGAGCGCCTGGGCGTCCTCGACATGGCGGGTGACGTCGTTGAATGCGTAAAGGCGCACGTCTTCGCCGTGGTAGCGGGTGGATACGAAACCGACCTGCAGGTGGCGGCCTTCGACCTGCAGATAGTGCTCGCCACTGCGGGTGCTGCCCACTGCCGAGGCGAGGGTGCTGACCAGCTCGCGGGTGCCCTGCCATTGCTGCGCCCGCTGGTTCTCCAGCAGCACCTCGTTGTCGGCGCTGCGGACCACGCACAGGCCGGTCGGGGCGGTGTCGATGACCACCCGGCTGAAGGCCTCGCTCTCGGTGATGATCTCGTGAGCCGCGCGCGCAGGCAGGATGACCTGGCGCTGATACCAACGGATGACCACCCGGCCCAGCCCGATGAGGACCAGGAACGTGGCGGCGATGCCGGCCAGCGACCAGAACGCGTAACGGAAGAAGTGCCGGTAGGTCACGGTGTAGATCGCACTCCAGCCACCGTTGGCCTGTTCGTGGAGTCGGAACACCAGGCCTTCGGGCTTGATGTTGAGACCTTCATGCACCCCCTTCAGGGACGCGGGCGCGCCGATCAGCACCTCGCCGGATGGGGTGATGAGGTTAAAGTGGTCATACACGGTCCAGTCCATGATGCGTTCGAAATCATCGATCTGGGCCAGGTCCACCAGCGATGCAACTTGCGTGGCTTGGCCCTCTGCCTTGCCCGAGCGCAGGGGGACGTTGGCGTAGGCCAGCACGCGTGGCGGGGAGGCCTGGTCCGGCTGCTCGACATAGCTGCGCCAGACGATCCTGCTGCCTGGGCCCCAGTCCTTGTCCTGAGGCTGGCGCGCAATGACCTGCCTGATCACATCGATGAACGGTTCATTCTCCAGCTTGCCCCGCCCGCGTCCTGCGGCGGGAACCGTGATGTCGTAACGGGCATCCGGCGAGAACAGGAACACCTGTGGCGAACGGTACGGAGAGGCCGACCAGAACATGCTGTAGAAGCTGGCCAGGTTCGCCCCCAGGGTGAAGATGTCCGATACTTCGCGGTCAGCCAGGTTGCGTGGGTCGAATTTGAGGCTGAACGGCATGGAAAATGGAAAGATCTGGCCCTTGTAGATGTCCGGCCCTTCCTCGGGCATGGGTGCCAGCGCCGGCTCGAGCGCACGTGGGTAGTCGAGCAGCTCCCCCTTGGCGCTGCGTTGCACGAGTGCCTCGAGGAAGGTTTCCTGCTCTTGGACATTCTCCATCAGCCGGGCGAAATGGATGCTGACCGTGTCGCTGTGTTCGTCGATCAGGCGCTCGAGCGACCAGAGACTGAAGCCGGCCAGCAGCAGCGCCAGGCCCAGCAGGACGGTCATGCCTTTGTTCAGGCGCAGAGAGCTGCGGGCCAGGTTTTCCAGCAGGGCGTTGTACTGTTTCATGCAAGGATCCGCAAGGGCGTGGGGGCATCGATACCCAACGAATATTACCTTTGATGCCCGGCCGGCGCTGTGAGTTACAGCCGGTCAGTAGGCTGACGGGGGACCGTCGTTGTGCAGCAGGCGCTGGAACTGTTCCGCCGACACGGCATGGGAGATCAAAAAGCCCTGCACCTGGTTGCAGTCGACCTTGCGCAGCATTTCGAGCTCCTGAGGCGTCTCGACCCCTTCGGCGACCACGGTGAGCCCGAGCTTGCGACCCAGGGCAACGATGCTGGCCAAGGCCGAGGCCAGGCTCTCGCTTTCATCGCAACGCTGCACCAGCGCCCGGTCTATCTTCAGTTCGGTGAAGGGCGTCGAGACCAGGCTCATGTACGAGCTGTAGCCTTTGCCGAAGTCGTCCTGGGACAGGCCGAAACCTTTCATGCGCAAGCGGCAGGCGCCTGCATAGAAGTTGCTCAGCTCTTCGGGAATGGAGCATTCCATCAGCTCGAAGCACAGCTTGCCGGGCACGCCTTGGTGGTGCAGGACGAATTCCAGCAGCCGGTCGGCCAGGTCATGGCTGTTCAGCAGGTGGGTCGGCAGGTTGATCGAAACCGGGATGTCATAGCCCCGTTCGCGCCAGCGCGCCTGGGCATCCATGGCTTGCTTGAGCATCACCCACAGCAGCCTTTCCTCCAGGCCAAAGGCATTGATCGTTGGCAGGAAGGTGCCTGGCAGCAACACCCCTTGCTCCGGGTGCATCCAGCGCACCAAGGCCTCGGCCGCGACGATGCGACCATTGTGCAAGGACTTCTTGGGTTGGAACCAGGCCTGAAAAGCTCGGTTGTTCAAGGCATCGACCAAGGTCTGGCGATCGAACTCGGGCGTGGACGGTACCGCCTGGGCCGGTGCCTGATGGTGCAACTGCAATTGGTCGATCAGGCTGCGCAGCGCGGCGGGTTCGACCGGCTTGGAGATCAGCCCGAGCACGTCCACGCCGAGGTTCTTGGCCACCAGGCTCGCCGCCATGAGCATGCGCCGCGAGGCCACGCTCATGATCGCCAGGCCTGGCTTGTGGCGCAGGCCGGCAAGGTGCTGGATGAATTGCACACCGTCCATGCCGGGCATCAGCAGGTCGGTCAGCACCAGGTCGAAGTCACGCTGGCGCAGGCGCTCCAGCGCTTCCTGGCCATCCCGGGCTGCTTCCAGGTTGAAGCTGCCAAGCTCGCTGAACAAGTGTTGCAGGTACATATGCTGGAAGGGGTGGTCTTCGACGATCAGGATGTTAAAGGTCTTCAAGGGCTACCTCGATACGGGGCCAGGCAGTTGAACAGGACTTGCAGGTTGAAGGGCTTGATCAGGCAGCGATCCATGCCGGCGGCCAGGCACAGTTCTTCCTCGCCGCGCAGAGCATTGGCAGTGGCGCCGACGATGGGGCGGGTGCAGCCCAACCGGCGCAGGGCCCGGGTCAGTTCGTAGCCATTCGTGCCGGGCATGTTGACGTCGGTCAGCAGCAGGTCGAAATGCTCGCGCTGCCAGGTTTGCAAGGCCTGCTCGCCATCGCTGACCAAGGTCACGCTGCAGCCGAGCTCCTCGAGCTGGTCTCGCAGGATCAACTGGTTGATGACGTTGTCCTCGGCAACCAGCACGTGCAGCCCGAGCGGCTCGGTCAAGGGGGCCGGCGCGGCGGGGTCCCTGGGACGGCGCAGGCCCTGGGCCTGGCCGACAGCATGGTGCAGGGCGCCCAGGTCGTTGAGGTTGACCTGCCAGTGACCGGCCTCGTGCCGCGCCTCCCAGCAGTCCTGGGCGCTGGCCAGGATTCGCGGGCCAGGCCATTCGGCGACCAGCCAGCGTTCGACATTGCCGGGATGCAGCTCGACCAGCAGTTCGCCGGGCAGGGCGCTGGCTGGCGCCGGCGCGCCGACCTGCGCACGCGCCCCCCAGCGGCAGAGCCAACCACTGATGGCTTCAGCCAGTTCGTGTACGGGCGATACCACGTGAATGCGTTCGCCTAGCAGGTTGAACGGGGCGCTGGCGCGGCCTGACGCCACTTCCAGGGGTAGGGTCAGGCTGAAGCTGCTGCCCAGGCCCAGCTCGCTGACCAGGCGCAGCTGGCCGTTCATCAATTGCGTCAGGCGCTGGCAGATCGGCAGGCCGAGCCCGGTGCCGGGAATGACC
This sequence comes from Pseudomonas sp. 2,4-D, assembly GCF_030418155.1. Taxonomy (NCBI): domain Bacteria; kingdom Pseudomonadati; phylum Pseudomonadota; class Gammaproteobacteria; order Pseudomonadales; family Pseudomonadaceae; genus Pseudomonas; species Pseudomonas sp. 2,4-D. The sequence goes on from NZ_JAUHUI010000038.1 coordinate 14,068, forward strand.
TGGCTATGGCCTTCGGTCTGGTAGAACGGGTCGAAGATGAACGGCTGGTCCTGTTCAGCGATGCCCTTGCCCGTGTCCGAGACCTGCCACAACAGGCAGGAGCGTTCGCCGTCGCGGTTGAGCAGCCTGGCCCGCAGCACCACGCGGCCGCAATCGGTGAACTTGACCGCATTGCTCAGCAGGTTGTTGAGGATCTGGCGGATCCGGTTGACGTCGCCGATCAGGTGTTCCGGCAGGCGTGGGTCCAGGCAGCTGTAGAGCTGTAGCCCCTTGCTCCTGGCTGCCGCGCTGTAGCCCTGGACCACCTCGCGGACCAGGTCCGGGGCACTGAACTCGCTGAGTTCGAGGGCCAGCTGACCGGCCTCGATCTTGGACACGTCCAGCACGTCGCAGATCAACTGCAGCAAGGTTGACGAGGAGCCTTCGATTGCCCGCAGGTAATCGCGTTGCTGGGCGTCGAGCACGGTGCGCGACAGCAGCTCCAGGGTACCCAACACGCCGTACAACGGTGTGCGGATTTCGTGGCTCATGGTCGCCAGGAACTGGGTCTTTGCTTCGTTGGCGGTGTCGGCCGCGCGCCGGGCGTCCTCCAGCGCGGCCTCGATCTGCTTGCGTGCGCTGATATCGCTGAACGCGCAAAGCAGCACCGGCTCGCCCTTGTAGCGGGTTGGCGAGCAGCTCAGGTACAGGTGGCGCCCTTCGGCGCTCTCGAAATAGTCGCTGCACTGGCCTTCGTGTCGCTCGAAAGCCTGCTCGATCCATTGCGCGCTGCGCGCGCCGCGTGCCGAGTCCTGGCCCAGCCACTGCTGGGCCAGGTGGTTCTCCAGCACCACCTGGCCATCGCTACGGCGCAACACGCACAGGGCGACGGGGGCGGTTTCGATGACGTCACGGCTGAATATCTCGCTTTCCACCAGTGCACGGATGCGTTCGACCGTGGGGGTGAACAAGCGTTGGTCGAACCGCTGGATCAACACCCGTATCAAGGTGATGCTGAGCACGCAGAACAGCAGGGCACCGAGCAGTTGCTGCCACAGACCGGCAAGGATCGCGGACAGGTCGATCGCGTAGACCAGTTGCCAGTCCGAAGACATCAAAGGTTTGCTGATGACCAGGTACTCTGGCAAGAGCCCCTGGCCGGCGAAGCCGAAGAAGTTGTTACCCACGGGATGGTGCAGCGAACGGTCCAGCGTCGGGCCTGGGGTGTTGGTGAACACCAGCATGCCGTCGGCATTGAACATCATGAATTTACCCGCGCTGGCATCCTCGAGCGACGGCGACACTGCCTGGCTGTCGATTTCCAGGCCTAGCCAGCCAGAGTCCGGGTCGCGTGCGTCCAGGCGCAGGAAGATGAACAGGCGCGAACCTTGGGCGCCCTGGTCGGCCAGCCATAGTTCCCGAGGGGCCGTGGCCCGCAGTTCCGAAGCGCGCAACTGCTCAAGCAGGGCGGGCGAAGGCAGCGAGGCCTGGGCGTCAGCGTTGTACAACCAGCGCATGGGGGCCTGAGCCGCTGTGTCGACATACAGCAGGTTGACCCGCCGGGCCTCTAGGTAGGCACACATGCGCTGGGTCAGCCACAGGCTCCAGCGTTTGCCCGGCTGGCTGCCCAGTTGCAGGTGCACTTCCTCGCCCGGTGCCAGGGGCAGCCAGTCGACACCCGGCGCCGTTTGACGCACGGCTGCGAGGCTCAGGCTCTCCAGCAGCGCCTCGCGGTTGGTGAAGAAGGTATGGGCCTCGGCGATCGCGCTGCTCATGGCGCCATGGCGCCGAGCGATATCGGTGTTGAAGGTAAAGGACAGGAAATTGTAGGCCGCGCCGAGAATGCCGGCCGATAGCACGATCGCCAGCAACCGAAGCAGGCGGCGTGCTGCCTCGGGGTTGGAGAGCAGGGGGTTGATCTGTTGCAGGTAGGCTTTGAGTCGCATCCCGCAAATCTAGGCAGGCCGCTGGCAACTGGACATCAGACGATCCTTAAAGGCCGCCTGGCCGAGGGTTTACTGGTAGTACAGGTCCACCAGCGCCGTGGCTTCGAACGGACCGGGGATGGGCGCCGAACGCCAGATCAGGTCGGCGCGGAACGGGTTGTGGCTCACGCCCGGCGCGGCCAGGTCGGCCAGCTTGAACCAGGTGGCGAAAGGTACCGATTGGTTACTGTCCTGCTGGGTAAGGGCGATGCCGACAGAGGTGTTGTTGGTGGGCACCAGCAGCTTGTCGATGATGCTGGCGCTGCCAGCGACCGGGGTGAAGCGGGCGCTGACGGTGTAGGGCGTGTCGCAGGATCTGGTCAGGTCGAGGCTGAAACTGGCCGAGCTGGCGACCTGGCCGACCTGTGCCGAGCTGGCCAGGGCACGGCGGAAATTGACCACCGAAGGCAAGATGGTCAACTCGGGAGAGCAAGGCACGAAGCGGATGTTGTTCATGCCGGTGACGACATAGTTGAGGTTGCTGTCGGGTTTGGGGTTGAGCATGTACCCGCCGTCCAGCTGGAATACCCGGTATTCGCTGAGCGTGCTGGCTTGTCCGTCGGTTGGCGTTGCGCCGTACTTTTCGATGAACACCGTAAAGTTCAGGGTGAAGCGGGCCTTGTACCAGCCTGTACAGTTCGCCCAGTCGCAACCATGAAACGAGTTGTAGCCAGTGGTGACGGCGCCCGAAGTCTGAGTGATTTTCTGCGAGCCGTAGCGAATCCCGACCCGTATGCCCTTGCCTATACTGGCTTTGGCCGGGTTGACATAAAAATAGACATCTTCCTTGATGCCGGTTTCATAGTCGTCGGCGCAGATGACCGGAAGCGAGTGTGGTGCCGACTCCCAGATGATCGTGCCGTCGGGCGCGTCGGCCGGTACCGCCAATGCAGTGCCCAGTGCCTCCTTGAATACCGTCGCCATGGACGGGTCCAGCTTGCAGGACAGCGCGTAGCTGGTGGCGGGGCAACTGGCGGCGACGAAAAGCAGGCCAAGCAAGTGTTTCCGGATCAGGTTCATGAGTGGGTATCCTGTGGCGGTGTGTTCACGGCAGCGCGATGTGGTGGCGCTTCTGCAGGCCGATATCGGTGAGTTCGCTGAACGCCACGCGACTTTGCGCGGGCAGGGGCGAGGGCGCCTCGAGGGTGAACGATGCCCCCGGGCGCAGGAGGACGTAGTCCGCAAGCTGGCGCGACTGCCCGGGGCTGTCGAGCTGGAGGTTGACCAGCGAAACATGAAAGGCACTCGGGTTGCTGACTTCGATCAGGCCAGGCTGACGTGCGCGCCATGCCAGGCCCTCGACCGCCTCGCTGGCCGAGCCTGGCAGGCCGGCGGGGCGGTAGAACAGCTTCAGGCGCTGGCGAACGGCGAATTGCAGGGTATTGGCCTGTTCGGGTTTGCGCGGGATCTCGAGGATGTTCAGCCAGAACAGTGACTCCCTGTCCTCGGGCAGGCCCTTGCCGGCGTACAGCACACGCAGCATGTGCCGGCCGTTGGGCGGTATCAATGCCAACGGTTGGACGATGGCGAAGGGCGCATCGGCGCGTTCGTCGGTACTGCTGACCCAGCTTTGCATGACCGTGTCGAGGTCGCTGCGATTGACCACGCTGATGCTTGCTTCCTTGTTCGAGCCTGGGTAAATGAGGCGTGTGCCCTCGACTTTGAGCTGGCCCCAGGCACCGGACGCCAGGCCCATCAGGACCAGCGCCGCCATGGCTGGGCGCGAGAGGGTATGAAGCAAGCGCGACATGGTCAGGGCAGGGCTCCGGTGAGGGTGACTGGGAAGGACCTGGGCATCCTAGACAGCTGGGCCGCCCCCGGCTTTGAGACGTTTCTTAAATTGCCGCGTGGTTTAAATGCCTGCTTTGTGAACTGCCTCACGCGCGCAGACGGCCCGGCCACCGCTCATCCGATAGGCTCAAACGTGGGTATCGGGGAGTGGAAACCATGAGCTGCAAGCGATTCGCATTGAGTGTTGCAATTGGCCTGGCCCTGGTCGGTCAGGCCCAGGCAGGCGCCGTCGTCGCCTCGGGCATGCTGCAGTTCACTGGCAGCATCGTCGAGCCGTCCTGCACGACCACCGTGGGCAGTGCCGGTTGGCGCATGGATGACTGTCCGGCGCTGGCGCGTGACAGCGTCATCGGCATTGAGGGCGTGGACGGCCAGGCACTGCCGGTGCAGGCGGTACGCGTCGATCAGGGGGCCACGGTCGACCAGGCCTACAGGCTGGTCGACGGGCGCGGCGAGCCGCTGACCCAAGGCCATTACGTGGTGATCCTGACCTCACCTTGAGGGGCGGGCAGCCGCTCGCTCACGCCTTGGAGAACATCTTCAGCTTCAGCTTTCAACACAACATGAATTGCCGTACAGGCAATCCGCCAGTTCGTTTGGATGGCGGCTCGGGAAGCGAGCCGCTGGTTCTCAAACCTGGGACGCTGGAAAATCGACGCCGCGAGCGGTGGCTTCCCAGACGCTGAACTCCGTACGCATGGCGGACAGCTTGGCCATCGCCACATCGAATGCTCTGTTGCCCAGCAGCAGGCGGTGTGGTGGCTGAGGCGAAGTAACCGCAGTATGAATCGCCGCAGCTGCACGGGCCGGGTCCCCCTCCTGCTTGCCGACCGAAGCGTGGTAGGCACGGCGCGCCTCACCTGCGGTAACTTCGTAATCCGCTATCGGTTCCGGCACTTCACCCGATGAGCCTGCCCATTGGGTGCGAAATGCGCTGGGCTCGACCGTCATGACACCGATCCCCAGGGGCTCAAGCTCAGCACGCAAGGTTTCCGATAACCCCTCGACAGCGAACTTGCTCGCGCAGTAGTAGCCCACTGCGGGGAAGCCCGCGAGCCCACCTATGGAGGTCAGGTTCACGATCATGCCCTGACGCCGCTGGCGCATGCCGGGCAGCACTGCTTGGATCATATGGGAGGTGCCGAAGAAGTTAACGTCGAACAGGCGGCGCGCCGCCTGCGGGTCTGTTTCCTCGACAGCGGCGAAGTAACCGATACCGGCGTTGTTGACCAGTACATCCACCCTGCCGAATACGCGTTCAGCTTCAGCCACCACGGCCTTGGCCTGTTCGGCATCGGTTACATCCAGTGGCAGTACCAGCGATTGGCCGAGGCTGGCGAGATCCTGCACCTGTTCGGTCTTGCGTGCGGTGACAACCACGCGCTCGCCTTGCTTGAGCAAATGGGTTGCAATGTGGCGGCCAAAACCGGTGGAACAGCCGGTTACCAGCCAGGTGTTCTGTGTACTCATGGGAGGGTCCTCCTGCAAGTGGTCGGGTTCAGTGCTTGATCGTCTAGGCGCGCCGCTCGAACGTATGGATCTTGGGGACCTCGCTGCAGAACGTGTCGAGTTCGGTCATGAAGGCCTGCACATAAGGTGTCTGCAGATGTCCGTCAAAGGCCTCGGAGGAGTGCCAGTCCTCGTAAACAAGCCACCCCTCGACCGAGTCGCCCGATTGGTAGATGTCGTAACGGATGCAGCCAGGCTCCTGCCGTGTGGGGCCGACCAGCGCCAACAGGCGCTGGCCGAGGGCACCGCTTTGCCCGGGGCGTGCGGTGAAGAACGCGAGCTTTGTGAGCATGCTATGGGCTCCTTTATGGGTGATAGACCGATCAACCGGCGGTCACGGTCATGCCGCCGTCGGCCATGACAACCGAACCGACCATGAAGCTCGCCCGTTCGGACGCGAGAAACGCGACGAGCTCGGCAATTTCTTCCGGCTGTGCGGCACGGCCGATGGGGGCCGCTTCGCCGTGCTTGGCAAGAAAGCCAGGACCGTCTTCGACCACGTCATTGAGGATGTTGGTGACTACGTCGCCGACGCCGATGGCATTGACGCGGATACCGTACTCGATGGCTTCGAGTGCCAGCGTACGGGTCAGCTGTGCCAGCGCACCCTTGGAGGCGGTGTACGCCGCGATGGTTGGAAAGGCGAAGTAGGCTGCATAGGAGGCGATATTGACGATTGCGCCGGACTTGTTAGGCATCATTGCCTTGACTGCCTCGCGGCAATGCAGAAAGGCCGCGGTGGTATTAACCGCCTGGATGCGCTCCCAGTCTTCGCGGGTCATGTCGATGACCAGTTTGTTGATGATGATCCCGGCGTTATTCACCAGGATGTCCAGCCGGCCGAACCGCTCGACGGCAAGGCCGACGGCACGCTCTGCAGCGCCATCTTCGCTGATGTCCGCCACCAGTGGGACCAGCCCTGGACGTGCGAGGTCTTCTACGGCAGGGTTGATATCTTCGGCAACGACCTTGGCGCCACGTGCATGCAGCAAAAGCGCAATTGCCTTGCCGATGCCACTGGCGGCGCCGGTGACCAGCGCGACTTTGCCTTCGACTTCATGGGGAATGTTGGGCGTGATAGTAGTCATGATGCTCTCCTGCGTTGTGAGCCGAGGAGACATTCGCCGGCTCTAGCCTGTGAGGGACGGCTTTACTGTCGCGCAACGCGCAGAGAGAGGCTTTCGTAAGCTTGCCGAGGCTGTCGGGATTTTGCGCCGATATGCAGTCCCTCGGTCCGTAAGCGCAAATCATGCTTTGAATCGCCAGCCAACCCCGCCATCGAGGAGCGGAGTAAACACAGGGGCACCTGGCTCATCGGGGCTTTGACCCGCTGGCTTACCTGCAAACCTCAGATAATATGAGTCGGAACGTTCGAGAGAAGAGCAATGATTTCAGACCCGGGTACCCCAACGCTCGATCAACTGCGGGTATTTCTTGCAGTAGTCGATGTCGGCAGTTTTGCTGGAGCAGCGCGCAAGTTGCATCGCGCCACTTCAGTGGTGAGCTACTCCATTGCCAACCTGGAACTGCAGCTGGGCGTCAGCCTTTTTGATCGCAAAACCACCCGTAAGCCGCAATTGACCGACGCCGGCCGGACAGTGCTGGCCGAGGCGCGCACCATCTACAGCAGTATTGACGGGCTGCGCGCCAAGGTTCGCGGTTTGCTGCATGGCCTTGAAGCCGAAGTGCATCTCGTGCTTGACGTAATGTTGCCTCGCGAGCGTATGGTCGATGCACTGAAAGCCTTCCGAGAAACGTTTCCAACCGTATCCCTACACCTGCATATAGAGGCTCTTGGCGCAGTGACCCAACGGGTGCTCGACCGCGGCGCCACGTTGGGTGTGAGTGGCCCTCTGACCACAAGCATTGATGGCATTGAACGTATCGGCGTAGGTAAGGTGGCGCTGGTTCCGGTGGCTGCGCCTGACCACCCGTTGGCGCAACCGGGTCCACACCCGCCGGGTTCAGGTCGCGCACATGTTCAACTGGTCCTGACAGATCGTTCACGGCTCACTGCAGATCAGGAATTCGCGGTGGTCGGCACACGCACGTGGCGCCTGGCGGATTTGGGCGCCAAGCACATGCTGCTTCGCGAAGGCATCGGCTGGGGCAACATGCCGATAGACATGGTTCGCGATGACCTGGCCACCGGACGCCTCGTGCAAGTCGAACTACCCGACTGCTTTGGCGGCGATTATGCGTTCGATGTTATTTACCGCACCGACACGCCTCCCGGCCCGGCCTCGAAATGGCTGATCGAACGGTTTAAGGCTCAGGCCCGATCCTCCTGACCATTCGAAAAAGTCGAACCTGACGCCCGGCGCATCTCCAAGGGCGTGAACAGGTGCTTGGGCATGTCGGCTGGTTCGTCGGGACGGTGGAAAATTTTCGTTTCTTTGATTTGCACATTCACCCCGGCTCAACCCCGATGGAAGCCAGCGCCGAGGTCAAGGCTGAGGGGCTGATCAAGCCGACCCGGCGCATCTATGAACAGGAGTATGTGCTCTTCGTGCGTGTCAAGGACGGCAAGCTTGCCTTTATCCGTGAGTACTTCGACCCGGTCCGGGCTGCCCTTGCCCTGAATGCGCCGATTCCTGCGTTGGCCAGTTAAGGTGTCGCTCGCGCTTGCGCAACGCCGCAGCACGGTTGCCGGCTCGCTGAGCCCCTGGTAGTTCGGCTGGAGGGATCCTGAAGGCATACTGGGCGGTCGGTAACAAGAACCGCTGCGTTCGCCGAGCTTCTATACGGCATCGTGTTCCCCTATTGGCGGTATTGCGTGGGCGTTACGCCTACCTCGCGTTTGAACACCTGTGAGAAATGGCTGTGACTGCTATACCCAACCTCCAGGCCTATATCGATGATGCTCTGATCGGTCTCGAGGAGAAGCTGCCGGGCACGAGCCATCCTCAACCTGATGAAGAACTGCAAGGGTGAATATCCGGCGGCTTTCTTGAACATTCGGCTGAAGTGGCATTCACTCATCCCGGCAACCTCGGCCAACTGCCTTAAATTGAAGTCCCTTGCCAGATCGGCTTCCATGGCCGCCAGCACGCGCCGAAACTTGTACGCAGGGAGAGCGTTGCGGCGTGGGCGATCGTCCGCTGAGCTATCCAGATAATTGCGGGCAAGGTAGACGGCGATGCATTGGGCCAGACCTTGCAAATAGAGCGGGCTCGCGCCACGTCCCATGAGTTCCAGCCGAACATGCTCCAGCAGTACCGACAGTCCTTCGTCACGCCCGCCTGACACTTCCCGCAGGCGAACGGCCTCGACAGGCCCGCCCAGTACTTCATGGATGGCTTTTTCCAGGAGCGGGACACCGAGATAGATGTGCATGACTTCAAAGTCGTCTGCGCTGGAGACGTTCCAGCGCATCTCATACGGTTGCGCCGAAGTGGTCAAAAAGAAATCGCCTTTAGCAACTTCGCTGGTTTCCCATTGGCCCCCAAGCTCACGTTCCTGTACGGCAGCTTTTCCCGAAATGATCCAGACCAGCAAGGGTTCGGCCACCGCAGGGACGATGAAGTTACCTTCCTCACGTTCCCGGTTGAAAATCTGCACCAAGATGTCCCGGTCGGCCAGCACGTCCGAAGCGGCAATTCGCTTGCCCCGGATGTGTGCCTCCAAACCATGGGCAGAAGTCCGCTCTGTCACATCCATGGTCATATTGTCCTCCCTCTTTTTTGGCGAGTACGCAGGATAAAAGCTGCCTCGCTTCCTGGGTGCCGTACTGACAGGTACAGGTTCAAGGCGGACAGAGTGCGGTGTATTTCACCTGATCTGGTCACGGCAGTGAGAACACACTCTGGACGCAACGGCAGGGCTTTCAGGGTTCAGAGTCACGACAAAGCCGGAATGTCTCCATTCCGGCTTGCGCTTTAACGTTCGGGGTATAAAACCATCCCGGCGTGGTACAACACATTGTTGCGAAACTCACCATCAGCGGTAAATCCAGTGTCATCGACATACTCGATGTGATCACCCTCCAACCAATAGCGGCCCTGGTAAGCACTTGCTTGCCGACCGCGTGCTTCGTCGTAGCGGCCCCCGGGCAAGAGTTCATGGCGGATCCGACCGTCAGCCGTCACCCACATGCCAACGTATTTGTTCTGGCTTCCATATGGCTTGGCCATCTCTGTTCCTCGCTATCGTCAATAGAGAATCAGAATGGACTCGCGGTTGGACGCACGATCAGCTCGCTGACGTCGACATCCGCTGGCTGCTCGACCGCGTAGGCAATCGCACGGGCAATGGCCGCAGCGGGAATCGCGATCTTGCGGAACTCCCTCATCTCCGCGCGTCCGCCTTCATCCGAAATGCTGTCGGCCAGCTCCGATTCGGTAACGCCTGGTGCAATCACCGTGACTCGAATATCACCCCCGACCTCTTGACGCAGACCTTCGGAAATTGCCCGGACGGCATATTTGGTGGCGCAGTACACTGCAGCGGTAGGGCTCACGGCGTAGGCACCAATTGAGGCGATATTGATGATCTGGCCAGCACGCTGCTGTTGCATGAGCGGCAACGTTGCAGCAATACCGTGTAGTACGCCGCGAATGTTCACGTCGATCATCCGGTTCCACTCATCGACCTTCAACGCTTCCAGTTTCGAGAGTGGCATTACGCCGGCATTGTTGATGAGTACGTCGACGCGACCATGCAATTCGACAGCGAAATCGATGAAGGACTGCATGTCGTCCAGGCTGGTGACGTCCAGCGCCAGCACATCAGCGGTACCGCCTGCTGAACGAATGTCATCGGCCAGGGCTTCAAGGCGATCGGTACGGCGGGCCCCCAGAACGACGCGAGCGCCTTTGCTGGCGAGCAGGCGGGCCGTGGCTTCGCCGATACCACTGCTGGCGCCTGTAATCACGATGACTTTGTGTTCGATGCCGTGCATTTTTCTCACTCCTGTTACTGGTTTCAGAGGCACCTGCTGACCGGCAGGTGTTGAAGCAAGAGTAAAAATCCTGGGGGGAACAGCGTTATGTGATTCCTGCGGCGGTCATGCACGATCCTGCATGATTGATCTGCGACTCCTTTCAGCCCTTTGCCCGATCCTGGCCTGTCTGAGGGCTGCATGAACCGGATACGACATTTCTATTTATTCGAATATAAATGCCGAAACTAACCGGCTATTAAGCAAAGGCGTATGGAGCCACACTCTCACCCGGACTGCTGCAGTCGTACTGGCGTTGTTCAGTGTTCTCACCGCAGCGATTTTCCACAGCGCGCTGGCCGACCAGGCCCAGTTCATCCATTTCTTCAAGAACATCGCGATGGCCGGTGGCTTGCTGCAGATCGTGGCTTTTGGTGCAGGCCGCTTCAGCTTGGACGCCCGTCGTCAGTAGTCGAAGTGCAGCGCCACAGAGCATCTGGGGCATCATCACCTTACCAATGGGAAAACTTATGAAAGCTATCCAAGTGGCACAGTACGGTCAGGTTCAGGGGTTGGAACTCAAAGATGTTCCAGATTTGGTGCCCAATGACGACCAGGTTTTAATCAACGTCGCGGGGAGTGGAGTCAACCCGATTGACTGGAAGATCCTCTCAGGGGCAATGAAGCAATTCATCCCATTGTCCTTGCCCTATACACCGGGGGTCGAGGTTGCCGGTACCGTTGCAGCGGTTGGCAAAAATGTCCAAGGGTTTGTTGTGGGTGATGAGGTATTCGGTTTCATAGGCATAGTCGGTGGCTACGCGACTCAGGTCGTGGCAGCCGCCGACAGGCTTGCGCATAAGCCCGCCGGCCTGCCGCTCCTCCACGCCAGTGGCATTCCTGCTGCAGCGCTTACCGCCTGGCAAGCACTGCATGAACACGCCAACCTACAGTCGGGTCAAACAGTCTTGATTCACGGGGCTGCGGGAGGTGTAGGAAGTTTCGCCGTACAGCTGGCTCGCCTGGCCGGTGCCTATGTATTGGCAACGGCCTCGGCCGGCAACCGAGACTACCTGTATTCACTCGGGGCACAGCAGGTCATTGACTATACCGCGCAACGGTTCGAAGACGTGGCTGAAGAGATCGATGTTGTTCTCGACCTGGTAGGAGGAGAAACGCAAGACCGTTCCTGGACGATTGTCAAACGAGGAGGTGTACTTGTATCTACCGTCAGCCCACCCCACCCGCAGAAGGCGCGTGAACACGACGCTGTCGGCAAACATTTCGCTACCCGTTCGGACGGGCGCCAGTTAGCACAGATCGCGCAATTGATTGCTGAGGAGAAGTTGCGCGTCGAGGTTGAGGTGATGCCACTTTCCAAGGTTACCGACGCTATAACGCTGAGCTCAGGGGGGCATACCCGCGGCAAGCGTGTCCTGGATGTCAATCGTTGAACAGCGGTTAACTGTATTAGGCTTTTTATGCAAAGCCTGGGAAAGGGATGCCTGCTCCTGGCTGAAGCCTGAGCCCCGAGATGCCTCGCCGCAGGAATGTGCAAAACCATCGCAGGAAACCAATAACGGGTTCATTACCGCCGCCTTAATCTGAGCCCAAGCAGCAAGCGAACCACTGCTGCTGCCGGCCATCAGAGCGACCTGGCCTGGAAGCATACAGGCATCAACGTCACGCTTTGCACTGACAACCGGCAACGAATCCATCGCTAATTTCGGAGTCGCTGTCATGAAAAATGTTAACAAAATGATGATTGGAGTCGCCTTAACTGTTCTGAGCGCAAGTTCGATGGCGCTTCCAGCCAAGGAGCAAGGCAACTGGACCCATAAGCCTTGCAAATACCTGTGTGCACCAATCCTGGTCGAGGACGGTGCAGACCGACTCAATGGCCGTCGGGTTGCCGAGGACGGTGCAGACCGACTCAACGACCGGCGTGTAGCCGAGGACGGTTCGGACCGAGTCATCAATGCTTGATGTGCCTGGGCTGCGCCAAAAGCCCGGAAAAACCGGGCTTTTTGGCAGATCAAATGATCCATTCGGCATCTACCCAAATGGATGCGAACCCACCTATCCTCTGCAATCGGGACAGCCGAACGGGGAGGTAACGGTAGTGAGTGATCTGGACGATGAGCTGACACGCCTCAGGGCCGAACTGGCATCAGCGATGCAACGTTTTGCTCCGACATACGGCGTCTATCAAACGGCGATTGATCCGTTGCATTTTATACGCAGCGACACGCCAACAGACGTCATCCATACGGTTCATAAACCCGGATTGTGCATAATTGTACAGGGCCGGAAACAGATCCAGTTGTGGGATGAAAGCTATACCTACGATCAACTGAACTATCTGGTTGTCTCTGTGACACTGCCTCTGGCTGGGCAAGTGATCGAGGCCTCTCCACAGAGGCCCTACTTCTGCATTCGCCTGGATATCGACCCGGCAGAAATCGCTCAGCTGATTGCCGACGTCAGCCCGATCGGCGTACCCAGCCAGCCATCTCGCCGCGGCCTCTATCTGGACAGGATTGATACCCCATTGCTTGATGCCATGTTGCGACTGGTACGTCTGTTGGATGTGCCCTCCGATATCCCGGCATTGGCTCCGCTAGCCCTCAGGGAAATATTCTACCGGTTGCTCAAAGGCCAGCAGGGCCAGCGATTACATGAGATAGCCATCAACGACAGTCAGACCCATCGAGTGACAAGAGCTATCGAATGGTTGAACAACAACTATGCGCAGCCGTTGCACATCGATGAGTTGGCGAGCTATGTCAATTTGAGTAATTCCACGCTTCACCACCGATTCAAGGCAATCACCGCGATGAGCCCGTTGCAGTACCAGAAACAACTGCGCTTGCAGCACGCACGAAGGTTGATGATTTCAGAAGGGCTGGATGTTTCCACGGCCGGGTTCACGGTGGGCTATGAGAGCCCGTCACAGTTCAGCAGAGAATACAGCCGGATGTTCGGAGCCCCTCCAAGCAAGGACATCGCAAAGATTCGATCGATGGGATGAGTTGTAAGGTGGAAAGGGAATGCAAAGAGGCTCCCCCTATGCCCCGCAAGCAAGTAAAGGGGTGCAGCGTAGGGGTATTGATACCGGTCGGGCTGATGCGTCAGCCCTCAGGCAGTCTCGCTGTGCGCCAGGATCAATAACTTGTCAGTTTCGATCATTGAGCCCTTTCAAACGGCTGTTTAATGTCGCTGACAGACAAACGACGGGGCCCGCCATTCAGTGAGGTGCCCGCAATCCGTGATCACGCCATCAGGGGACCTTTCCATGGCCGCCGACCGCTACCCGCACCTGCTTGCCCCGCTGGACCTGGGCTTTACCACCTTGCGCAACCGCACCCTGATGGGCTCGATGCACACCGGCCTCGAAGAGCGCCCCGGCGGCTTCGAGCGCATGGCTGCATACTTTGCCGAGCGGGCCCGGGGTGGCGTTGGCCTGATGGTCACCGGCGGCATTGCGCCCAATGATGAAGGCGGGGTGTACTCCGGTGCGGCAAAGCTCAGCACCGAGGAAGAGGCCGACAAGCACCGCATCGTCACCGAGGCGGTGCACGCTGCCGGTGGCAAGATCTGCCTGCAGATCCTGCATGCCGGGCGCTACGCCTACAGCCCACGCCAGGTGGCACCTAGCGCGATCCAGGCGCCGATCAACCCGTTCAAGCCCAAGGCGTTGGACGAGGAGGGTATCGAGAAGCAGATTGCCGACTTCGTCAATTGTGCCGTGCTGGCCCAGCGTGCCGGTTACGACGGTGTCGAAATCATGGGTTCGGAAGGTTACTTCATCAACCAGTTCCTCGCCGCGCACACCAACCACCGCACCGACCGCTGGGGCGGCAGTTATGAAAACCGCATGCGCCTGGCAGTGGAAATCGTCAGCCGGGTGCGTGGCGCGGTAGGGCCGAACTTCATCATCATCTTCCGCCTGTCGATGCTCGACCTGGTCGAGGGTGGCAGCACCTGGGACGAGATCGAGCTGCTGGCCAAGGCCATCGAGCAGGCCGGCGCTACCTTGATCAACACCGGAATAGGTTGGCACGAGGCGCGCATCCCGACCATCGCCACCAAAGTGCCGCGTGCGGCCTTCAGCAAAGTCACCGCCAAGTTGCGGGGCGTGGTGAGCATTCCGCTGATCACCACCAACCGCATCAACACCCCGGAGGTGGCCGAGGCGGTGCTGGCCGAGGGCGATGCGGACATGGTCTCGATGGCCCGACCGTTTCTCGCCGACCCGGACTTCGTCAACAAGGCCGCTGCCGGTCGCGCGGATGAGATCAACACCTGCATCGGCTGCAACCAGGCCTGCCTGGACCACACCTTCGGCGGCAAGCTGACCAGTTGCCTGGTCAACCCGCGTGCCTGCCACGAGACCGAACTCAACTACCTGCCTGTACGTACGGTGAAGCGCATTGCCGTGGTAGGCGCCGGCCCGGCTGGCCTGGCGGCGGCCACCGTGGCGGCCGAGCGGGGCCACGCGGTGACCCTGTTTGACGCCGCCAGCGAAATCGGTGGCCAGTTCAACGTGGCCAAGCGGGTGCCGGGCAAGGAAGAATTCTTTGAAACGCTGCGTTACTTCCGCAACAAGGTAAAAAGTACGGGCGTCGACCTGCGCCTGAATACCCGCGTGGACGTGCAGGCACTGGTGGGCGGCGGCTTTGATGAAATCATCCTCGCGACTGGCATCGCCCCGCGGACACCGGCCATTGCGGGCGTGGAGCATGCCAAGGTGCTCAGCTACCTGGACGTGCTGCTCGAGCGCAAGCCGGTGGGCAAGGCTGTAGCGGTAATCGGTGCCGGTGGTATCGGCTTCGATGTGTCCGAATACCTGGTGCATCAGGGCGTGGCCACCAGCCAGGACCGAGCGGCATTCTGGAAAGAGTGGGGCATCGATACCCATCTTCAGGCGCGAGGTGGTGTGGCCGGGATCAAGGCCGAGCCGCATGCTCCGGCGCGGCAGGTGTACTTGTTGCAGCGCAAGAAATCCAAGGTGGGCGACGGGCTCGGCAAGACGACCGGCTGGATTCACCGCACCGGGTTGAAGAACAAGGGGGTGCAGATGCTCAACAGCGTCGAGTATCTGGCTATCGACGATGCCGGCCTGCACATTCGTGTGGACGGTGGCGAACCGCAAGTGCTGGCGGTGGATAACGTGGTGATCTGTGCCGGGCAAGATCCGCTGCGCGAGCTGCAGGAAGGGCTGGTGGCGGCAGGGCAGTCGGTGCACCTGATTGGTGGCGCGGATGTGGCGGCCGAGCTGGATGCCAAGCGGGCGATCAACCAAGGCTCGCGGTTGGCGGCTGAGCTCTGAGGTCGTCGGGGCTGCGTGAACCCGACACCTGCACGTGTGGGCGCGGGCATGCCCGCGAATACGGTGGCGGCGGCAACGGTGAACGGCGGGTGGAATTTGGCCAGCAGGCCCGGCCCTTTCGCGGGTGAACCCGCTCCTACGACGGCCTGTGCGGGGCCGTCGATGCCTGTGTCGAACCACTGGTGCGCGTCCACCCCGACCCGCGAATACGGTGGCGGCGGTGAACACCACCCTGGCACTGTGATGCCTCGGCGGGGGCGAGTTCATCGATTACAAGCGCTTGCGGGATTACCCTGTAAACTGCGATCCATGCATGTATCCGACCTCCCCCAAGCACCGCTGCAATTTCTGAACTTGCCCTGGCTGGAACAAGCCCAGGTCCAGGCCGCCATTCTGCGCCTGGACCTGATTGACCCGCTGATCAGTGGCAACAAGTGGTTCAAACTACGCCACCACCTGCAACAGGCCGGCGCCAGCAATGCTCCAGGCCTGATCAGCCTGGGCGGTAACCATTCCAACCATCTGCACGCCTTGGCTGCTGCCGGCAAGCGTTTCGGCTTCGCCACCGTCGGCCTGTTACGCGGCCATGCCCAGGACACGCCAACCGTGCGTGACCTGCAGGCGCTGGGCATGGAACTGCATTGGCTAGGCTACGGCGGCTACCGTGCGCGCAACGAGCCAGGCTTTTGGGCTTCCTGGCAGGCGCGCTATCCAGGCTGGCACTGCATCCCTGAAGGGGGCGGCGGGCTGGCCGGTGCGCAGGGCTGCGCGCTGATGATGCAGCAGGCGCGCGCGCAAATCTCGTCCTTGGGTTGGTCAGACTACGACGCCTGGTGGTTGGCTGCCGGAACGGGGACTACCTTGGCCGGCCTGGTGATGGCCGAGGCAGGGGCGCATGCCGTGCATGGCGCCTTGGCCGTACCCAGGGATCATGGGGTGGCGCAAGTGGTGGCAGCACTGGCCGGCACGCACGGCTACCAGCTACACGACGCCTGCCGGGGCGGTTTCGGAAAATTCGACGATGCGCTACTGACGTTCATCGCCGACTGCGAGCAGCACACTGACGTGCCGCTCGAAGCCCTCTATACCGGCAAGGCTCTGCTGGCCTTGCGTGATCAGGTCGCTGCCGGGCTGTTCGAGCCCGGCAGCCGCCTGATCTTCGTACACACAGGTGGCCTGCAGGGGCGACGCGGTTACTTGTAAGGGAGCATGCGCAACAGCGTGTTGTCGCGCTGTACATAGTGGTGGTAAAGCCCGGCCAGTGCATGCAGGCCGATCAGCCAGTAGCCCCAGCTGCCAATACGCTCATGCCAACCTTTGATGAACTTGGCCTGGTCCGGGTTCGGGCCGATCAGATGGGGCAGCTCCAGGCCAAAGAACGGCACCGGTTTGTCGGCGGCGCTGAGGATCAGCCAGCCGGCCAGCGGCAGGCCGATCATCATCAGGTACAGTGCCAGGTGCATCAGGTGCGCCAGGCCAGTCTGCCAGGCCGGTGGTTTTGGCACGATGGGCGGAGTCGGGCGGCTCAGGCGCATGGCCAGGCGCAGCCAGACCAGCACGAACACGCTGAGCCCGAGCATGAAGTGCAGGTCTTTCATCAGGTTGCGTTCGACGCTGTCCTTGGGGAACAGGCCACGCAATTCGATGAGGGCATAGACAGCGGCCAGCAACACCAGCATCAGCCAATGCAGGGCGATGGACAGGCGCGCGTAATGGGGCGCGGGGTTGGATGAAACCATGATCGGTCCTCGTCATCAGGTCGGAAAGGCGCTCTTGCTGGCGCTCAGGTACCATTCTAATGGTTACCAGAAACGAATCTTTGCGCTGGGTCTGTGAAAATTGTGTTGCCAGCCACCGGCCTCTTCGCGGGCACGCCCGCTCCCACAGGTACTGCACAGTCTTTGAAACCGTGCAGTACCTGTGGGAGCGGGCGTGCCCGCGAAGGGGCCGGAACAGGCGACATCAGTTACCGGGCAGATACGGCCAGTCATCAGCCACCAGAAACACCCGCTCTGCCTCCTGCCAGGCACCCTCGGCATCAGGCTCCAGTCGTACCAGCAACTGCGCCGGTGCCTGCTGCTCCAGTACATGCAGCCACGCCGCAAACTGCTCCGCCTGCCAGCACTCACCTGACTCCACCCTAGCCGGCGCCAGCCAGGCATGCCGCTGCAGCGGCTGCCAACGCTCGCCCTCGGCCATCACCCAGTCCCGCCGACGAAGCCAGCGCCCGCGCAAATGTTGCGGGTTGGCGCCCTCCGGCGCCTCGGCATGCCCAGGCCATGGATAGAACAGGTACCCACCCAGCCACATTTGCGCCTGCACCTGCTCCACCCCTAGCGGCGCCAGCGCCTGACGGCTGTGCGCCCCCTTGGACATGGGCAACTGGTGCCCCGCCAGGTGCGCAAGCTTGGTCCCCAGCCGGTCATGACAACCTGGCCCCAGCCAGGCATGGGGATCGTGCCCGGCGCCTTCCGGGCCCAGGTACAGCTTGATCGCCAGTTCCAGGTGGTGCACGCCGTCGCAGTCGCGCAACACCACGTCGAGCTCGCCCAAGGTGCGCCCACCGTCGCGAATCGCCAGGTTGGCGGCCAGCAGCTCGATGCCTGGCGCCTGGCCCAGGGCAAATTGCCACAGGCGTTCGTAGTAATGCCCCAGGCGCCGGCTGCCCAATTGCGCCAGCCACTCGCGCAACGGTCGGTCATCGGCATCCAGGGTCCGCAACCATTGTTCAAGGCGTTGCGGCTGCTGCGCCCACAAGCTGCCCGCCAGCGGGTGTCGCTGGGGGCAGGGCGGGGCGCTGAGCAGGGGCGGCGACAACAGGGCCCATGCCAGGTCACGCACGGTGGGGTGCTGCAGTTTGCGGGGCAGGTCGTGAAGCTGGGCGAATGGCGTCATCCTGCGAGCATAGCCGGTTTGCCGCTGCCCGGTGGTTTCGCCCATAATCGGCGCATCGTCACCCGCCGCAGAGCCTCGCAGGAGCCCCATGGAGCAATTTCGCAATATCGGTATCATCGGTCGCCTTGGCAGCTCGCAGGTGCTCGACACCATTCGCCGACTGAAAAAATTCCTCCTCGATCGCCACCTGCACGTGATCCTTGAGGACACCATTGCCGAAGTGCTGCCCGGCCATGGCTTGCAGACGTCCACCCGCAAGCTGCTGGGCGAGGTCTGCGACCTGGTCATCGTGGTCGGCGGCGACGGCAGCCTGCTGGGCGCTGCCCGTGCGCTGGCCCGGCACAACATTCCGGTGCTGGGTATCAACCGTGGCAACCTGGGTTTTCTCACCGACATCCGTCCCGACGAGCTGGAGCAGAAGGTCGCCGAAGTGCTCGACGGCCACTACCTGGTGGAAAACCGTTTCCTGCTGCAGGCCGAGGTGCGTCGCCACCACGAGGCCATCGGCCAGGGCGATGCGCTGAACGACGTGGTGCTGCACCCGGGCAAGTCCACGCGCATGATCGAGTTCGAGATCTACATCGACGGCCAGTTCGTCTGCAGCCAGAAGGCCGACGGCCTGATCGTCGCCACCCCCACCGGCTCCACCGCCTATGCGCTGTCGGCCGGTGGCCCGATCATGCACCCCAAGCTCGATGCCATCGTCATCGTGCCGATGTACCCGCACACCTTGTCGGGCCGGCCGATCGTGGTGGACGGCAATAGCGAGCTGAAGATCGTGGTGTCCAAGGACCTGCAGATCTACCCGCAGGTGTCCTGTGACGGCCAGAACCACTTCACCTGTGCCCCCGGCGACACCATCACGGTCAGCAAGAAACCGCAAAAGCTGCGCCTGATCCACCCGCTGGACCACAATTACTACGAGGTCTGCCGCACCAAACTGGGTTGGGGCAGCCGCCTGGGGAGCAGTGACGACTGATGCTCGATCCGGCGCGAAGTTTTGACATCATCGGCGACGTGCACGGCTGTGCGCTGACCCTTGAACGCCTGCTCGACGCCCTCGGATACAAGCGCGTGGCTGGCGTGTGGCGCCACCCGCGACGTCAGGCGCTGTTCCTTGGCGATATCGTCGACCGCGGGCCACGCATTCGCGAGGCGCTGCACATCGTCCACGACATGGTCGAAGCCGGCCAGGCGTACTGCATCATGGGCAACCACGAATACAATGCCCTGGGCTGGGTCACCCCGGCGCTGCCTGGCAGCGGCAAGGCCTATGTCCGCGAACACACACCGCGGCATGCCCGGCTGATCGACGAAACCCTCACCCAGTTTGCCCAGCACCCCGGCGATTGGCACGATTTCGTCAACTGGTTCTACCAGCTGCCGCTGTTCATCGACGCAGGGCGCTTCCGTCTGGTGCACGCCTGCTGGGACCCGCGGCTGATCGAGCCGCTGCGCCAGCAATACCCCGACGGACGCATCGATGAACACTTCATCCAGGCCTCGGCGGTCAGTGGCAGTTTTGCCGACACAGTGTGCAACCGCCTGTTGCGCGGTACCGACATGCGCCTGCCGGACGGGCTGACGCTGACCGGCGGCGACGGCCTGACCCGCGCGTTCTTCCGCACCAAGTTCTGGGAAGAAGACCCGAAAACCTACGGTGACATTGTGTTCCAGCCCGATGCCCTGCCCGAGGAAGTGGCCAGCACTCCGCTCAGCCACAGCCAGAAGAACGCCTTGCTGCGTTATGACGAAGACCAGCCGATGCTGTTCGTCGGGCATTACTGGCGCAGCGGCCGCCCGGCACCGATCCGCGCCAACCTGGCCTGCCTGGACTACAGCGCCGTGCTCTACGGCAAGCTGGTCGCCTACCGGCTGGATGATGAAACCCGTATCGACCCCCACAAGTTCGTTTGGGTCGACGTCGACCGCCCACAGGCCAACCAATGAACATTATCGAAGTGATGCGCCTGCCGCTGTCGGTCGACCTCAGCGGCTTCGTCCACCTGTTGCAACGCCTGCAGGTGCCGCACCGGGTCAGCGAGGAGGGTGATGCCCAGGTCCTCTGGGCCCCCGACACCCTGGCCGAAGATGTGCTGCAGCTCTACCAGCGCTACCCCGACGGCAACGCCGACCTGCCGGCCACCGCCGACCCTGTAGGGGCGGGGTCACCCGCGAATGCCCCCACACAACCTTCCCTGGTAGCCCAGGCCAAGGCCTGCAAGATCACCACCCTGACCCTGCTACTGTGCTTCATCGTCGCCGGCCTCACGGGCCTTGGCGACAACTTCACCACCATCAGCTGGTTCACCTTCCTCGACTTCCGTGTCCAGGGCGACTACCTGTACTTCAGCCCGTTGGCGCAAAGCCTGGATGAAGGCCAGTGGTGGCGCCTGGTATCGCCCATGCTGCTGCATTTCGGCGTGCTGCACCTGGCCATGAACAGCCTGTGGTACTGGGAGCTGGGCAAACGCATCGAACTGCGCCAGGGCCCGTGGGCGTTGCTGGGCCTGACCCTGCTGTTCAGCCTGGTGTCCAACCTGGCCCAGCACTACACCAGCGGGCCGAGCCTGTTTGGCGGTCTGTCCGGCGTGCTGTACGGCCTGCTCGGGCATATCTGGCTGTACCAGTGGCTGGCGCCTGACCGTTACTTCAACCTGCCCAAGGGCGTGCTGGTGATGATGCTGATCTGGCTGGTGGTATGCCTGACCGGCGTGGTCGGCACGCTCGGCCTTGGCCAGATCGCCAATGCCGCCCACGTCGGCG
Source organism: Pseudomonas sp. 2,4-D (assembly GCF_030418155.1). Taxonomy (NCBI): domain Bacteria; kingdom Pseudomonadati; phylum Pseudomonadota; class Gammaproteobacteria; order Pseudomonadales; family Pseudomonadaceae; genus Pseudomonas; species Pseudomonas sp. 2,4-D. The sequence continues at coordinate 35,204 of NZ_JAUHUI010000038.1, forward strand.
GGCTGCTCATCGGATGCCTGACCGGGCTCTTGGGTGGGGCGCTGGCCCGGCGTAAACTGTCGGCTTGAATCAGGAGACACTATGTCCACTTTCGCGCAAATGATTGAAAACATCACCCCGGAAATCTACCAGAGCCTGAAACTGGCCGTGGAAATCGGCAAATGGTCCGACGGCCGCAAGCTCACCGCCGAGCAGAAAGAGCTGTCGCTGCAGGCGGTCATCGCCTGGGAGATGAAGAACCTGCCCGAAGACCAGCGCACCGGCTACATGCGCCCACAGGAATGTGCGTCGAAGTCCGCGCCCATCGCCAACATTCTGTTCAAGTCGGACTCGGTACATTGATCGAACTCGCACGTGGCTCGTTGAGCAAGATGGCCGTAAGCCTGCAGGCACCGGTGGTGCAGTACAGCTTCCGCCTGGATGACACCCAGGTGCCGGTCAACCCCATGATCGGCCAGCGCCTGCGCCTGGAATACCTCGGCGCCATTCATTGCAGCCATTGCGGCAAGCGCACCAAGACCAGCTTCAGCCAGGGGTACTGCTACCCGTGCATGACCAAGCTGGCCCAGTGCGACGTGTGCATCATGGCCCCGGAAAAATGCCACTACGACGCCGGCACCTGCCGCGAACCGTCGTGGGGCGAACAGTTCTGCATGACCGACCACGTCGTCTACCTGGCCAATTCGTCGGGGATCAAGGTCGGCATCACCCGTGCCACCCAGCTGCCTACCCGCTGGCTCGACCAGGGCGCCAGCCAGGCGTTGCCGATTATGCGCGTGGCCACCCGGCAGCAATCGGGCCTGGTCGAAGACGTGTTGCGCAGCCAGGTGCCAGACCGGACCAACTGGCGCGCGCTGCTCAAGGGCGATGCCGAGGTGCTCGACCTGCCGGCCATTCGGGAGCAGGTCTTCGAAGCCTGCGCCGACGGCCTGCGCGAGCTGCAGGGGCGCTTTGGCCTGCAGGCGATCCAGCCGCTGCCGGACGCCGAAGTGGTGCAGATGAACTACCCGGTCGAGGCGTACCCGAAGAAGATTGTCAGCTTCAACCTCGACAAGGACCCGGTGGCCGAGGGCACGCTGCTGGGCATCAAGGGCCAGTACCTGATCTTCGACACCGGTGTGATCAATATTCGCAAGTACACGGCCTACCAGTTGGCCGTGCTCCAGTAAAAAGGACCTGCACATGCGTACCGAACAACCGCAAGTGATCTACCTCAAGGATTACCAGGCGCCGGAGTACCTGATCGACGAGACGCACCTGACCTTCGAGCTGTTCGAGGACCACACGCTGGTTCACGCGCAACTGGTCATGCGTCGCAACCCGGCACGCGGTGCCGGCCTGCCGCCACTGGAGCTCGATGGCCAGCAGCTGGAACTGCTGCGCGCCTCGCTGGATGACCAGGAACTGCAGCCAGGCGAGTACCAGCTCGACGCCGACAGCCTGACCGTGCAGCCCAAGGCCGAGCGCTTCACCCTCGACACCAGCGTGAAGATCCACCCGGAAAGCAACACCGCCCTGGAAGGCCTGTACAAGTCGGGCAAGATGTTCTGCACCCAGTGCGAGGCGGAGGGCTTCCGCAAGATCACCTACTACCTCGACCGCCCGGACGTGATGAGCACCTTCACCACCACGGTCATCGCCGAGCAGCATCGCTACCCGGTCTTGCTGTCGAACGGCAACCCGATCGGCAGCGGGCCGGCCGAAGATGGCCGCCACTGGGCGACCTGGGAAGACCCGTTCATGAAGCCGGCCTACCTGTTTGCCCTGGTGGCAGGTGACCTGTGGTGCGTTGAAGACAGCTTCACCCGCCAGTCCGGCCGTGAGGTGACCCTGCGTATCTACGTCGAACCCGAGAACATCGACAAGTGCGACCACGCCATGGTCAGCCTGAAAAAGTCCATGCGCTGGGACGAAGAAGTCTATGGCCGCGAGTACGACCTGGACATCTTCATGATTGTTGCGGTCAATGACTTCAACATGGGCGCCATGGAAAACAAGGGCCTGAACATCTTCAACTCCAGCTGCGTGCTGGCCCGCGCCGAAACCGCCACCGATGCTGCGCACCAGCGCGTCGAAGGGGTGGTCGCCCACGAGTACTTCCACAACTGGTCGGGCAACCGTGTCACCTGCCGTGACTGGTTCCAGCTGTCGCTGAAGGAAGGCTTCACGGTGTTCCGCGATGCCGAGTTCAGTGCCGACATGAACTCGCGCACGGTCAAGCGCATCGAAGACGTCGCCTACCTGCGCACCCACCAGTTCGCCGAAGACGCCGGCCCCATGGCCCACCCGGTGCGCCCGGACAGCTTCATCGAAATCTCCAACTTCTACACCCTGACCGTCTACGAGAAGGGCGCCGAAGTGGTGCGCATGGTCCGTACCCTGTTGGGGACCGAAGGCTTCCGTAAAGGCAGCGACCTGTACTTTGAACGTCACGATGGCCAGGCGGTAACCACCGACGACTTCATCAAGGCCATGGAAGACGCCAACGGCGTCGACTTCACCCAGTTCAAGCGCTGGTACAGCCAGGCTGGCACCCCACGTCTGGAGGTCAGCGAGGCGTATGACGCCGCCGCGCAGACCTACAGCCTGACGTTCCGCCAGAGCTGCCCGCAGACCCCGGACAAGGCCGAGAAACTGCCGTTCGTGATCCCGGTTGAGCTGGGCCTGCTGGATGCCGCTGGCAACGATCTGCCGCTGCAGTTGGCTGGCGAAGACGCTGCTCAAGGTAGCAGCCGCGTGCTGTCGGTGACCGAGGCCGAGCAAACCTTCACCTTCCAGGGCATCCAGTCCAAGCCGCTGCCATCGCTGCTGCGTGGCTTCAGCGCCCCGGTGAAGCTGAGCTTCCCGTATGACCGCGACCAGCTGATGTTCCTGATGCAGCACGACAGCGACGGCTTCAACCGCTGGGAAGCGGGCCAGCAGCTGTCGGTGCAGGTACTGCAGGAACTGATCGGCCAGCATCAACGCGGCGAAGCCCTGAAGCTCGACCAGCGCCTGATCACCGCCCTGGGCACTGTGCTGGGCAATGTATCGCTGGACCCGGCCATGGTGGCCGAAATGCTCTCGCTGCCAGGTGAGGCGTACCTTACCGAGATCAGCCAGGTGGCCGACGTCGACGCCATCCACGCCGCCCGCGAGTTCGCACGCCAGCAGATCGCCGAACACCTGTTCGACGCCCTGTGGGCGCGTTACCAGGCCAACCGTGAAGTGTCGCGCAGCACTGCCTATGTGGCCTCGGCCGAGCACTTTGCCCGCCGCAGCCTGCAGAACATCGCCCTGTCGTACCTGATGCAGAGTGGCAAGCAACAGGTGCTGGACGCGACCCTGGAGCAGTTCGAGCACTGCGACAACATGACCGAGCGCCTTACCGCGCTGGCGGTACTGGTCAACTCGCCGTTCGAGGCCGAGCGCGCCAAAGCGCTGGAGGCCTTTGCCGAGCACTTCAAGGACAACCCGCTGGTCATGGACCAATGGTTCAGCGTGCAGGCGGCCAGCACGCTGCCGGGCGGGCTGGCGCGGGTCAAGGCGTTGATGCAGCACCCGGCCTTCACCCTGAAGAACCCGAACAAGGTGCGTGCGCTTATCGGTGCCTTTGCCGGGCAGAACCTGGTCAACTTCCATGCTGCCGATGGCTCCGGGTATCGCTTCCTGGCGGACCTGGTGATCGAGCTGAATGCGCTGAATCCGCAGATTGCCTCGCGGCAACTGGCGCCGCTGACCCGCTGGCGCAAGTATGACGATGCGCGTCAGGCGCTGATGAAGGGTGAGCTGGAGCGCATTCTGGCTTCGGGTGAGTTGTCCAGTGATGTGTATGAGGTTGTGAGCAAGAGTCTGGCGTAATTCTTGTGAATTGGGGCTGCTTTGCAGCCCTTCGCGGGTGAACCCGCTCCTACAGGGGGGCGTAACCTTGTAGGAGCGGGTTTACCCGCGAAGGGCCGCCCAGCGACCCCGGCTTTCCTCAGCCGACAACAAAACATAACACCCCGCCCGTTGTATTCCCGCAAACATCCCCGCTACGATCCCCTCAAGCTATTGCAGGCCTCTAGATCAGGCTTTTGGCAAAGCCTGCAATGCATTGACCCACCAACAAGAACACAACAAGGGGGCAGTCATGAGGGAACAGCTACGTACGCCAGCCAGGCGTGGTGCCTGGCCATGGGCAGCCAGCGCGATGCTGGCACTGGCATTGGGGGTGTGGGCCGACAGCGCCCAGGCCGCAGCAGCCGACCAGTACTCCACCGAATCGGCCAAGGCCAGCCAAAGCCTGTTGATCGACGCCACCCATGCCGGCAAGCGCCTGGTGGTGGTGGGTGATCGCGGCCACATTCTGTTCTCCGACGACCAAGGCAGTACCTGGACCCAGGCCCGGGTACCCACCCGGCAATTGCTCACTGCCGTGTTCTTCCTCGACGACAAGCGTGGCTGGGCCGTCGGCCATGACGCGCAGATCCTCGCCAGTAGCGACGGCGGCGCCACCTGGAGCAAGCAGTTCGAAGACCTCGCCCGTGAAGCGCCCTTGCTCGATGTCACTTTCCTCGACGCCCAGCACGGCTTTGCCGTAGGGGCCTATGGTGCCTTGCTGGAAACCACCGATGGTGGGCAGCACTGGCAGGATGTGGCCGAACGGCTGGACAACCCGGACCAACTGCACCTGAACGGTATCACCCAAGTGCGCGATGCCGGCCTGTTTATCGTGGGTGAGCAGGGCGGCATGTTCCGCTCCACCGACAACGGCCAGACCTGGACCAAGGTCCAAGGCCCGTACGAGGGCTCGCTGTTCGGCGTGATCGGCACCGCCAGGCCGCAGACCCTGCTGGCCTACGGCCTTCGCGGCAACCTGTTCCGCTCCAGCGACTTCGGTGACAGCTGGCAGCCGATCGAACTCAAGGCCGCGCGCGGTACCCTGGAGTTCGGCCTGGCAGGCGCTACGCTTGTCGATGATGGCAGCCTGGTGCTGGTCGGCAATGGTGGCAGCGTACTGCGCAGCACGGACGACGGCCAGACCTTCAGCGTGTACAACCGCGCCGACCGCCTGGCCCTGGCCGGCGTCAGTGGCCTGGCCAACGGCGGCCTGCTGCTGGTGGGGCAGGGTGGTGTGCACCTGGCCAGCGCCGACGGGGCTGATCAGCCTGCCCCGGAGGTGCGTCCATGACCAGCAGGGAGAGCATTACCATGCACCCGCATCACCAGGATAAAGCCACGCTGCTCGAACGCCTGATCTTCAACAACCGCCCAGTGGTCATCGCCCTGTGCGTGCTGGTCAGCATTTTCCTGTTCTGGCAGGCCACGCAGATTCGCCCGTCCACCAGCTTCGAGAAGATGATCCCGCTGCAGCACCCATTCATCGAGCAGATGATGGAGCACCGCAACGACCTGGCCAACCTCGGCAATACCGTGCGCATCTCGGTGGAGGCGGTGAACGGTGACATCTTCGACAAGGACTACATGGAGACCCTGCGTCAGATCCATGACGAGGTGTTCTACATCCCCGGTGTCGACCGGGCCGGACTGAAGTCACTGTGGAGCCCCAGCGTGCGCTGGAGCGAGGTCACCGAAGAGGGTTTTTCCGGTGGCGAGGTCATCCCTAACACCTACAACGGGTCGCAGGACAGCCTCGATACCCTGCGCGACAACGTGCTCAAGTCAGGCCAGGTGGGGCGCCTGGTAGGCAACAACTTCAAGTCCAGCATCGTCGACGTGCCGCTGCTGGAGAGCTACCCCGACCCGCAGGACCCGGGCAAACAGGTGAAGCTGGACTATCAGCAGTTCTCTCACTTGCTGGAGGAGAAGATCCGCGACAAGTTCCAGGCGCAGAACCCCAATGTAAAAATCCACATCGTCGGCTTTGCCAAGAAGGTTGGTGACCTGATCGATGGCCTGGTGATGGTGGCGATGTTCTTCGGCGTGGCCCTGGTGATCACCTGGGTGTTGTTGTACTGGTTCACCTGGTGCATCCGCAGCACTGTCGCCGTGCTCATTACCACGCTGGTGGCGGTGATCTGGCAACTGGGGTTGATGCATGCGGTAGGCTTTGGCCTGGACCCGTACTCGATGCTGGTGCCGTTTCTGATCTTCGCCATCGGCATTTCCCACGGGGTGCAGAAGATCAACGGCATCGCCCTGCAGTCGAGTGATGCCGACAATGCCCTTACCGCCGCCCGGCGCACATTCCGTCAGTTGTTCCTGCCGGGAATGATTGCCATCCTTGCTGACGCAGTGGGCTTCATTACCCTGCTGATCATCGACATCGGGGTGATCCGCGAATTGGCCATCGGCGCCTCCATCGGCGTGGCGGTGATCGTGTTCACCAACCTGATCCTGTTGCCGGTGGCCATCTCCTACGTGGGCATCAGCAAGAAGGCCATCGAGCGCAGCAAGAAAGACGCGACCCGCGAGCACCCGTTCTGGCGCCTGTTGTCGAACTTCGCCAGTGCCAAGGTGGCGCCGGTGTCGGTGGTGCTGGCGCTGCTCGCCTTCGCCGGTGGCCTGTGGTACAGCCAGAACCTGAAGATCGGCGACCTCGATCAGGGCGCGCCGGAACTGCGCCCCGACTCGCGCTACAACCAGGACAACAACTTCATCATCAGCAACTACTCGACCAGTTCCGATGTGCTGGTGATCATGGTCAAGACGCCGTCGGAGAAGTGCTCGGTCCACTCGACCATGGCGCCGATCGACGAGCTGATGTGGACCATGGAAAACACCCCTGGCGTGCAGTCGGCGATTTCCCTGGTCACCGTTTCCAAACAGGTGATCAAGGGCATGAACGAGGGCAGCCTGAAATGGGAAACCCTGTCGCGTAACCCGGACATCCTCAACAACTCCATCGCCCGGGCTGACGGCCTTTACAACGGCGACTGCTCATTGGCACCCGTGCTGGTGTTCCTCAATGACCACAAGGCTGAAACGCTGGAGCGCGTCACCGCCGTGGCCAAGGCGTTTGCCGACAGCCATAACAAGGAAGGCCTGCAGTTCCTGCTGGCGGCGGGCAACGCCGGTATCGAGGCAGCGACCAACGAAGTGATCAAGTCGGCCGAGCTGACCATCCTGATCCTGGTGTACATCTGCGTGGCAGTGATGTGCCTGATCACCTTCCGCTCGTTCGCCGCCACGCTGTGCATCGTGCTGCCCCTGGTGCTGACCTCGGTGCTGGGCAACGCGCTGATGGCCTACATGGGCATCGGGGTGAAGGTGGCGACCTTGCCGGTGGTGGCGCTGGGGGTGGGGATTGGCGTGGATTACGGCATCTACATCTACAGCCGGCTGGAGAGCTTCCTGCGTGCGGGGCTGCCGTTGCAGGAGGCCTATTACCAGACCCTGCGCTCGACGGGTAAAGCCGTGTTGTTCACTGGCTTGTGCCTGGCCATCGGCGTATGCACCTGGATCTTCTCGGCAATCAAGTTCCAGGCTGATATGGGGCTGATGCTGACCTTCATGCTGCTGTGGAACATGTTTGGCGCGCTGTGGCTGCTGCCGGCGCTGGCACGGTTCCTGATCAAGCCGGAGAAGATGGTGGGCAAGGAGGGGGGCTCGATTTTCGCCCATTGAATCGCAAGGGGGCTGCAAAGCAGCCCCCGGGTTATAATGCCGCCACATCTCCCACAGGTACCCCCATGTCCCCCCTCGCCACCGCCCTGCAGTCCTGCGACATGCTCCTGATTGACGGCCTGCACGCCTTCGATTTCACCGCCGACGCATCCGGTCTCACCGTCGAATGCATGGACGGTCGCCAGCTTCGCCGCTGGTCTTTCACCCCCGAACAAATCGCTGCCGCTATCGCCACCGGCGATGAATGGCAACTCAACGATGCCAACGGCGAGCATCGGCTAGTCTGTATGAGTGCCTTTCGTGCCCCGGATGATGACCAAGATGAACCGGACCTGGACAAGCCTGCTGACCGCTAGCCTGATGAGCCTGACAATCTCCGCCCACGCTGCCACCTTACTGGTGGGCAGCTACACCGATGGCGCCAGCCAGGGTATCTACCGCTATCAGTTCGACGACAAGGCCGGCCAAATCGGCCCCACACCCCTGCAGGTGGTGAAAAGCGTCAGCCCTTCGTGGCTGGTGCTGTCGGCCGACCAGCGTCAGCTGTTCGCGGTGAATGAGACCCCGCAGGGCCATGCCAGCAGTTTCAGCATCAGCAGCAAAGGCGAAATCAAGCCGCTCAACCAAGTGGTCACCCAGGGCGACGAGCCCACCCACGCCAGCCTCAGCCGTGACCAGCGCTATCTGTTCGTGGCCAACTACGCGGTCAACCCCGACCCCGGTGGCAGCCTGGTGGTGATCCCGGTGGCCAAGGACGGCAAGCTCAAGCCCGTGGTGCAACAGGCCCGGCATAAGGCGAGCGGGGTCAACCCTGAGCGCCAGGCCGGTGCCCACGTGCATTCGCTGGTGCTGTCGCCGGATGGCCAGCACCTGTATGCCAGCGACCTGGGTGCCGACAAGGTGTTCATCTACCGCTACGACGGTGCCAGTGTGGACCACCCGCTGACAGCGGCGATACCTGCGTCCGTGGCCTTGCCGCCGGGCAGCGGTCCGCGTCACTTGCTGTTCGACGCCAAGGGCCAGCACGCTTACCTCACCCTGGAAATGAACGCCGAGGTGGTGATGTTCGATGTGCAGGACGGCAACCTGGTTGAACGCCAGCGCTTACCCCTGACCGAGCGCCAGGAGGCCGCAGCGAAGGCTGCTGGTGGCTTGCACCTGTCGGCGGACGGGCGCTTCCTGTACGTGAGCAACCGTGGCACGGCCAATGAAATTGTGGCGTTCAGCGTGGGCAAGCAGGACGGCCAGTTGACGTTCCTGCAGCGTCGCCCGGCAGAAGGTGATCACCCTCGGGAGTTTGCCCTGGACCCGAGTGACAACTTCCTGCTGGTGGCCAACCAGAAGAGCAACCAGATCGTGGTGATACGTCGCGATCCGCGCAGTGGCAAGCTGTTGGAGACGGTGCAGACGCTGAAGCAGGATGCACCCTCGGACCTCAAGTTCATCGAGTGATATTGATCAGCGTGATAATCGGTACTGCCGCAATGAATTTTTGCGTGCGGCCTCGGCGGCGTAAGTTTGACCCAAGGCCCAGAAGGGCCACCGTCAAACCACCGCCGTCGAGGTCAACCCAGATGAACTTCAATCTCTTCCCGGTTATTGCCGCATCCGCCATTTCCGCATCGGTCGTCCTGCCAGCGCATGCCCATGCCGACAGCAGCAAGGCTTCTGCCACCCACAGCTACACCGAGCAGTATCTGCGCCAGAGCGCCAATTTCCATGCGGCCCTGAGTGGCAAGCACCACCACTGAGCCTTGTGCGGTGTCCTGTAGGAGCGGCCTGTGTCGCGACAGGGCCGCAAGGCGGCCCCCGGCTATCTCGGCTGTGATGTAGATATTTGGGGGGCGCTGCGCGCCCCTATCGCGACACAAGGCCGCTCCTACAAGGTATCGCGTGAACTCATTTGGCCATCACTGACCTGAACAGCTCCGAAGCCAGCCACCCCTCCAGCCAGCTCCGCACACGCGGATAAGCCGCCTCGGCGAACCACTGCGGTTCGACCCCGGCAAACTGGCGCATCAGGGGCAGCAACGCGGCATCGGCCATGCTCGGGTGGTCGGCCAGCAGGTAAGCCCGCCCCACCAGCAAGCCTTCGAGCTCCGCCAGCCAGGCCTCGGCCTGCTGGCGGTAATGCTCGCGGGAATGCTCCGGGTAACGTTCGGCATACTTGTACAGGTTCACGTGCGCCTTGAACGTGGTGTCATTGCGCGCAATCAGCGTTTCAGCCTGCTGCGCAGCTGCAGGGTTGGCCTGTAGCCGCCAATCCTGCGGGTCGTTTTGCGTCAGCGCCCAGCGCATGATGTCCAGGCTCTCTTCCAGTACCTCGGCACCGGTGTCCAGCACCGGTACCGTGCCCTTGGGCGACAAGGCCAGCAGCTCTGCCGGCTTGTTCTTCATCGCCACTTCGCAGATCTGCACCTCGCAGCCGGCATAGCGCAGGGCCAGGCGCGCACGCATGGCCCACGGGCAGCGGCGGAACGAGTAGAGGATCACCCGCACACCTCCACGTCACTGAGGCCATTACCCTGGCGCCGCACCTGGATCTGCACCGGGATGCGCTCGTGCATTTCCTGTACGTGGGAAATCACCGCCACTTTGCGACCCTGGGCTTGCAAGCCGTCGAGGGCGTCCATTGCCAGTTGCAGCGACTCGGGGTCGAGGCTGCCGAAGCCTTCGTCGATGAACAGCGACTCGATACGCAAGGTGCTGGACGCCATCGACGCCAGGCCCAGGGCCAGGGCCAGCGACACCAGGAAGGTTTCCCCGCCCGACAACGAGTGCACCGAACGCAGTTCGTCGCCCATCTCGGTGTCCAGCACCAGCAGGCCAAGGGCGCTGCCGCCGCGCTTGAGGCGATAGCGACGGGCCAGCTGACGTAGCTGGGCGTTGGCGTGGTGCAGCAGCAGGTCAAGGTTGTAGCCTTGGGCGATCTTGCGGAACACATCACCGGAGGCCGAACCGATCAGGGCATTGAGGCGGGCCCAGCGTTGCCACTGCTGGTGGGCCTGTTCGATTTCTGCCGCCAGCGCCTGGTGGGCCTGCTGCCGGCGCTGGTCGTCGGCCTGTTGTGCACGCAATTCGGCGCATTGCTGCTCATGGTTGGCCAGGCGCCCGCGCAGCTCGGTCAGGGCGTGTTCCAGGGCTTCGGCCGGGGTGTCCACGGTCATCTGTGCAGCGTGGTGCTGCAGGCGCTGTTCGCGCTCCTGCAGCAGCACACGGCCCTGCTCGATGGCTTTTTCCGCGCCTTGCAAACGCTGGCGCAATTCATTGACTTGCGCGTCATCCATGGCCAGCAGGCGATCGAGGCCGGCATCGTCCAGTTCCGGATGCTCGCTGCGCCACTGGGTGATCTGGGCCTGCAACTGTTGGCATTCGGCATCCAGTGCTTGTTGTTGCTGGGTATTGGCTTTGAGTTCGCTGGCCAGTTGCACGCCTTGGGTGCGTAGATCTTGTAGGCGCTGGGCGGTGTCGGCATTGAGGGCGCGGGCTTGTTCCAGCGTGGCTTCCATATGCTGCTGCCAGGCTTCGGCACTGGCATGTTCGCCAAGCAGCTCGCCGAGCGACGTCTGGGCCTGCTGGCGCTTCTCGTCGAGGGCCGCGAGCGTGTGTTGCAACTGCTGCAGGCCTTGCACGCGCGCCTGTTGCTGATCGCGCAGTTTGTCCAGCTGGGCTTGGCGGGCCTGCTGCTCTTCCAGTTCGTCCTTGCGCTGGTCCAGTTGCTGCAGGCGCTGGGCAATCTGCTGGTCGAGGGCGAGGAAGGCATTGGCCGGATCTTCGTTCAGGGCCTTGAGGGCTTCCTTGGGCAAGACACCGGCCAGGTCGTCAAGGCCTTGCTGCAACTGTTGCTCATCGTTGGCCAGGGCCTGGTGCTGTTGCTCCAGATGGCGCTGGGCCTGTTGCTGGGCGTCGTGGGCCGCCTGCAATTGCTGGTTCAGGCGGGCGGCGTCTTTTTGCAGGGCCAGCAGGGCGCTCTGGCGTTTCTCGTCCTGGCTGATTTCTTCATCCAGGCGACGCAGCTGGCTGTCGAGCCAGGCGCTTCGGGCCTTGTCGTCCTGCGGGGCGAGGGCTGGCCACAGGCTGTGGGCCTGTACCTGAGCCACCAGTGGTTGCAACTGTTCGCCCAGGTGCTGCTGTTGCTGCTGGAAGTCCTTGAGCTGGGCATTGACCACACCCAGCTGGGTACGCAGCTCCACCAGCTTGCTGTTGAGCGTTTCGACCTGCTTCTGCGCGGCGTGCTCTTCGGCCTGGTCATGGCGACCCAGGCTCTGCAGCAGCGCTTCTGGCTGATGGAAGGGGTGTTCGGCGCTGCCACAGACCGGGCAGGGTTCGCCGTCACGCAGTTGTTCACGCAGTTCTTCGACGCTGGTGTTGCGTGCCAGACGTTGCCGTTCCAGCAGTTGACGGGTGAGCGTCAACGCCTGTTCGGCGGCCTCCAGCTCGGCCTTGGCGGCGGTGCCTTCGGTAATCAGTTGCTGGCGTTGCAGCATGGCCTGCTGCTGCCGTTCGCGCAGGGCATCCAGCTGCTGGCGCAGCTCCTGTTCGCGGCCGTACAGGCGTGACATTTCCTCTACGGCGCGCTGCTGTTTGCGGTTGTCCTGCAGCATGCCGCCGAGCAGGTCGATCTGCTCGGCCAGGGCCTGGGGTTCGGCCTTGGCTTCACGGAACAACAGGTCGTAGGCGTCGCGCTCGGCCTGCAAGCGCGCATTGGCCTGGCTGGCCTGGGCCTGCAAGCCGGGTAGCTCTTCTCGGCCCTTGGTCAGCCGGCCACCTATCAGCATCACCTGCTTCAGTTGCGGCAGGTAGGCGTGCCAGGCATTGGCCAGGTCCGCCAGGTGCTGGCTGTCGGCAAGCGCGGTGTCGATCTGCGCCAGTTGCTGCACGCTGCGCTGCTGGTTGTCTTCCAGCTGCTGCAATTGCTGCTGGCCGTCAGTGACCTGCTGTTGCGCCTGCTGGTCGATGCTGCGCTGGGCGGCCAGCTCTTGGTCCAGGCGTGCCAGCGTATCCTGGGTGGCAAAGGCCTGGCGCAGGCGCGGCGCGTTCTCGCCGTGCTCGGCCTGGCGGTCGGCAAGCGCTTGGCGCGTAGTGTCCAGCGCCTGTTCGAGTTCGCGGGTGCGCACCTGCAGTTCGGCTTGCTGCTGTTGCTGTTCGGCCATCTTCGCGGCCACTGGTGCCAGCTGTGCGCTCAGGGCCTGTCGGCGATGGAACTGGTGACGCTGCGGGGCCAGGCGCTCCAGGCGTGCCAGGTCCAGGCGTGGTTCGGCCAGCTGTTGCCAGTTCAGTTCGGCGGCCTGCAGCGTGGTATTGGCTTCGGTGTATTGGGCTTGTAGCTGGCGTTGTTCATTCAGCCAGTTGCGTTGCTGCTCCAGCTGGCGCTCGCCGGCCTGGTCGGCCTTGAACTGCTGTTGCGCCTGCTCCAGGCGCTGGTCGAGCTCGGCACGGGCCTCGGCAGCCATCGGCAGCAGATGGCTGGCGCGTTCTTTCAGGGCGTTGTGTGCCTCGCCGGCTTCGCGCGCCTTGCTGAAGGCACGCTGGCCCAGGCGGGTGTAGATCGCGGTGTTGGTGAGCTTTTCCAGCAACTCGCTGCGGTCTTTGTCGTCGGCTTTGAGAAACGCGCCGAACTCGCTCTGGGCCAGCATCACCGCACGGGTGAACTGCTCGAAGTTCAGGCCCAGGCGGGCTTCGACCAGTTGCTTGTATTCGTTCTTGCCACTGCCGAGCACTTGCTCGCTGTCGAGGTCGTAGAAGCTCTGACGGCTGTGTTGCAGTTTGCCGTTGGCCTTGTCGCGGGCGCGGTTGGCTTCCCAGCGGGCGCGGTAGCGGCGGCCGTCGATGCCGACGAAGTCGACCTCGGCAAAACCGCTGCCGGTGCCACGGCGCAGCAGGTTGCGCGGGTCGGAGGTGGGGATGTCGCCGTCGGCATCCGGCACCTTGGCCTCACGGCCAATGGCATTGAGGCGCGGCACGGTGCCGAACAGCGCCAGGCACAGGGCGTCAAGCAAGGTGCTCTTGCCAGCACCGGTAGGCCCGGTGATGGCGAACAGGCCAGCGCTGGCCAAGGGTTCTGCGGTGAAATCGATGTCGATCGGGCCGGCCAGCGATGCCAGGTTCTTCAGGCGGATGGCGAGAATCTTCATGGCTGTTCCTCTTCCTGCTGCACGTCCTGCAACAGCAGGGCGAAGTCGGCCAGCGCCTGCTCGTCGGCGGGGTTGCCGTAGGCTTGTTCCCAGGCGCGGCTGAACAGGTCTTGCGGGGTCATCTGGGCCAGTTCGACAAAGGCCAGGTCATCGTCTTCGGCGTTGTTGCGGCCGGCGTACTCGGCGCTGATACGGATCAGCCGTACCGCCTTGCCTTCAAGCGCGGTTTCGATCTGCTGGCGCAGGTCGGGTTGCGGCTCGTCGAGCATCACCCGCACCTCCAGCCAGGGCTGGCGGTTGGGGTCTTCAAGCAGGTCGATCACTGGCAGGTCGGCCAGTTGCTGCAACAGCTCGCCCAGCGGTGCCGGGCCCACCCGTTGCAGGGCCACGGCGCGTGGAACGGGGCGTGGCTCGACGCTGACCAGGCCGTTGCCGTCCAACTCCACTTCCAGGACCTGGTGCGGGTAGTTGATTTCGGCGAACGACAGCGGGATTGGCGAGCCGCTGTAGCGGATGCGCTCTTCGCGGTTGACCTTCTGCGGCTTGTGCAGATGGCCCAGGGCGACGTAGCTGATAGCCTTGTCGAACAGCTTGGCCGGCAGCGCCTCGGCGTTGCCGATGATCAGGCTGCGTTCGGAGTCTTCCGACACCGCGCCACCGGCCATGTGTGCGTGGCTGATGGCGATCAGCGCCTGGTCTTTCTTGCGTTTCTTCAGGGCGGCGGCGATCAGTTGCTGATGCACCTGGGTGATGCCTTGCAGGTAGTCGTCACCCAGCTGCGGGCCGGTCACTTCGGCCGGGCGCAGGAACGGCAGGGCCAGGCACCAGGCAGCGACCTTGCCCCGGCCGTTGGTCAGAGGGATCAGCAGGCGCTCGGCATCCAGCTGGCCCTCGTCCAGCCAGTGCACACGGCCCAACGCATGGGTGCGCAGGCGGCGCATGAGTGCGGCGGGCAGCTCGATGCGCGAACCGGAGTCGTGGTTGCCGGCGATCATCACGATGTCCAGCTTGGGCTGTTGCTCATGGGCCTGGACGATGAAGTCGTAGAGGCGTTCCTGGGCTTTGACGGGCGGGTTGACGGTGTCGAAGATGTCGCCCGCAATCAGCAGCGCATCCGGCTGGCGCAGGCGCAGCTGGCCGAGCAGCCAGTCGAGGAAGCAGGCGTGTTCGAAGTCGCGTTCCTGGCCGTGCAGGCTTTGGCCCAGGTGCCAGTCGGAGGTATGAAACAGACGCATGGATGACCTGTTGGTGTCGAGTCGAGCAAGCGAGGGCTTGGCTTGGGTGATGGGTGTTGCGCAAGGGCGGTATGGTAACCCAAGCACGGGGCCGCTGTGCGGCCCGAAAGTTCAGCGCTTGATCTCATAGGCACACGGTGCTGGTTGTCCTACAGGCAAGCCCGCGCATTAAACCCTTGTTCATGGATGGCATTTTCTAGGCGTTGACGCGGGTTGCCACGTTGGTTCCATGAAAAGCTGACATTGATAGCAGGGTGTCGCTCATCTCGGTTTGCCCCACGGAAGTGTCGCGGCAAAGCACCAAGCACACGCTCGGCCACTTCCACCTTGAACGTTCTGTGAGCTGGCTCTCGCTTTGCACCAGGGGTCAAGCTTGCCCTCAAAAGTATGCTGATCTACCCTCCGAAACGGCCATGATCACGGCTATTCGAAACCCACGGACGACAATCACAGGAGTCACCAATGGAAGGCATTCCTCAGACCCAATCTTCCCCGGATAACCTCAAGCCAAAATGGCGGGAGCGATTTGCCTTCTTCGATCAGTACGGCGCCCCCACCTCCGAGTCATACAAAGCCGCATTCCGCGCCTTGCCATTCGGGAAGAAGTTGCTGATCAACAACAATTTCATAGCCTTTTTCTTCGGCCCGATCTATTGGTTCGTGCTGGGGCTGTGGAAGAAGAACCTGGTCATGCTGGCCATCATCATCGGCATCGGGCTGCTGCTGAGCTTCTATGAGGTCGCGACGGGCAGCGAAATCCCGCGTCCTCTGGATAACGGTATCAGCATGGGGTTCGCGTTTCTGTACAGCTTCCTGACCAACCGTGCCTATTACCTGAAGCAGGCCAAAGGGCAGCAGAGCTGGAACCCGTTCGAGGGGCAGCGGTTCATCTGACTCGGCTGGTACATTCGGCAAGTATTGTCAGGGGCGGCCACGAGCTGAAAATTCGCAACCAGCCACTGCGCATCACTTGGGATAGAGCGGCGGCAAGCTGCCGCTCTCGCCCGCTGGCAGCAACACCTGCTCAGCTGGCGGAATGGTACCAATCGCCCGCCACAAATCCTCCCCCTGCCAATACTGCCCGCTCTCGCTGTACAACGCCCCGTTCAAACCATCCAGCGCATCCGACAACGGCACGAAGCGCGCCGCCATCTCGGCCAGGGTTTCCGGTTGCTGCCGGGCCCAGGCATCCAGCGCCTGGCGCGTAGCCTGGGGGTCGTTGGCCTGGCATGCGCGCTTGAGGTCGTCCAGCAAGGTGCGTGGGCTTGGCCCGTTCTGCGCCGTGCGCAGCACCGCTGGCCGCGAACGGGCGCGCCACCACAGGGCAAAGCCCAGCACGGTGGTCAGGGCAAACACCAGTGTGGACAGCTGCCAGGGCCACAGCAGGGTGCTGGCGCTGCTGTTGTCGCCCACCGGGGTGTCGGCGCTCAGTGCCGGGTTGTCCTGCACGTTCAGCGTGCGCGCCGGCAGGCTGCTGTGCTCCAGGTGGTCTTCGCGGGTGTTCCACCAGGCCACTTCCAGCGCCGGCAAGGCCAGCGTGCCGCTGTGGGTTGGCACCAGGGCCTCGCGCTCTTCGCGGTTGGCGGTCATGCCCCGTTCGCTGATTTCGTTGCGCAGCAGCGGCTGGTCAGGGTAGCGGCGCAGGCCGATGATTTCTGTGGCCGGCAGCGGCGGCAGTTGGGTGCTGGACAAGCCTTCGGCACGCAAGGTGATGTTGCGCGTCAGCGAGTCGCCAATCTGTACCTGCTGGCTGCCCGGGTCGGGGCTCCAGTGCTCTTCCAGGGTCAGGCTGCTGGCTGGCAACCACGGCAAGCCAGCCGGCCAGGCTGCCGGAATCGGCCGTACCGTGAGGCGCAAGGGCAGCGAGCTGACCTGCACCTGGTGGCCGGCGCGGGCCGTGCCATTGGCCTGCGCTGCTTCGTCGTTGCTGGCAGCTGCCGTGGCGGAGAACGTCAGCGACGGGATGTCGAGGGTGCCGCTTTGCTGGGCATACACCGCATAGCGGGTTTCGATCACGCCATGACGCACGCCGTTGATTTCCTTTTCATACGTGCGCGACTCGCCCAGCGGCTCGACCTTGGCATTCTCCAGTTGCAGGGGGCTGAGGCTGCTGTCGTCGTACAGCGCTACCGAGTGGTAGATGCGCAGGGTCAGCACGGCTTGGGCCTGGACATAGACGTCGTGGCTGTCGAGGGTCGCTTCGATGAATACCTGAGCGTTGTCCTGGCGGCTGGCATCGGCCTGCAGTACTTGCAATTCGATGGCTTGGCTGTGCGACTGGCCCAGCCGCAGCTCGGGGATGCGCAGGCTACCGCTGCGCCGTGGCAGCAGGGTGATGATCCAGCGGGTGCTGGCGCGGGTTTCGCCGTCCAGGGTGTGCAGGCTGTTCAACTGGCGCGTGCCGCGCACTTCGAAGTCACCTTCCAGGGCGCGCAGGTCGGGCTTGCCGAACTGGGTGACGTCCTGGCTTTCCAGAGTCAGTTCCAGGCTTTCGCCCGCTTCCAGGCGGGTGCGGTCGACGCTGGCCTGCAGCAGCGGCTCGGCCTGGGCCAGCACGGCCCACAGCAGGGTGAGGAGAAAGACGCCGAAGCGACTCATCGTGATTTTTCCTGATGCAATTGCTGTTCATACCAGAATTTGCGTCGCAGCAGCTCTGCCGGGTTGTCGGGGATCTCCCGCAGCCATTGCTCCAGGGCTTGGCGCTGTTCGCCGTCGAGGCTGGTCGACACCGGGCGCTGTGGCGGCTGGATGACACTGTCGTCGCCCCCG
>NZ_JAUHUI010000039.1:0-52460 GCF_030418155.1 Pseudomonas sp. 2,4-D
CCAGTCGATTACAGCGAGAACGACCGCATCCTCAACAGCGAGCTGCGTGAGCGCGCCCTGGCGGTGTAAGCCCTGACGCCCTGATCGCTGTAAGGCGGCACCCACAGGTATCTCACGATCCTGTAGGTGCCGTCGGGTGGTGCATAGCAACCACTTTACGCCTCTTGCAATTGATCATTCTCAGGTTCTCTACTCATGGAGAACACGAGAACATGACTATTGGTTCAACACACAACCATCCTGCCGATCTGGCCATCGACCCGTTACTGCCCACGCAGCCGTGGGCCGCGCGTTTCCCTAACCCCCCGGATCTCTGCTTCGACTACCGCCGGCTTCTCGAACAAGAGGGCGGCGTCGCACGTGCCACACAACCCAATCACCGCATTTGCATCGTCGGTGCCGGAGTTACCGGGTTGACTGCTGCCCGCGAGTTATTGCGCTGTGGTTTCAACCGTATCACCTTGATTGAGCAGTCCCGGCGTGTAGGCGGGCGACACCTGACGGTCGTGAACAGCTCAGCAAGCCACAAGCAACCTGCAACCCCTTTTGAAATGGGGGCGATGCGCATGCCGTTCTTCAATAGGACTGGAGAGTCGCCTAAAGAGGGGCGCTCGCTTATGGCCCATTACGCAAAGCTGTTCGAGCTGCGGATTTCTGACTTCCCTAACCCAGGTACACCTTGGGTGAATGCCACGGGGATTTATCTTCGCGAAGGTCAATTAGAAGGGGAAGGTGACCCGGGTCTTTTGATCTGGCGTAATCCGTCAGGCGAAACCCCACCTCCTTCGGCTGTCTTGCAGCAGGTCTACGAGAAATGGCGCAGTTTTGCTCAGCAATTTGCTGAACATGTTGCCGCGGTTTATGGCACGTCAAGCTGGGAGTCGCTATGGCGGGACATCGTCGAACGCTATCATCGACTGTCGTTCAGGGATTTGGTGCATTTGCCTGCCCTTGCTGCCTGGAACCCTGAAAACCCCGGTGACTTTGGCGGTTTGGGCATGAGCAGTGACGAGTCAGCCATTTTCTATGCAATCGGTATTGGCGATGGCAGCTGGGGAGCATTTTATGATGTTTGCTGCCTGTACCCGCTACGTACGGCAATCTTTGGCTTTAGCAGTCATTTGCAGTTGGTGCATGGCCGTGTGGATTCAAGAGGGGTGCCTTACACTGCGCCGCATCTTGAAGCAAACAATGTCCCTGATAGCAGGGGATTGCCGTTTCAAGGGCCAGCCTATCTCGGACTTGCGGCCCTCGACGAAAGCCTTTTGCACCTGGACGTCGGCATGGGTGGGATTTCGCTATATGAACATCTTCTGAAAACAAAGGATGGGCTACTGACAGATACGTCCGTGTGTGCGGTGCAGAAGCTGGAAGATGGCCGTGTTCGGGTCGGATATCGTTGGCGATGCAGTGATCCGTTACACGAGAGCACCGAGTATGAAGACTTCGACAGCGTGATCATGACCACTCCGTCATGGCTGATCGAAACCAACATCAACCTCAGTGGCTTCACCCGCCAGATGTTGCCGCAGTCGATTATCGATGCCTGGAAACATGCCCATTGGGAGACCAGCTGCAAGGTCTATGCGCCGCTGAAGAAAAGTTTCCTCGACCAGAAGCCGATGCCGCAAATTCTGATTACCGATAGCTTTGTGCACGATGTCTATGCCTATCGGTACAACGATAGCTATCCAGATGACTGCATTCTTCTCAGTTATACCTGGGAGGATGACGCGACCAAATTGGCAGCCTTCTCTGATGCGGAGTTGGCGAGCAAATGCCTGAAGGAGCTCGATCGGATCCTTCTACGCTGCACCAATGTGGGGGAGGCAATTTCGCCTTACGTCGATACTCGAAATATTTGCATACAGCGTTGGATCACAGACCGAAATGCGCTTGGGTGCGCGAAGTTGTATAGGGCAGGTACCTACTTTGATGCTGTAAACCTGATGAAATACAACCGAGACCTGAGTGCGCGCTCAGGGCTGTATCTGGCTGGCGAGTCCTTCTCAGTTGACGCTGGATGGACCGAGCCGTGTTTGCGCACGGCAATCGATACGGTCATAAACCTCTGCAACAACACGTCAGCCGAGTTCAATGGTGGCTTTACCCTCGAGTACTACCCCCACTATCAGGTTGGGAAATAACGGCGTACGGGCCATTTTGTAGGGGGAGTCCTACTGCCATTGTGTGATTTTCCTTTGGTCCCATAGGACTCTCCTGACTGTCGCTCCCCGACCCAACATCGCTTTACTGGCGTCCTTCCAAAACAACCACAAAAAGGAAGCCGCCATGTCTGAATCCTGTTCCCCCGTCAGCCCCGTACGTATCGCTGTCATCCAGTACGACCCTCAGGTCGGTCTTGAGCACTGTGAGAGCAACGTGAGCAGAGGCCTGGCATTGGCCCGGCGCGCAGCACGCGAAGGCGCCAACCTGATCGTACTGCCTGAACTGGCCAACACGGGCTACACCTTCAACTCCCGTGCCGAAGCCTATTCCCATGCGCAGGTGCTGCAGGACGGCCCTTGCCTGAAAACCTGGGCCGACTTCGCCAGGCAATACCAGGTATACCTGGCTGCGGGGTTTGCCGAACGCGACGGGCTGAAGCTCTATGACAGTGCTGTCCTGTTTGGCCCCGAAGGCCTGCTTGGGCATTACCGCAAAGCGCATCTGTGGAACCAGGAAAAGCTCTGGTTCACCCCCGGTGACCTGGGGTTCCCGGTATTCGAGACGCCTATCGGTCGTATCGGCCTGCTGATCTGCTGGGACATCTGGTTCCCGGAAGTACCACGGGTTATGGCTGCGCAGGGTGCCGACATAATCTGCAGCCTCAACAACTGGGTATGGACCCCGCCGCCGTTGTTCGATGATGCAGGGCGCTGCATGGCCTCGTACCTGACCATGACGGCAGCGCATGTCAACAACGTTTATATCGCCGCCGCGAACCGTGTTGGCAGTGAGCGGGGCGGGCGCTTCCTGGGCTGCTCGCTGATCGCCGGTACCCATGGCTGGCCGATCGGCGAGGTGGGCAGTGCAGAAGCCGAGGAGATTATCTATGCCGATGTCGATTTGAGCAGTGCACGCTCGGCACCGATCTGGAACAGCCTCAACGACCTGCCAAGAGACCGGCGAACCGACCTCTACGATGCCACCCTTGGCTATCGCTTGCATGCACCTATGCCACGTTGAGGAGTTGCGAATGAACACGCTCTTCTTCTCACGACAGCAGCATTGGCTTGTGTTCATGTTCGGCTGCCTGCTGGTGTTTTTCGCTGCAAGCCTTGCCCATGGCCAATGGCTGGATTATGCACAGAGGGTGGCGACGCTCGATGAGCCGCTCAGCCGCTTGCGCTGGATTATTGGTGATATCAGTGAAGTGGCATTCTACAAGCACGAACTACCCGCGCTGGGCTTGCTGCTGGGCGCGTGCCTGGCGCACTGGGCGCAGGTGCGAGGGTACCGCTGGCAGGGCTTTGCCATTTGCTATGGCAGCGGATTATGGCCATGGGTGTTTACCAGCTCGCTCTTGGGCTTGCTGCTCAGCCATGCGTTGTGGGGATGGACCTTGGCCAGTGGCATCTGGCAACCAACGTTCGTTGCCTTCGTGTCATTGCCGGCAGCCATGGTCTTGCTTTTTGGTGCGGGCTGGCGGGTGACGATCACGGGGGCGCTACTGGGGGCTCTACTGGTAACACCGGCCAGCCTGCTGATGGTCAATTACCTGTGTTATCCCCTGCAGTTGCCAGTGGTAGTGGGCAATGTGAGTGGCATGGCTGTGGCAAGCGTCGTGGCCTTCATCCTGTGCAAGCGCTTTCCTTCATGGGTACGCCAATGCCGTGAACCCACCGTCGTGGAGCCGGTTGTCAATCAGCCTGACTACGGTGTGGTCTGGACTTTGCGGCGCGTTCTGGCCGACTTCAGCGAAGCCCCATTCTTTGGTAATGAGCTGGCCAGCCTCGGGCTACTGCTGGGTGTGTTGCTGGCTTACCTGTTGAGCCCGGCTGCACTGTCCTACGGTTCTATGCTGGTGATGCAGATGGTGGCCGGGCAGGCCCTGGCTTCCCTGGTCGGGGTTGTACTCTGGCGTGGACAGTGGAAAGCCCGTGGGTGGTACCCTACCTACATTCCGATTGTGTCGATCGTCCCGGCCGCGGTGTTGACACATGGCGGCAGCTGGCAAGTGGTGGTGGCCAGTGCAGTGCTGGGTGCCCTGGTGGCTCCGCCGCTGGCAGTGGCGATCACTCAGCGGTTGCCGGCCTATGTGCATGGCTACATCGGCAATGTGGTGTCGATGGCCATCTGCACGCTTGGCATTGTGCCGATAGTCGGGTTGATTGTGGGGGGAGAAGCATGAGCGAACATTCGAGCCTGCCCAGGCTGTCGATCGCCACTCTGGGCGGCACGGTCAGTATGCGGCTGGGTGCTGTCGGGGATGGTGTGACGCCAAGCCTGGATTGTGAGCGGCAACTGCTTCAGGTTCCACAATTGCGCGAGATGGCGCAGTTGAACGTTGCTTCATTGTGCCTGCTCCCCAGTGCATCGCTGGGCTTCGAGACGTTGCTGGAGGTGCTGGCATGGGCCCGGGGCGAGGTGGAGCGCGGAGCTCAGGCCTTGGTATTGAGCCAAGGGACCGACAGCCTTGAGGAAACGGCCTATTTCCTGGATCTGCTCTGGCCATTCGATGCGCCATTGGTGATGACCGGAGCCATGCGCTCGGCGAGTCAGCCGGGCAATGATGGGCCGGCCAACTTGTTGGCTGCGGCTCAGGTTGCATTGGCACAAGACAGCCGTGGGCGAGGTGTGCTTGTGGTCATGAATGATCAGGTCCACTGCGCGGCAAGGGTGCGCAAGACGGCCAGCCTGGCGATGGCGGCATTCGAGTCGCCCGGATGTGGCCCGTTGGGCGACGTTGTGGAGGGTGTTGTGTTGTATCGCCATCCGCCCGGGCGACGGAAAGTGTTGCCGTTACCGTATCGCACTGAACAGCGCGTTGCCCTGCTGGAAGCCTGCCTGGACGCAGACACGGCGCTGCTGCGGGCTGTGGCCACATTGGGTTATGAGGGGTTGGTCATCGCCGGTTTCGGTGCTGGGCATGTTTCCGCCAGTTGGTCCGAAGTGCTGGAACACCTGGCGCCCACCTTGCCGGTAATGGTTGCTACGCGCACAGGTAGAGGGCCTACAGCCCGGGCAATCTACGGGTTTGCTGGTGCAGAGATCGACCTGCAGAAAAAAGGCGTCTACATGGCTGGGCAACTCTGCCCGCGCAAATGCCGCATCTTGCTGTGGCTGCTGATAGGCACCGACCGGCAAAATGAGCTGCAGGCCTGGTTGCAGCCCTGAACCATCTGCCCGCGCGGTCGTTCGCGCGGGCAGCCCTTCCGGCGTTGCTGTGCTAGGGTGCACACACTTTTGCTTCCCAGGATTCTTACCCATGCTCCCCGTACTCAGCGAAAAAGAACTCGACCGCCTCGAAGACCTGCTGATCACCTATGGCAATGACTACTCGGTGCTGAACCTGGCCGAGCTCAATGGCTTTTTCGTCGCACTCGCCAGTTCACCGATCACTGTCCTCCCCGAGCAATGGCTGCCGGCGGTAGCGGGTGGCAAAGTACCGAAGTTCAAGAAGCCCGCGCATGAGGAGGCCTACACGGCATTGATGCTGCGTTATGCCAGCCAGGTGGCAGAAGAGCTGAGCAATGGTGTCGACCAGTTCGAGCCGTTGTTCGAGGAAAGCGAGGGCGAACAGGGCACTGTGATCGTGATGGAGGAGTGGTGTTTCGGCTACATGCGCGGTACCCAGGTGGCCGGTTGGGGCGAGTTGCCACCGGAGCAGGCCCTGCTGCTCAAGGCCATTTCGCTACATGGGCTGGAAGATAATTTCGAGCTGCTGGACCAGATGAGCGAAGAGGATATCCAGGCCTGTGTGCCGCAGGTGGTCGAGGCTGCGCGTGGGCTGTTCCGACATTTTAACAAGCTGCACTGATCTGACATTTGCATTGGCTAGCGCTCGCCTGCAGGCGCAGCGCAAGTGTTTGGAAACCATTATTCCGCCCGTCGAAATTATGGTTTCCCCTGCACACTGATTCTGCTGCCAGCCGATTCAGTGCAGCATGTGCTCCATCAGCCCCATCCCGGCGCTGACCAGGAGCCAAGCCCATGTCGAACCCGATCAAGCTCTACAACTTCCCCAAGTCTGGCCATGCCCATCGCATCGAGTTGATGCTCTCGCTACTGAACCTGCCAACCGAGCTGGTCTTCGTCGACCTGGCCAAAGGTGCGCACAAGCAGCCGGACTTCCTCGCCCTCAACCCGTTCGGCCAAGTTCCGGTCATCGATGACAACGGCACAGTGATTGCCGACTCCAACGCCATCCTCGTCTACCTGGCCAAAAAGTATGACAACGGCGCGTGGCTGCCCGAAGAACCTGCCGCCGCCGCCCGTGTGCAACGCTGGTTATCGGTCGCTGCCGGCCCGCTGGCCTTTGGCCCGGCAGCCGCCCGCCTGGTTACGGTGTTCGGCGCTTCATTCAATACCGACGAAGTGATTGCCCGTGCCCACACCTTGCTCAAGGTGATCGATGCCGAGTTGGCCAAGACGCCATTCCTGGCGGGTAGCACACCTACTATCGCGGACATTGCCAACTACTCGTACATCGCTCACGCCCCCGAAGGCAACGTGTCGCTGGAGCCCTATGCCAATGTGCGCAACTGGCTGGCGCGGATCGAGGCGCTGCCGCGTTTCGTCCCCATGCCGCGCACCGTGATCGGGCTGCAAACCCACGCCTGAAACCCCGCCATCGCGAGGAACGCCGCCATGCAACAATCTCCTGATCACCGCCCCTCGCCCTGGCATGCGGGTGAAAAGACCCTGCAGGAAAAGGTCGGTGTAGCAGAACGCATGGAGGCGTTCGGGCAAAAGGTCATTCGCGACCACATGCCCGACCAGCATCGGACGTTCTATCACCAGTTACCGTTCATGGTCGCCGCCAGTGTGGATGCCCAGGGTCGGCCTTGGGCCACGCTGCTGGAAGGGCCAGAAGGGTTCGTAAGCTCGCCTGACCCTCGTATGCTGACGATCCATACCACGTTGCCAGCAGATGACCCCGCCACCCCCGGGTTGGCAGCCGGGCAGGCGGTCGGCCTGCTGGGGATCGAACTGCACACCCGTCGGCGCAATCGCATCAACGGGCAGATCCGCCACGCTGCCCAAGGGCAACTGCAAGTGGCCGTAGAGCAGGCGTTTGGCAACTGCCCGCAGTACATTCAGTTGCGTGACTACACCCGCGTCACCGAACCCGCCCTGGGGCGCATCGATGCGACAACACTGGATACCTCAACCGTCAGCATGATCCAGGCGGCCGATACCTTCTTCGTCGCCAGCTATGTCGAGCATGCTGATGGCCAGCGCTCGGTAGATGTCTCTCACCGTGGTGGCCGGCCAGGGTTCATCAAGGTCGAAGGCAATCGGCTGACAATTCCCGACTATGCAGGCAATCTGCATTTCAACACCTTGGGCAACCTGGTGGTCAACCCGCGGGCCGGCTTGCTGTTCATCGACTTCAAAAATGGCAATGTGTTGCAACTGTACGGGCGTGCCGAGGTGCTGCTGGACAGCCCGGCCATCCAGGCCTTTGAAGGCGCTGAGCGGTTGTGGACACTGCAGGTCGAGCAGGTGGTGTGGCGTCCGGCAGCCGTTGCCCTGCGCTGGGCTTTCAAGGAATACGCGCCGACCAGTCTGATGACCGGTACCTGGGCCGAGGCCGATGCGCGCCTGGAGCAGCGGCAACAACAGCGCCAATGGCTGGCCTGGCGGGTGCTGCGGGTGGAGCAGGAAAGCCGCGACATCCGCTCGTTCTATCTCGAACCACCGGCAGGCTGCCGTGTGGCCTTTGCCCCTGGCCAGCATCTGCCTGTGCAAGTGCCGCGTGATGGCGAGTCGGCGCTGATCCGCACCTACAGCCTTTCAAGTGCCCCCGACGATGGATTCTTGCGCATCAGCGTCAAAGCCCAGGGCCCGGCTTCGCGGTATTTGCATGAGCGCGTTGTGGCCGGCGATGTGTTGAATGTGCGGCCGCCGATGGGCAGCTTCACGCTTGACCAGCAAAGCACGCGCCCGTTGGTGCTGATCGGCGCGGGCGTGGGCATCACGCCGTTGCTGGCCATGCTGCGTCAGCAGTTGAGGACAGGGCAGGCCCGGCGCATTCATCTGTTCCATGGCGCACGCAGCCTGGCCGACTTGCCGTTCCAGCAGGAACTGGCGACCTTGCGGCAACAGGCTGGCGATCTACTGCATGTACACCGCGCCCTAAGCCAGCCTGAAGGGCACGCGCAGATCGGTCGTGATTACGAGTTCGCCGGCCGGTTGGGTATCGAACAGGTCAAGGCAACGCTGGCGTTGGACGACTACGATTTCTACCTGTGTGGCCCGGGCAGCTTCACCCAGCAGCTCTACGAAGGGCTGCGTGGGGTGCATGTGCCGGATGCGCGGATTCACGCCGAAGCGTTTGGCCCGTCGACGTTGCGGCGGCACACCGACGCAGACCAGCCAATCTTGCAACAGCCGCCTGCCGCCGACGAACCAGTGCCGGTGTATTTTGCTGCGTCGGCCAAGGAGGCTCGCTGGGTACCCGGTAGCGGCACCTTGCTGGAACTGGCCGAGGCGCGTGGGCTGGCCCCGGAGTTCAGTTGCCGGGGTGGTTCGTGTGGTACCTGCAAGACCCGGCTGGTGAGCGGCCAGGTGCATTATCCAAATCCGCCGGCAGAGTTGCCGGAAGCAGGATCGGTGCTGATCTGTTGTGCTGTGCCGGCGAAAGTGGAGGAGGGGATGAGGGCGTTGGTGCTGGATGTCTGATTCAAGCCAGTCGTAGGAGCGGGCTTGCCCGCGAAGAGGCCGGCACAGCTAACACCACGCATCCAGATGAAAGATAATCCCCACGCCTCTTAACTTTCAGGAGCCCGCATGGACCAGATCCACCTGATGAAGGTATTCGTCGCTGTCGGCGAGCTGGAAAGCTTCGCCGCGGCTGCCCGCCGTCTGGACATTTCTGCGGCCGCCGTCACCCGCGCCGTCAGCGCCCTGGAAGAGCAGCTCGGGGTCAAGCTGTTGCTGCGCACGACTCGCAGCGTGCGTCTGACCGAGGCCGGCGGCCGCTATCTGGAAGACACCCGGCACATCCTCGCCAGTATCCACGAGGCCAACGAAGCCGCTGCCGGCATCAATGCGACTCCCAGGGGCGACCTGGCAGTGACCGCGCCGATCCTGTTCGGCAAGAAGTTCGTAATGCCGTGCATCGTCCGTTACCTGCAGCAGTACCCGGAAGTCGACGTTTCCGCGTTCTTTCTCGACCGCGTGGTGAACATGGTCGAGGAGGGCATGGACGTGGCCGTGCGCATCGGGCCGTTGCCTGACTCCGGGTTGAAGGCGCTGCGGGTGGGCAGGGTGCGGCGCATGTTGTGTGCCTCGCCCGACTACCTGGCGCGCCATGGTGTGCCGAAGCACCCGTCGGACCTGGCCGGGCATGCGATAATCGGCACCACCAACCTGTCGCCGCGGGCTGGTTGGCGCTTCGGAGTGACCGACGAGCCGACCTTGGTGCGCATGAAGCCACGGCTGACGGTCACCAGCAATGACGGGGCAATCGCGGCTGCCAGCGGTGGGCTGGGGATTGCCCGGCTGCTGTCGTACCAGGTGGCAGACGAACTGGCCAGCGGGCAGTTACAGGTGCTGCTGGCCGAGTACGAAGAGGCGCCCTGGCCCATTCATGTGCTGCACCGCGAAAGCAAGTACGGGTCGGCCAAGGTCAGGGCCTTTATCGACATGCTGGCGCAAGGATTGCGCGATCAGCAGCTGGATTAACGTCGTACAGCGGGTCGAAAAGGATGCCAGACAATGTTCGATATCGTGCCGGCCCTTTTTCAGGCAACCCGCTCACAACGCCCGATACTGCATCCTGAACCCCAGGTTCATTGCCTCCCCCCGGTGCAGCAACCGCAACCCTGGTCGCCCTGGCAGGTGGTGCGCATTGATGGGGTGGCTAACAGGCTCAAAGCAGAAAAAACCTTGCCCCTGCGGGCAATACAGCAAGAAGTGTTCGGCCCCATTGGCACTGCACGCCAATCGATAACCCGCGCTGGGCTGTTCGATCACACACTCCCCTGGCCAGCCACTGAAGGCGTGATCAACCACCGTCTCAGGCAAACGCTCCATGGCATTGAAACGCCATTGCTCCGGCACCTCGGCCTGGTACGAAGGCAACCGCCCATTCTCGGCCAGCCACACCTTGCGCGCCGATGCGTACAACTTGGTATCGGGATACCGCGGAAAGTAAGGGTGCAGCCCCAACCCGTACCAGTTGGCCGACTCATCCAGATGGGTTACATGCAGGTCCAGGTTCAGGCACCCCTCATGCAGATGCACATCCAGCGTGGCCCGGTAAGCAAACGGCACAGCACTGTCTAGCGTCAGCCGTGCTCGCCGTTCACTGTGATGCTCCACCTGCCAGGCCTGCTGCCAGGCACTGCCATGGATCGGGTAAGGGTCATGCCCGGTATTGGGTGCCAGTGCCTGCCACCCCTCGGGTCGGGCAAAGCCACCCTCGCCAATGCGGTTGGACCAAGGCGCCAGTGGGTAGCAGGCGAGGCGTCGTGGCGTACCACTTTCCAGTGCGGCCAGGTCGGAATGGCGCAGCAGCGCTTGCCCGGTCGCTTTCACTTCCCAGTTGACCAGGCTGGCGCCCAACTCCGGAGCCAGGCTCAGGCGGGTCAGGCGGTCCTGCAGGCGCAGTTCGGTCAAAGACATTCAAGGCTCCATTTAAATGAATGATCAATTGGCCCGACGGTAGGTGAGCAGCACGATGCCGCACACCACCACCGCGCCGCCGAGTAATTGCAGGGTGCCGAGTTGCTGGTCGAGCAAGGCCCAGCCCAGCAGTAGCGTGGCGATGGGTTCGACGTTCATCACGGGTGCGTTCTGCGCCATGTTCAGCCTTGGCACACAAACGAACAGCAAGGTGAAGGCCAAGCCATACAGCACTACCAGGCTGGCCAAGGCCGCCCAGCCACTGCTGCTGCCTGGCAGTGACAAACCGGACGGCATCACGTCGCTTGCGCCTGCAACCAACATGCTGGAGAACACGATCAGTAAAGTCAGCAGGCTGCGCACGGGGCCGCGCACGCTGGCCAGTTTATGGTCGGTGATCCACAAGGCGCAGGCAAAGGCACAGGCGGCGCCGAAGGCCAGGCTGACCCCTGGCACCCAGTGCGGGTTGGCCGCAGCGCTGTCGGCCAGGCGTGCCGGCACATCCAGCGCCAGCACCAGGCCGCACAGGATCAGGCCCATGAACAGCACGGTGCGGCCCGTGGGGCGTGCGCCGCCCAGCGCCCAGGTGAGCAGCGCCAGCAGCATCGGGAAGGTGTTGCCCACCAGCAGCGCCAAAGCCACTGGAATACGCGCCACCGCCGAGTACAGGCACAGGCTCTGGGTGGCAATCAGCAGGCCGAGCAGCAGCTGCCACCGGCGCGCACCAGCGGGCAGGGCCAGGGCCTGGCGTTGCCACAGCAGCAGCCCGGCCAGTACCAGGAAGGTGATGCCAGAGCGGCAGAGGATGGCCAGCAGCACGCCGGTGCCGTCATCGAAGGCGATGCGCGCGGCGATGTGGTTGCCGGCGAATGAACAGGCCAGCAGGGCGAGCAAGGCGATGGCCAGTTTGCGGGGGAAAAGCGGTACAGCCGAGGAGGGGACAGCCATGTGCAGGATCCATTTGCAAGAGCCCAGGGGCCGCCAAGCGGCCCCCGGTCATAATTACAGCACCACGCTAGGCAGCCACAGCGAGATCGCTGGAATGTAAGTCACTGCCATGAGCACCAGGAACAGCGCCAGGTAGAACGGCATCAGCGCCTTCACCGTCGACTCGATACTCACCTTGCCGATGGCCGAGCCGACAAACAACACCGCTCCCACCGGCGGGGTGATCAGCCCGATACCCAGGTTCACCAACATGATCATGCCAAAGTGCACCGGGTCCACGCCGATACCGGTAATCACCGGCAGCAGGATCGGCGTAAGGATCAGGATCAGCGGCGCCATGTCCATCACCGTGCCCAGCAGCATCAGCATGAAGTTGATGCACATCAGGATCACGTAGCGGTTGTCCGACAGGGTCAGGAACGCCGTGGTGATCTTCGACGGGATCTGCATCAGCGTCATTACGTAGCCGAAGCTGGCGGCAAAGCCGATCAGGATCATCACGATGGAGATGGTCCGTACTGTGCGGTGCATCAGCTTGGGCAGGTCGCGCCACTTGTAGTCGCGGTAGATGAACATGGTCACGAAGAACGACCACACCACCGCCACGGCTGCCGATTCGGTGGCGGTGAACACCCCCGACAGGATACCGCCGAGTATGATGACCATGGCCATCAGGCCCCACAGCGCCTCACCGGCAATTTTCAGCGCCTGGCGCAGCGGGATCACTTCGCCCTTGGGGTAGTTGCGCTTCTTGGCGAACAACAGGCACAGGCCCATCATCACCGCGCTCAGCAGCAGGCCGGGCATCACCCCCGCCATGAACAGCGAGGCGATCGACACCGTACCGCCCGCCGCCAGCGAGTACAGCACCGAGTTGTGGCTAGGCGGGGTCAGCAACGCCTGCACCGAACCGCTGACGGTTACGGCGGTGGAGAACTCGCGCGGGTAACCCTTGCGTTCCATCTCCGGGATCAGCACCGAGCCCACCGAGGCGGTATCGGCTACCGACGAGCCGGAAATCGCGCCAAAGAAGGTCGAGGCCATGATGTTGACCAGCGACAGCCCGCCACGCACGAAGCCCACCAGCACCCCGGCAAAGGCCACCAGCCGACGCGACATGCCGCCTTCGGCCATGATCGCGCCGGCCAGCACGAAGAATGGAATTGCCAGCAGCGAGAACTTGTTAACCCCACTGGCCACCTGGATCATCATCGCCTGCAGCGGGATGTCGATCCACCAGGCGCCGATAAGTGCCGACAGGCCCAGAGCGTAGGCTACCGGCATGCCGATCAGAATCAGCACGATGAAACTGCCCAACAGAATGAACGCTTCCATTTACGCAGCTCCTTCGTTTTCTTCGACCAGATCAAAGCGCACGACCTTGCGGTTGCTCTGATCGCCCAGCAGGAGTTTTTCCAGGACGAACACCAGCGTCAGCACGCCGCCGACCGGGATCGGCGCGTAAGTCATGCCGACCCGCACCCCGGGCAGCGAGGCCAGCGACTGGTTCCAGGTGGTGATGCACAGCCGGGTGCCGTAATAGGTCATGAACACGCACACCACGATCATCAGCAGTTGTACCAGCAGGGCGACCAGCTGGCGCTGCAGCGGCGGCAACCGGTCGGTAATCATCCCCACCGCCATATGCGCCCCGGCGCGATAGCTGGCGGCGGCACCAACGAAGGTGAACACCACCATCAGCAGGATCGAGACTGGTTCTGGCCAGCTGGAGCCGGTGCCCAGCACGTAGCGGGCGAAGATGCCCCACGGGATGATCAGCGTCATGGCCAGGATCGACAGGCCCGCGATCCAGATGCAACTGCGGTACAGCGTGTCGTTCACGCTCAGGAAAAGCGATTTCATAGGCATCACCAAAGCGGCAGGACGGCGGCGGCCGCACTGCCGAGGTCGTCTTGGAAGGGGCTGGTATTACTGGACGGCGTCGATTCGCTTCATCAGGTCGGCGTACGGCGCGCCGTACTTCTCGCGTACCGAAGCGGTGGCTTCGAAGAACGGCTTCTTGTCGACAGTGATGAACTCGACACCGGCGGCCTTGAGCTTCTCTTCGCTGGCGGCAGACTTGGCGTCCCACAGCGCGCGTTCTTCCATCTGCGCCTCACGCGCAACCTTCTTCACCAACGCCTGCTGCTCCGGGCTGAGCTTGTTCCAGGTGGTCTTGGACATCACCACCGGCTCCGGCAGGATCAGGTGGCCGGTCAGGGTGTAGTACTTGGCGCTCTGGAAATGGTTGTGCTCAAGCAAGGTCGGCGGGTTGTTCTCGGCGCCGTCGATCACGCCGGTTTGCAGGGCACTGAAGATTTCCCCAGTGTCCATGGCGATGCCGTTGCCGCCCATGGCATTCATCATGTCGATGAACAGCGGGTTGCCTTGTACGCGAATCTTCATGCCCTTGAGGTCTTCCAGGCTGCGCACCGGCTTTTTGGTGTAGATGCTGCGCGAGCCGCCATCCATCCAGGCCAGGGCCACCAGGTTGAAATCGGAATTGGTGATCTTGTCGAGGATTTCCTGGCCGATCTCGCCGTCGATGATCTTGCGCATGTGATCATGGTCGCGGAACACGAACGGCATGTTGAATACGTTCACATCCGGTACTACCGGGCCGACGATCCCTAAGCTGACACGGGTCATTTGCACGGCACCGATCTGTGCCTGTTCGATCACTTCCTTCTCAGAGCCCAGAACGCCGCCGGCGAACATCTTGAAGGTGATTTCGCCATTGCTGGCATCTTCCAGCTTTTTACCCATGTTCTGTTCGGCGACCACGGTCGGATACCCGGCCGGGTGAATCTCGGCGAACTTGATATCCAGTGCCGAGGCGGGCATGGCCACGCTGAAGGCGAACGGGAGTACGGCAAGAAGCAGCTTGCGTTTGAACGTCATGATGAAACTCCGTGGTTTTTATTATCTGGTTTCGTGGGTGCAAGTGTGGGTGTGGCAAGGGGCGTCAGCCCCGGTAGGCAGGTTCCTCCAGGCCCTTGGTGCCAGGATCGAGGGCAAATACCCCGCCAGCCAGGGGCTGGTCGCTGAGGTCGATGCCCGTGGGGCGGATCGAGGTGACGTACAGAATGTCCAGGCTGGCGCCGCCAAAGGCGCACATTGCCGGCTTTTTCACCGGCACGCTGAGTGATCGGTCGAGGCGACCGTCGGGGGTAAAACGGTGGATCTGCCCGGCGTCGTTGCCGCAGATCCAGTAGCAGCCGTCCTGGTCGATGGCGGCGCCATCCGGCCGGCCGGGGTAATTGCGCATGTCGACGAACAGCTGCTTGCCGTGCGGTGTACCGCTGTCGATGTCGTAGTCGAAAGCCCATACCTTCTGCACGTTGGGGTGCGAGTCGGACAGGTACATGCGCTTGCCGTCGGGGCTGAACGCCAGGCCGTTGGGCACGATCATGCCGTCCTGTTGCAGATACAGCTGGCCTTCGCCGTCATGCCGGTACAGCGCGCCCACGTGGGCACCTTGCTGCATGTCCAGCAGCATGGTCCCGGCCCAGAAGCGGCCCTGACGGTCGCAGCGGCCATCGTTGAAGCGCATGCCGGCCTGGGCGTGCTGCACGTTGCTGAGCAGCCGACTGTCCAGGCTGCCGTCCGCCTTGGCCTGGAGCTGGAAGATGCCGCTTTCCATACCCGCAACCCAGCCCTGACCGCTGCGGGCGATGCAGGCCAGCATCTCGTCGCCCTGCCAGCACTGGTGTTTGCCATCGGCTGCTTGCCAGCGATGCAATTGGCGAGCGGGAATGTCTACCCAGTACAGGGCCTGTTCACTGGGGTGCCACACAGGGCTTTCGCCGGTACCGTTGCGGGCGTCGACGATCAGTTCGCAGTTCATGGCCGTGCCTCCTGGCGAGGGGTCAGTTGAACGGGCCGGCCACGGCGAAAGCGCCGCCCTGGTAGACCATGCTCGGGTCATCGGCGGCGGGTGCCGGTTGGGCCTCCACGGCAGCGCGGAAGGTTTCGGAGCTGTCCTTGGGTACATAGCCCAGGTGCGCGGCATGGCGGTTGTCCCACCACACGGTGCGATTGTCGGAGGCGCCGTAGACGATGGTGTGGCCAACCCCGGGGGTGAACAGCCCGCGTTCGATCAACTGCACCAGGTCGTCGTAACTGAGCCAGGTGCAGAGCATGCGCAGGTTCTGTGGCTGGGGGAACGACGAGCCGATGCGAATGCTGACGGTCTCGATGCTGTAGCGGTCAAAGTAGAAGCTGGCCACATCTTCGCCGTAGCACTTGGACAGCCCGTAATAGCTGTCGGGACGGCGCGGCGCGTGAGCGTCGATGCGCTCATCCTGGCGATAGAAACCGATGGTGTGGTTGGAGCTGGCGAAGATGATGCGCTTGACCCCGTGCTTGCGCGCCGCCTCGTACACGTGGAACACGCCGCAGATATTGGGGCCGAGAATCTCTTCGAAGGCGTGTTCGGTAGAAACCCCGCCAAAGTGGATGATGGCGTCGACGCCCTCGACCAGGGCATGCACCGCAGCCTTGTCGGCCAGGTCACAGGTGATGACTTCCTCATGCGGGCCAGCAGCAGGCGCCATGGGGCTGATGTCGGAAAGGCGCAGGACCTCGGCGTAGCCTTTCAGGCGTTCGCGAAGTACCTTGCCCAGGCCGCCTGCGGCTCCGGTGAGCAGCAGGCGATTGAAGGGGGTAGTGGTCATGGCCGGCTCTTGTTGTTAGTTGTTGTAGGTTGTCGTATGACTTGGGTGATTATTGGCGGTGGTTCTGTGTGTTGTCAATGAGGCTTGGGCGGCTTTTGCCGGCCTTTTCGCGGGTAAGAAAGGGCGAAAGGCCTGCGCGGTCGCCCGTAGGAGCGGGTTTACCCGCGAAGAGGCCGGCCCTGCTGGCCAATCTCCACCCGCCGCTCACCGTCTCCGCCGCCACCGTATTCGCGGGTAAATCCGCAGGTCATGATCAGAGCAACGACAATGGATAGTTGAAGATCAACCGGTTCTCATCAAACTCGTTATTGCTGTAATCCCGGCGAATCGACGAGTTACGCCATTTCACGCTCAAATCCTTGAACGCCCCGCTCTGGATCACATACGCAAGCTCCGTTTCACGCACCCACTCCTTGCCATCGGTCACCCCCCCGCTGTGCACATCGCGCCCGCTGATGTAGCGGTTCATCAGGGTCAGCCCCGGTACCCCGACGGTGACGAAGTTGAAGTCATGGCGCACCTGCCACGAACGCTCGTTGGCATTGTCGAAGCTGGAGTTGTAGCTGTCGTTGGCCAAGGTCCCGCCACTGGTGCCGTTCACCCGCATCCAGGTATCACCATCGACTTTCTGCAGCCCCACCCAGAAGGTGCTGCCGCCGTACTTGGCCGAGAACATCCCCGAGTAGGTCTTGTTGTCCAGCTGCCCAGCGCGTTCGGAGCCGTCCTCGTCGCCATGGAAGTAGCCCAGGTTGGCCCCCAGGGTCCAGTCACCCATCGGCTGGCTGTGGCTCAGTTGCAGGTATTGCTGCTGGTACACGTCCTTCAGCACCGCATTCCAAAGCCCCACCAGCGTGCGGTCCTGGTTGAACTTGTACTCGCCGCCGACGAAGTTGAAACGGTCCGACACACCGCCGCCGTAGCTCATGTCTTCCATGCTCGCGTCGTTACGCGGGCTGTTGCCGCGGAACTGGCCGCCGTACAGGGTCAGCCCTGCGATTTCGTTGGAGGTAACCTGCCCGCCACGGAATGTTTGCGGCAACGAACGCCCGTCGTCCGAACGCAGAATCGGCAGCACCGGCATCCATTCACCGATCTTCAGTTCGGTCTTGGAAATACGCGCCTTGCCCGCCACTGCCAGGCGCCCGTAGTCGTCTGCCGGCTTGCCATCGTCATGGCGTGGCAGCAACGCCGTGCCATAGGTACCGCCACCGCCGTCGAGTTTGACCGACCACAGCCCCAGCACATCCACGCCGAAGCCGATTGGCCCTTCGGTGAACCCCGAGCGGGCATCGAGAATGAAGCTTTGCGTCCACTCCTCGGCCTTGCTCTGTGGGTTGCTGGGGTTGGTGAAGTTGCGGTTGATGTAGAAGTTGCGCAGCCCGAGGGTGGCCTTGCTGTCCTCGACAAATCCCGCTGCCAGGCTGGTGCCCGGCAGGCCGGCGATAACCCCGGCGCCAAGCAGGGCGAAGGGTAGGGTGTGGCAGATTTTCATTATTGTTGTGCTCCCTAAGGGTGTGGCAGCCCGTCCACCGGGCACGCGCAAGCGGCCTGCGGCAGGGGCGGGTAGATATCGGGCCGGTCAGGGCCAGGGGTGAATGCGCGGTAACCGGGCGCTACGTACTGGCTGGTGTACGCGAGCTGGCCGGGGGAAGAGGGGTGTGCAACAGGTGCGGGTGCAGCGGGATGGGTGTCGACATGGGTTCGTCCACGGATTGTTGTTTTTGTTATGTGTTGTCGTACAACTGTGGGCGATTATTAGCAAGGGGGAGGAGGGCTGTCAACGGCTGATCGCAGAGCAAATAGGGTACTAGACGCCAAAAACTGAGCGGCAGAGGCTCTACCCTGAACGCGCTGCAGACATACTACAACTGCCTTGCACCATGCCACGCACGTACGGGATCTACTGGTAGGAGCGGGCTTGCCCGCGAACACGGGTAAAGCCCGTGCCATCCACCCCATTGGCTGCCTCGCGCCGCAAACCGGGGACAGGGTTACAAATCAAATCGGAACAGCGGGGGCCCTATCCCCGAGCCTGCGCTATCTTCAGATCTGGCCTCGCCCTTGACCACGTAGACTGGCATGTCCAGTCCCGGCATCCTTGCTGGTGCCGTACCCCTCCTGTCGGCAGGGGCGAGGCCTCTTCATTTGAAGGGAATGTTGCTGTGGTCACTTTTCGTAACTGACGTCAGGACCCTTGGGGAAAATCATAAAAAAAGGCTGCCAATCGGCAGCCTTCTCGATAATCAGCCCGGACAATCAGTCCCAGCTCAGCGCACCACCCGTCTGATACTCAATCACACGCGTCTCAAAGAAGTTCTTCTCTTTCTTCAAGTCCATGATCTCGCTCATCCATGGGAACGGGTTGGTAGTCCCTGGATACTCTTCCTTCAGGCCGATCTGGGTCAAACGACGGTTGGCGATGAACTTGAGGTAATCCTCCATCATCGCTGCGTTCATGCCCAATACGCCGCGTGGCATGGTGTCTCGGGCGTATTCGATCTCCAGCTGGGTCCCTTGCAGGATCATCTGGGTCGCTTCTTCCTTCATCGCCGCATCCCACAGGTGCGGGTTTTCGATCTTGATCTGGTTGATCACGTCGATACCGAAGTTCAGGTGCATCGACTCGTCACGCAGGATGTACTGGAACTGCTCGGCAACGCCGGTCATCTTGTTGCGGCGGCCCATGGACAGGATCTGGGTGAAGCCGCAGTAGAAGAAGATGCCTTCCAGTACGCAGTAGTAGGCGATCAGGTTGCGCAGCAGCTCTTTGTCGGTTTCGACGGTGCCGGTGTTGAATTCCGGGTCGGAGATGGCGCGGGTGTACTTCAGGCCCCAGGCGGCTTTCTTGGCGACCGACGGGATCTCGTGGTACATGTTGAAGATCTCGCCTTCATCCATGCCCAGCGACTCGATGCAGTACTGGTAGGCGTGGGTGTGGATCGCCTCTTCGAAGGCCTGGCGCAGGATGTACTGGCGGCACTCCGGGTTGGTGATCAGGCGGTACACGGCCAGGGCCAGGTTGTTGGCAACCAGCGAGTCGGCGGTGGAGAAGAAGCCGAGGTTGCGCATGACGATGCGGCGTTCGTCTTCGGTCAGGCCGTCCTGGCTCTTCCACAGGGCGATGTCGGCGGTCATGTTGACCTCTTGCGGCATCCAGTGGTTGGCGCAGCCGTCCAGGTACTTCTGCCAGGCCCAGTCGTACTTGAACGGGACCAGCTGGTTGAGGTCGGCGCGGCAGTTGATCATGCGCTTTTCATCCACTGCAACGCGGGCCGAGGAGCCTTCCAGCTCGGCCAGGCCTTCGGCAACGTCGAGGGCGTCGAGGGCAGCCTTTGCACGTTTGACGGCTTCGGAGTCAGAAGCGGTGGCCGCACGGGCCTCCAGGGCGGCGGCACCACCGGCGCTGTCGAGCTTGTCGAGGGTGGCGGCGGCAGCGGCCTGCGCAGGGGTGTTGCCTTTGGCGGCTACTTCGCCGTCTTCTTTGTCGAATTCGTCCCAGCTCAGCATGGTTTGGCTCCTGCTTGAGGGTCGCCCCTGGGGCAACCGGTTGGATTTTAAGAATGTGATGCCTGACGCAAGGCCGTAACGGCGAATGGACAGCTCGAGAGGCTGACTCTCGTTTACATCTGAATGTGTTCTGGCTTGTACCTGGCCAGGCCTCTGGGAGGGGCCAGGACAATTGAATAGGTGCTCTTTTCAGAGGGCGCAAAGTATACCGGAATTCACCTTCGATCGGGGCTCGTGTGTTGCCGGCGGGGGTAACTTTTTTGACCGGTTTGGCGTGCGTCCGTTCACGAAACGGGTGGCTTCTTCTACGGGGGGAGAGTGTAGCGCCAACCTATATGTTGTGCCAGTTTAAATTTGAGGGCACATCATATGGTGTTTCTTGAGGGCGTGCTGGCGGAGTCGGCCTCACCGCGGGCTTGCCGGCGATGAGGCCAGCCACCACTAGCTCCGGTGGGTGTACAGCGTTTCGACAATGTGTGTCTTGGGGTGCTTGCGTGCCTGTTCCACCGAGGTGAAACGGCCGGTTTCTGCGTTGCGACC
This sequence comes from Pseudomonas sp. 2,4-D, assembly GCF_030418155.1. Classification (NCBI taxonomy): domain Bacteria; kingdom Pseudomonadati; phylum Pseudomonadota; class Gammaproteobacteria; order Pseudomonadales; family Pseudomonadaceae; genus Pseudomonas; species Pseudomonas sp. 2,4-D. The sequence continues at coordinate 20,469 of NZ_JAUHUI010000039.1, forward strand.
AATCTTGCGAGATGCCAGTTTTTTCCGCGCCATGGGCTTACATCCTTTTTTGAGAGGTCCTGTTCTTTTACCGAGCTGCGTGAACAGTGGGCAAAGGGCAAGGTTTCTCTGAGGCGCGGATACAAAAATGCCGCGCGGGGCACCCGTAGGCACCCCGCACGGCATTCAGGCCTTACTGGCAGGCTTCGCAGTCAGGCTCGTCGATCGCGCAGGCCTTCGGCACTGGCGCTGGGCCGGCTGCCTGGACCGGGGCGCTGTCGCCACCGCTGGAAACGGCGTTGAGCTTGCCGGTGTTGATGGTCGACTTCTCGGTGCTGGTGGCGGCCAGGGCACGGAGGTAGTAGGTGGTTTTCAGGCCACGGTACCAGGCCATGCGGTAGGTCACGTCGAGCTTCTTGCCCGATGCACCAGCGATGTACAGGTTCAGCGATTGCGCCTGGTCGATCCACTTCTGGCGACGGGAAGCCGCGTCGACAATCCACTTGGTCTCGACTTCGAACGCAGTGGCGTACAGGTCCTTCAGCTCTTGCGGGATACGCTCGATCTGCTGTACCGAACCGTCGTAGTACTTCAGGTCGTTGATCATGACCGAGTCCCACAGGTCGCGGGCCTTGAGGTCGCGAACCAGGTACGGGTTGATCACGGTGAATTCGCCCGACAGGTTCGATTTCACGTACAGGTTCTGGTAGGTAGGCTCGATCGACTGCGACACGCCGGTGATGTTGGCGATGGTCGCGGTTGGCGCGATGGCCATGATGTTCGAGTTACGAATACCTTTCTGTACGCGGGCACGTACCGGCGCCCAGTCCAGGGTTTCTTCCAGGTTGACGTCGATGTACTTCTGGCCACGGGCCTCGATCAGGATCTGTTGCGAATCTAGCGGCAGAATGCCCTTGGACCATAGCGAACCCTGGAAGGTCTCGTAGGCGCCGCGTTCATCGGCCAGGTCGCACGAAGCCTGGATGGCGTAGTAGCTGACCGCTTCCATCGACTTGTCGGCAAACTCGACGGCAGCATCGGAGCCGTAAGGAATGTGCTGCAGGTACAGCGCATCCTGGAAGCCCATGATGCCCAGGCCGACCGGACGGTGCTTGAAGTTCGAGTTACGCGCTTGCGGCACCGAGTAGTAGTTGATGTCGATCACGTTGTCGAGCATGCGCACGGCGGTGTTCACGGTGCGTTGCAGCTTGGTGGTGTCCAGCTTGCCGTCGACGATGTGGTTCGGCAGGTTGATCGAGCCCAGGTTGCAGACCGCGATCTCGTCCTTGTTGGTGTTCAAGGTGATTTCGGTGCACAGGTTCGAGCTGTGGACCACGCCCACGTGCTGCTGCGGCGAACGCAGGTTGCACGGGTCCTTGAAGGTCAGCCATGGGTGGCCGGTCTCGAACAGCATCGACAGCATCTTGCGCCACAGGTCTTTGGCCTGGACGGTCTTGAACACCTTGATCTTGTTGTACTCGGTCAGGGCTTCGTAGTACTCGTAGCGCTCTTCGAAGGCCTTGCCGGTCAGGTCGTGCAGGTCTGGCACTTCCGAAGGCGAGAACAGGGTCCACTTGCCGTCATCGAAGACACGCTTCATGAACAGGTCAGGAATCCAGTTGGCGGTGTTCATGTCGTGGGTACGACGGCGGTCATCACCGGTGTTCTTGCGCAGCTCGATGAATTCTTCGATGTCCAGGTGCCAGGTTTCCAGGTAGGCACATACAGCGCCTTTGCGCTTGCCACCCTGGTTCACGGCAACGGCGGTGTCGTTGACCACTTTCAGGAACGGGACGACGCCCTGGGATTTACCGTTGGTGCCCTTGATGTACGAGCCCAGTGCACGGACCGGGGTCCAGTCGTTGCCCAGGCCACCGGCGAATTTCGACAGCATGGCGTTGTCGTGGATCGCGTGGTAGATGCCCGACAGGTCGTCCGGCACGGTGGTCAGGTAGCAGCTGGACAGCTGCGGGCGCAGGGTGCCGGCGTTGAACAGGGTCGGGGTCGAGGCCATGTAGTCGAACGACGACAACAGGTTGTAGAACTCGATCGCACGGGCTTCCTTGTCTTTTTCTTCCAGCGCCAGGCCCATGGCCACACGCATGAAGAACACCTGCGGCAGCTCGAAGCGCACGCCATCCTTGTGGATGAAGTAGCGGTCGTACAGGGTCTGCAGGCCCAGGTAGGTGAACTGCTGGTCGCGCTCGTGGTTGATCGCCTTGCCCAGTTTTTCCAGGTCGAAGTCGGCCAGGGCCGGGTTCAGCAGCTCGAACTCGATACCTTTGGCGACGTAGGCCGGCAGGGCCTTGGCGTAAAGGTCAGCCATCTCGTGGTGGGTGGCGCTGTCGGCTACATTCAGGAAGCCCAGGCCTTCGGCGCGCAGGGTGTCCATCAGCAGGCGGGCGGTAACGAACGAGTAGTTCGGCTCGCGCTCCACCAGGGTACGGGCGGTCATTACCAGGGCGGTGTTGACGTCCTTGATGGCCACGCCGTCGTACAGGTTCTTCAGGGTTTCGCGCTGGATCAGGTCGCCATCGACTTCGGCCAGGCCTTCGCAGGCTTCGCTGATGATGGTGTTCAGGCGGGCCATGTCGAGCGGCGCCAGGCTGCCGTCAGCCAGGGTGATGCGGATGCTCGGGTGCGGTTCGACCACTGCGTCGGTGTTGGCGCGGGTGGCACGCTCCTTGGCGCGCTGGTCACGGTAGATCACGTAGTCGCGGGCAACTTTCTGCTCGCCGGCGCGCATCAGGGCCAGTTCGACCTGGTCCTGGATTTCTTCGATGTGGATGGTGCCACCCGATGGCATGCGACGCTTGAACGTGGCGGTAACCTGCTCGGTCAGGCGCGCGACGGTGTCGTGGATGCGCGACGAAGCGGCGGCGGTACCGCCTTCAACTGCGAGGAACGCCTTGGTGATGGCCACGGTGATCTTGTCGTCGGTGTAAGGGACGACAGTGCCGTTGCGCTTGATCACGCGCAGTTGGCCGGGGGCGGTGGCAGCCAGATCCGGGTTGGAATCGGCGGCCTGCGGCACCTGGGCCTGCGGGTTCTCGCGAGTTGTGTCGGTTTGCATGGGTGGGTGTCTCCACAATTTCTATATTGTTCAGGCGCCCTGGGGGCGCCCACCGTTCCGTCCACTTGCTCGATGGCCTCGCGGGGATGCGAAATGCATGCGCATCCGCCCGCGCGGGCGTACCGACTTCGGGACAGACTCAGGAATAAGGGGCAATGGCTTGCCGCTCCCTGGCCGAAGTCAAAGGTTCTGGGCGGAGCCCAAAATCTGTTGCTGATGGATGCCAGGCCTGGCCTGCAACACCCATGCCCGAACAAGGCCCTGGAAGGGCTTGCCTCGGTCGCCTCCGCAGGAGCGGTTTGGCTGCTGAAATCACTTCAAGTTCCGCCCGGAAAATCGCTTGATCTTGCGGGTTGACTTTTGTGTGTGATTTTGCACGAACCCCTATATCTAGTGGTTCGCTGCGATCGGGATACAAGATAATGCGGTATGGGGGGCTTTGCAAGGCGAGCGCCTGTGGATAAGTTGTGTGTACTTTGTGAGTGAATGGTGGGTATTCGCTGTAGGCCTTGTGCCAAGTGGTTTGCAGTATTTTTCTGCACCGTGACGCCCTTGGGCAGTTTTTTTCGGGCGCGAACCCTGTCACAAAAAACGGTTCAGTCGAGGGGGCGGTAGGGCATGTCTGAAGATCTGGGGTGCCTGGGAGATCGAGCGCCGCCCGCGCGGCGCTCGGTCTCGCAGACCCCACCCATCTACATTCATACTCTCAGCTGCCCTGACACGATCCCAAGAACAAACAAGGCCAAAGTCATGGACCAAACCCTACCCCGCATCCTCATTGTCGAAGACGACCAGCGCCTGGCCGAGCTGACCGCCGAGTACCTGCAGGCCAACGGCTTCGAGGTCAGCGTGGAGGGGGATGGTGCCCGCGCCGCCCGGCGCATCATCGACAGCCAGCCCGACCTGGTCATCCTCGACCTGATGCTGCCCGGCGAGGACGGCCTGAGCATCTGTCGCCGGGTGCGCAGCCAGTACCAGGGGCCGATCCTCATGCTCACCGCGCGCAGCGATGAACTCGACCAGGTTCAGGGCCTGGACCTGGGCGCCGACGACTACGTCTGCAAACCCGTGCGCCCACGCTTGCTGCTGGCACGTATCCAGGCCCTGCTGCGACGCAGCGAAACCGTGGACAGCAAGCGCCAGGACCTGGCCTTCGGTGCGCTGCGTATCGACAACCGACTGCGTGAGGCGCACCTGGGCGAGCAGTTGATCGAGCTGACCGGCGCCGAATTCGATCTGCTCTGGCTGTTGGCCAGCAACGCTGGCCGGGTGCTGACCCGTGAACAGATCTTCACCGCACTGCGTGGCGTGGGCTACGACGGCCAGGACCGCTCCATCGATATCCGCATCTCGAAAATCCGTCCCAAGATCGGCGATGACCCGCTTCAGCCGCGGTTGATCAAGACCCTGCGCAGCAAAGGCTACCTGTTCGTGGGCGAGGCACCATGAACAACTCGATCTTCCTGCGCATCTACGGCGGCATGCTGGCCGTGCTGGTGCTGGTGGCCCTGCTTGGCGTGCTCAGCCTGCACCTGGTCAACGAAGTGCGCGCTGCCCAGCACCGCGAGGGCCTGGCCCAGGGCACCTTCAGCCTGATGGCCGACAACCTGGCAATGCAGAATGAAACCCAACGCAAGCGTTCGCTGCTGATCTGGGAACGCCTGCTTGGCGTGCAGTTGGCGCTGCAGCCGATGAGCGCACGCAGCCTTGACGGTGGCCAGCGGGCGCGCCTGTACCGTGGCCTGGTGGTGGTCGAGAAGATTGGCCCGCATGCGGCGCAAGTGCTACGCAAGGTGGGCCAGGAAGACCTGATGCTGGTCGCGCAGATCAAACAGATCAGCGAGCAGTTGGCGCGGGCCACCCTCTATCTATTGGCCGACGAATTGGTGCGCTACCCGGTAGCCGAACAGCAGCAGCGTCTGGCACAGATCAAGCAGGAAAAAGGCTTCGGCTTTGGCGTTGCCTTGCAACGTATCGAGCGGGTCAGCCTGGACGATGACCAGCGGCGCCGCGTGGAGGAGGGCGACACGGTGATGGCGCTGGGCAAGGATGGTGATTCGATCCGGGTGTTCGCCGGGCTGACGGGCTCGCCATGGGTACTGGAAATCGGCCCGCTGTACCAGCTCAACCCTTACCCGCCGCAGTTGCTGATCCTGATTGCCTTCCTGGGTCTGTGCCTGATTGGCCTGGTGGTCTACCTGCTGGTGCGTCAGCTGGAACGTCGTGTGTCCGGCCTGGAGATTGCTGCCTCGCGCATCGCCCAGGGCAGCCTGGATACCCGCGTGCCGGCCGGCGACGCCGACTCGGTAGGGCGCCTGGCTGCTGCCTTCAATGGCATGGCCGAGCACCTGCAGCGCTCGCTGACCATGCAGCGCGAGCTGGTGCGAGCGGTGTCCCACGAGCTTCGCACGCCGGTGGCGCGCCTGCGCTTTGGTCTGGAGATGATCGAAAGCGCCACGACTGAACAGGTGCGGGCAAAGCACCTGGCGGGCATGGACGGGGATATCCAGGACCTCGACAAGCTGGTCGACGAGATGCTGACCTACGCCCGCCTGGAGCAGGGCGCACCCGCCTTGAAGTTCCAGCGGGTCGATCTGGATGCCTTGCTCGATCGGGTGATCGAAGAGCTGGCACCTTTGCGTGCCGAGGTGCGGGTGGTGCGCGGCGAGTGTCAGGGCGCGGATGCCGAAGGCGCCTGGGTCGAGGCCGAGCCGCGCTACTTGCACCGGGCCCTGCAGAACCTTGTCGGCAATGCCATGCGCCATGCCGAGAGCGAAGTGCGCCTGAGCTATCAGCTGGGCCAGCAACGTTGCCGCATCGATGTGGAGGATGACGGCCCGGGGATCCCCGAGGGCTTCTGGGACCGCATCTTCACGCCCTTCACCCGCCTTGACGACAGCCGTACCCGCGCTTCGGGCGGGCATGGCCTGGGCTTGTCGATCGTACGGCGGATCATCTACTGGCACGCGGGCCGGGCCACGGTGGGCCGCAGCGAGGCGTTGGGCGGTGCCTGCTTCAGCCTGAACTGGCCACGGCAGCAGGCGCCGCTGTAAAGGTCAGACGCTGACCAGGCTCAGTAGGTGGCCGTCCTGCAGGCAGAACTGGCCTTGCAGCTCTGCGCCTTGCTGCCACTGCGGTGACAGGTCGGTGAGCAGGCGCAAGCGCGCCAGCCCTTCCGCGGACCAGTCGAGCACTTCTGCGTGTTCGAAGTAGAAGCGTTGGCGGGTCAGTGGGTACAGGGTCTTGAACAAGCTTTCCTTCAGCGAGAACGTCAGGGTGACCGTTAGCCCAAGCTGGCGGCGGTCCAGGCGTTCGAGCTCTGCCGGGATAAGGATTTCACCCATAAGCCTCTCGGCGCGTTCGTCATCCAGCAAGGCTTCCTGATCCAGGCCCAGGCCTTGGCAGCTGTTTTCGCCGGCGACCACCGCGGCGGCCCAGCCCTTGCCGTGTGTGATCGAGCCATGAATACCGGCGGGCCAGATGGGCGAGCGGTCTTCGTGGGTGCCGGGCACGTAGTCGCGGCCGTCCAGGCGCTGCAGCGCGGCGCGGGCACATACGCGACCGGCCAGGTACTCGGCCTGGCGCTTGGCGACCGAGCGCTGCAGGCTGGCGCTGGGCATGATACCGGCGCGCTGGAAGTCGTCGGTTGCCAGGTGGGCAGGGTCGAAGGCGCAACTGACCAGCACCGCGCCGGGGAGTGGGCGGGGCAGGGGCCAGTGGTGCTGGAGCGGGGCGCAGCAGGCGGGAAGTGTGTTCATGGGGGCTATTGTGCCAGCTGTGCAGGCGCTAAGGGAGGTGGCGTGGAAGCGGGCTTGCCCGCGAAGCCAACACCGTGGTGGATGGCACGGGCTTCGCCCGTGTTCGCGGGAAAGCCCGCTCCCACAGGGTGGACTGCCCCCAAGAAGTTGGACACCAATCCAACTTCTGGGGGGCAGTCCAGGGATCGCGCCAGCTTTTAGAAATTGAGCAAGACAGTTGCTCCCACAACGATTTGCGCAATCTTTTAATTGAACACCTTCTTGAAGAACGCCTGCATATCCGCCCAGGAACGCTCGTCCGCTGCCTTGTTATAGCCAATGTCCGGCCCCCCATGTTCGCCGTGGCTCAGCCGATCGGCATCGGGGTTGGTGAACCCGTGCTTGGCCCCTTCAATACTGACGAACTGGTAGTTGACCTTGGCCGCATCCATCTCGGCCTTGAAGGCCTCTACCTGCTGTGGGGTGACCATGCTGTCCGCCGCACCATGCTCGACCAGGATATCGGCCCGCACCACGCCAGGTTTTGCAGGGGTCTGGGTGGCCAGTGCGCCATGGAAGCTCACCACGCCATCGAGCTTTTCTCCCCGGCGTGCGGCATCGAGCACCACCTTGCCGCCAAAACAGTAGCCGACAGCGCCCAGTTGATGCTTGTTCACATTCGGCTGCTTTTTCAACAACTCCAGGCCCGCGTCGAAGCGCGCTGCTGCTGCGGCCGGGTCCTTCATCGCTGCGGCCATGAATGCCTGGGCATCCTGCGGATGCTCGGTGTGCTTGCCATCGCCGTACATGTCGATGGCCAGCGCTTTATAGCCCAGGGCGGCGAGATCTCTCGCACGACGTTTGGCATAGTCGTTCAGGCCCCACCATTCATGCACCACAACGATGCCTGGGCGTTTGCCGTCCAGCGCGTCATCGTAGGCGTAGTAGCCGACGAGGCGGTTGCCATCGTCGTCCTGATAAGGAATTTCACGGGTCACTACCGCCGCTTGGGCGAGGGCGGCGCTGCACATCAGGGTCAGGGCCAGCAGGGCTCGCATGTTCACAACTCCTTGTTTTGCTATCGGTTCGTTCAGCCGGGGTTCAGCCAGGGTTCAGTCGCGGTTCAGGGTGCCCTGATTACTCTAGCTTCCAGACCGAAACAGCGCACCCAACTGGAGTACCCAGCCATGAAAACCTTCAATACCCTGCTTGCCGCCATGGCCGTCTGTGCCGCTGGCATCACCACCGCCCAGGCCGCGGACGACAACTTCGCCAGCCTCACCTACGGCCAGACCAGCGACAAAGTTCGCAAGTCCGGCCTGCTGCAACGCAACACCGACCACCTCAACGCCGACGGTATCATCGGCAAGGACGATACCTGGGGTGTGCGTTTGGGCAAGATCAACGACCAGGGCCGCTACTACATGACCTATGACAATGTCTCTGGCGACCACAGTGGCCTGAAGTTGCGCCAGGAAAACCTGCTTGGCAGCTACGACTTGTTCCTGCCGGTGGGCGATACCACCAAGCTGTTCGGTGGTGGCAGCCTGGGTGTGACCAAGCTGACCCAGGACTCGCCAGGCGCCAGCCGGGACACTGACTACGGTTATGCCTACGGCTTGCAGGCCGGTGTGATCCAGGACATCACCGACAAGGCCTCGGTCGAACTGGGCTACCGTTACCTGCGCACCAATGCCGCGACCGAGGTGGGCGCGCACGGCGGGCCGAAGGATGGCACCCTGCGCCTGACCAGCAGCGCGCAGACCTACCTGGCAGCAAGTTACAAGTTCTGACGAACGAGCCGCGTTATCCTGTACCGGCCTTCGCGGGCACGCCCGCTCCCACGGGTACTGCACAAACCGCTGAAACTGTGCGGTACCTTTGGCTTCTGCAGGTGCTGCACAAGTTTCAGAGACTGTGCGATTGCTGTGGGAGCGGGCATGCCCGCGAATAGGCCGGTACAGGCAATACACATAAGGAGCTGCACATGAAACTGCTGGTGGTCGAGGACGAAGCCCTGCTTCGCCATCACCTCTACACCCGCCTGGGCGAAAGCGGCCATGTGGTCGAGGCGGTCGCTGATGCCGAAGAGGCGCTGTACCAGGCCGAGCAGTACCATTTCGACCTTGCCATCATCGACCTGGGCCTGCCCGGTATCAGCGGCCTGGAGCTGATCACGCGCCTGCGCAGCCAGGACAAGACCTTCCCCATTCTCATCCTCACAGCCCGTGGCAACTGGCAAGACAAGGTCGAGGGCCTGGCCGCCGGTGCCGATGACTACCTGGTCAAGCCGTTCCAGTTCGAGGAGCTTGAAGCACGGCTCAATGCCCTGTTACGCCGCTCCAGTGGTTTCATCCAGTCGACCATCACCGCTGGCCCCTTGGTGCTTGACCTCAACCGCAAGCAGGCCACCCTCGACGAACATGCCTTGGCCCTGACTGCCTACGAATACCGCATCCTCGAATACCTCATGCGCCATCACCAGCAGGTGGTGGCCAAGGATCGCCTGATGGAACAGTTGTACCCAGGTGACGAAGAGCGCGACCCCAATGTCATCGAAGTGCTGGTTGGCCGCCTACGCCGCAAGCTTGAAGGCGAGCGCGGCTTCAAACCCATCGACACGGTGCGCGGCCTGGGCTACCTGTTCACCGAGCGCTGCCGATGATCCGCTCGCTGCGGGTGCGCCTGATGCTGGCCGCCGCAGTGTTGGCGCTGCTGTTCATGCTGGCGCTGCTGCCGGCCTTGCAGAAGGCCTTCAGCCTGGCCCTGCAGGAATCGATCGAGCAGCGTCTGGCCTCGGATGTGACTACGCTGATTTCCGCTGCGCGTATCGAGCATGGCCAGCTGCAGATGCCGACACTGCTGCCGGACGAGCGTTACAACCTGCCCTACACAGGCCTGCTCGGCTATATCTTTGACCGCGACGGCAAACTGGTCTGGCAGTCGCGTGCCACCGCCGACCGGCACATCAACTACCAGCCGCGCTATGACGGGCGCGGCAACGAGTTCGACCGCATTCACCAGTCCGATGGCGAAGAGTTCTTCGTGTACGACGTCGAGATAAAGCTGCTGGGCGGGCAGAGCGCCGCCTACAGCATTGTCGCTCTACAGCCCGTGAGCGAGTACAAGGCCACCCTCAATGGCCTGCGCGAAAAGCTCTACCTGGGGTTCGGCGCTGCATTGCTGGCGCTCATGGTGTTGTTGTGGGCAGGCCTGACCTGGGGGCTGCGCTCGTTGCGACGCCTCAGCCACGAACTGGATGAAGTGGAATCCGGTGCACGTGACGGCCTGAGCGGCGAGCACCCACGCGAGTTGCTGCGCCTGACCCGCTCGCTTAACCGTCTGTTGCGCAGTGAGCGTGAGCAGCGCACGCGCTACCGTGATTCGCTGGACGACCTGGCGCACAGCCTGAAGACGCCGCTGGCGGTGTTGCAGGGTGTGGGTGAAAGCTTGCAGCAGCGCAGCGGCGAGCGCGAGCAGGCGCGGGTGCTGCAAAGCCAGATCGAGCGCATGAGCCAGCAGATCGACTACCAGCTGCAACGCGCCAGTCTGCGCAAGAGTGGCCTGGTACGCCACAGCGTATTGCTGCGGCCGTTGCTCGACAGCCTGTGCAGCACCTTGGCCAAGGTTTACCGGGAAAAACGTGTGGACGTGGTGCTGGAGTTGCCGGACGCGGCGCAGATACCGATGGAGCAGGGCGCGTTGCTGGAAATGCTCGGCAACCTGCTGGAGAACGCCTACCGGCTGAGCCTGGGCCAAGTGCGGGTGAGCCTGGTGAAGGCGCCGGGGTATCTGACCTTGTGCATCGAGGACGACGGGCCGGGCGTGCCCGTCGACCAGCGTGAACGCATTCTGGAGCGTGGGGAGCGGCTGGACAGCCAGCACCCGGGGCAGGGCATCGGCTTGGCAGTGGTCAAGGATATCGTCGACAGCTATGACGCCGAGCTGAGCCTTGGCGATTCACCGCTGGGGGGCGCTGCGTTCAGGATCACCTTCCACCTGGATTGATTCCTAGCCTGTGCCAGCCCGTTCACAGTTCAATCCGCGAATGGGCCGGCACAGGCAATCCACAAAGGGCGGATTTCCGCCATTCCTCCTTGTACAAATTCCGCCATCGGGCGGAAATCCGCCAATCCGTCCCGGGAATATCGCCCTGTCGTTGGGCATTTACTCCTAGCAAATACGGGCTTTGCACCCTTCATGGGCATTTTGGCACCACCCTTGCTATTGATCCTCGCAGAGGCCTGCCCAGGCAGCTCGAACACAACGACAAATCCCTCCAAGTGCAGGAGGGTTAGCGATTCAGGTGCCCCCATCACCCTGGGAAGGGTGAACCGGCACACTTGAGGAAAATTAGCCATGACGACACGTCAGCCGCTGTACAAATCCCTGTATGTCCAGGTGTTGGTCGCCATCACCATCGGCATCCTGCTCGGCCACTACTACCCGGAAACGGGCGTTGCCCTCAAACCCCTGGGTGACGGCTTCGTCAAACTGATCAAGATGGTCATCGCCCCGATCATCTTCTGTACCGTGGTCAGCGGCATTGCCGGCATGCAGAGCATGAAGTCGGTCGGCAAAACCGGCGGCTACGCGTTGCTGTACTTTGAAATCGTCTCCACCATCGCCCTGATCATCGGCCTCGTCGTCGTCAACGTGGTCAAGCCAGGCGCTGGCATGCACATCGACGTCAGCACCCTGAACGCCAGCAGCGTGGCTGCCTACGCCGCCGCCGGCGCGCAGCAGACTACCGTCGGCTTCCTGCTTAACGTCATCCCCAATACGGTCGTCGGCGCCTTCGCCAACGGCGACATCCTGCAAGTGCTGATGTTCTCGGTGCTGTTCGGCTTCGCCCTGCACCGCCTGGGCAGCTACGGCAAGCCGGTACTGGACATGATCGACCGCTTCGCCCACGTCATGTTCAACATCATCAACATGATCATGAAGCTGGCCCCGATCGGCGCTTTCGGCGCCATGGCCTTCACCATTGGCCAGTACGGTGTTGGCTCGCTGGTGCAGCTGGGCTACCTGATGGCCTGCTTCTACATCACCTGCCTGCTGTTCGTGCTGGTGGTGCTGGGCGGTATCTGCCGCGCCCACGGCTTCAGCGTAATCAAGCTGATCCGCTACATCCGTGAAGAACTGCTGATCGTGCTGGGTACTTCGTCCTCGGAGTCGGCTCTGCCACGCATGCTGGCCAAGATGGAGCGCCTGGGTGCCAAGAAATCGGTAGTGGGCCTGGTTATCCCGACTGGCTACTCGTTCAACCTGGACGGTACCTCGATCTACCTGACCATGGCTGCGGTGTTCATCGCTCAGGCCACTGACACCACCATGGACATCACTCACCAGATCACCCTGCTGCTGGTGCTGCTGGTGGCTTCCAAGGGTGCTGCCGGCGTTACCGGTTCGGGCTTCATCGTGCTGGCCGCGACCCTGTCGGCTGTTGGCCACCTGCCGGTTGCCGGCCTGGCGCTGATCCTCGGCATCGACCGCTTCATGTCCGAAGCCCGCGCCCTGACCAACTTGGTAGGCAACGCCGTTGCCACCGTGGTAGTGGCCAAGTGGGTCAAGGAAATGGACAACGACAAGCTGGCTTCGGAACTGGACTCCGGTGGTGCGCCGCTGATCGATACCCGCCCGACGGACGACCTGGGCGTGGCTGAAGGCCCGGCTCGTTGATAGCTGGCTGAAATGAGAAAGGCGACCAAAAGGTCGCCTTTTTCGTGTCTGCGCGGTCCCTTGTGGGAGCGGCCTTGCGTCGCGAAAGGGCTGCGCAGCAGCCCCGGCGCCCTTGCAGGATGGCTGAAATCTTGGGGCCGCTGCGCAGCCCATTCGCGACGCAAGGCCGCTCCCACACAGGGCGATGCGGTGGCCCTCAGCCCAGTACCACCTCCAACACCCGGATGACGTCCGGCTGCGGGTAATGCCACCTTACTTGCACATCCCAGAACTTCACCCCGTACACCCGCTCGGCCGGTGGTATCTGGTAGGCCGGCCGTGGGTCCTGCGCCAGGCATTGCTCGATCAGCTCCACCAGCGGCTCGCTCAGGCGCAGCGCATGCTCGCGAGCCTGGAGCAGAGCGTTGTCCGTCCACTGTACGGCAATTGCCACCGGCGCTGCGTTGGCCATCTGGTTGCTGGCGCCAGCGATGCTGTCGGCGTAGGGCACATACGGCTTGATGTCCAGCACCGGCGTGCCGTCGAGCAGGTCGATCCCGGACAGCAGCAGGCGCCCGGGCTCCACGCCCTCCAGGCGTACCACCGACTGGCCGATGCCGTTGGGCCGGTGGGTGGCGCGGGTGGCGAACACCCCCATGCTCTTGTTGCCGCCCAGACGCGGAGGCCGCACTTTCAGGCGCGGCTTTTCTTCCAGGGCCTGGTGGAACAGGAACAGCAGCCACACATGGCTGACCTGTTCCAGGCCCTCGACCGCGTCACCTTGATCAAACGGCGGCAACAGTTTGAGTACGCCACGGGCGGCAGGCGCCAGCTGCGGCTGGCGCGGAATGGCGAACTTTTCCTTGAAACAGGAGTGGACGATGCCGACCGGGACAACCGTATGCTGCATGGCCACTCAGCCGCGCACGCGCAGGGTCAGGCCCTTGAGGAAGTTGCGCATCAACTGGTCGCCACACGGGCGGTAGTTGTCGTGGCCAGCCTTGCGGAACAGCGCGCTGAGCTCAGGTTTGCTGACCGGGAAGTTGACCGACTTGAGAATCGCGTGCAGGTCGTCTTCCTTGAGCTCAAAGGCCACACGCAGCTTCTTGAGGATCAGGTTGTTGGTTACCGGCAGCTCGATCGGCTGCTGCGGGCGGCTCTCGTCTTTGCCACGGCGGTAGATCACCAGGCCGTCAAGGAAGTGCGCCATCACCCGTTCCGGGCAGCGCACGAAGCCTTCCTCTTCTTCTTTTTTCAGGTAGGTGGCCAGCACCAGAGGATGCACTTCGAGGCCAGAGAGCCCGATGATTTCGGCCATCTTGGCGTCGTTCACCTTGAGCATGTAGCGCAGGCTGCGCAGGACGTCGTTGTGGTTCATTGCAGCAGAATCCTGTTCAGGTGCCGCGCGTTCCAGCGCGGCGTATTGCTTAGAAACGTTCGGAGGTAGCCAGGTAGCGCCATTGGCCCAAGGGCAGCTTGCCCATCGACACACCACCCAGGCGAATGCGTCGCATGCCTAAAAGCTCCAGGCGCAGGTAGGCGCATAGCTCGGAAATCTGCCCTGGTTGTGGGTTTTTCAACACCATGCGCAGGTGTGTCTCGTTCTGCCAGCTGGCCTTGGCCTTGGGCAACTCGCGGTCGTTGCGCATGGCCCCACGCGCCAGGCGTTCCAGCGCCTGGGGGGTGGTTTCGCCGCGCACTTCAATGATGAACTCCTGCTCCAGGCGACGCAGGTCGGCCTCGATCTTGCGGGATACCCGCCAGTCCTGGGTAAACACCTGCAGGCCGCTGGCGCCACGCTCCAGCGGTGCCACGCAGGCCTGCCGGGCAAAATGCCCATGCAGGGCGCGCACGCCTTCGCGATGGGCCTCGCTGAGGCTGCCCATGTTCATGCTGGCGCGGGCGTCTTCACTGTCCATACCGGCTGGCTGGTTCAGCAGCAGGGTCACCGGCTCCAGGGTTTCGGCACGGGCGCCCGGCAGCAGCTCGACGCGCTGCTGCTCAACCTTGAACTGCGGCTGCTCGACCACCACGCCATCGACCGTTACCCAGCCTCCTTCAATGTACTGCTCGGCCTCGCGGCGGGAGCAGCCGAGCTGCTCGATGAGGCGTTTGGACAGGCGGACGGGTTCAGACATGGGGCAATTCGCAAGGCAGGGAAAGACCTCCATTGTACCTGCCTGCAAGCGGTAGATGATGGGAATCTGTGTCAGATGCGCCATTTTGGACACATAGCGCGGCACATTCAGGCGCCGCCTCAAGGCACTGTGCGCATCAGCCTCATGTGCAGCAGAGGAAAGGGCTGGCCCAGGCCGTCGGTTTCCGAGCGGCCGATGACCTCAAAACCTTCATGCAGGTAGAAGCCCAGCGCTTTCGGGTTCTGTTCGTTGACGTCAAGGTACTCGGCATTGAGTTCGCTGATGGCATAGCGCAGCAGGCGCTTGCCTACCCCTTGGCCACGGTAGCCAGGTGCGACGAACAGCATGTCCACCCGCCCGTTGGCGACACCGGCGAAGCCACAGATGCGCTGGCGGTCCTTGCAGCAGATCAGCATAACTGCGTCGAGATACCGGCGCAGCACATGTTCGCGCAGTAGCAGGATATAGCCCTCTGGCAGAAAGTCGTGGGTGGCGCGTACCGAGTCCTCCCACACTTGTACCATCTCGCTGTAGTCGCTCAAGCGCGGAGTTTGTAGCGTCAGTAGCGCAGCCATGCCGGTGTTCCTCTGGGGCGATAGGGAAAACATAGCAGGCCAACCACTCGTCGAGGGGCGTCCTGATGCTGTTCCACGCGTTCTGACAAAAAAGCCCCTGCGCCGGTCATTCCCTATGGAGAACGCCGGGGCAGGGGCTTTGCAGGCTTCAGCCGTTTTAGATGGGTTCAGCCCACATGTCGTACTCGTCGGCATCTACCACACGGCAACGCACTTTGTCGCCTGGCTTGAAACCATGGTCGCCATCGATGAACACGCTGCCGTCGATTTCCGGTGCATCGAAGAAGCTGCGGCCAACCGAACCTTGTTCCTCGACTTCGTCGATCAGCACGTCGATTTCCTTGCCGATGCGCAATTGCAGGCGGGCAGCACTGATGGCCTGCTGGTGGGCCATGAAGCGGTCCCAGCGCTCTTGCTTGACGTCGTCCGGTACTTCGGCCAGGCCCAGGTCGTTGGCCGGGGCGCCTTCCACCGGCGAGTACTGGAAGCAGCCCACGCGGTCGAGCTGGGCTTCGGTCAGCCAGTCCAGCAGGTACTGGAAGTCTTCCTCGGTCTCGCCCGGGAAGCCGACGATGAAGGTGGAGCGGATCACCAGCTCAGGGCACTGCTCGCGCCAGTTCTTGATGCGCGCCAGGGTGCGGTCTTCGAAGGCCGGGCGCTTCATCGACTTGAGCACTTTCGGGCTGGCGTGCTGGAACGGGATGTCCAGGTACGGCAGGATCTTGCCGGCAGCCATCAGCGGGATCACGTCGTCAACGTTCGGGTAAGGGTACACGTAGTGCAGGCGGACCCAGGCGCCCAGGCTGCTCAGTGCCTCGCACAGCTCGAGCATGCGGGTCTTCACCGGGCGGCCGTTCCAGAAGTCGGTCTTGTACTTGACGTCGACGCCGTAGGCGCTGGTGTCCTGGGAAATCACCAGGATTTCCTTCACACCGGCCTTGACCAGGCGCTCGGCCTCGCTCAGCACTTCACCCACCGGGCGGCTGACCAGCTTGCCGCGCATCGACGGGATGATGCAGAAGCTGCAGCTGTGGTTGCAGCCTTCGGAGATCTTCAGGTAGGCATAGTGGCGCGGGGTCAGCTTGACGCCCTGTGGCGGCACCAGGTCGATCAGCGGGTTGTGGTCCTGACGCGGCGGCACCACTTCGTGAACGGCGTTGACTACCTGCTCGTACTGCTGCGGGCCAGTGACCGACAGCACGCTTGGGTGCACGTCACGGATGCTGCCTTCCTCGACGCCCATGCAGCCGGTGACGATCACCTTGCCGTTTTCCTTGATGGCTTCGCCGATCACTTCCAGCGATTCGGCCTTGGCGCTGTCGATGAAGCCGCAGGTGTTGACCACCACCACGTCGGCGTCCTCATAGGTGGGTACGACTTCATAGCCTTCCATGCGCAGCTGGGTCAGGATGCGCTCGGAGTCGACCAGGGCTTTTGGGCAACCCAGGCTTACGAAACCTACCTTGGGGGTGGCGGGCGTGGTGGACATGACTAACCTCGGTATTGAATGCAGGTCGCCCGGCCGGAATCGGGGGCGAACTTGACGGGCGCTTTTGGCGCCTCTGATCAAAAAGTGCGCAATTCTAGCGAGCGCAAGGGCGCTTGACCAGCAGAAATACGACGAACGCTGCGCTATGCTTCGCGCCGTTGCGCCGGGGTACTTTCCAGGGCCTGGTGGCAGAGGGATTACCAAGGGCCGTGATGGCCGTTTGCGGGAGTGGTCGATGGTTCAGGCAAGCAGTCACGCTGAGAGCGGGCACGAGGGGAAGCAGGGGGCGTCGCGGTCGGTGGGCCTGCTGGTGGCGGCGGTCGGGGTGGTTTATGGCGATATCGGCACCAGCCCGTTGTATACCCTCAAGGAGGTCTTTACCGGCGGCTACGGGGTGTCGGTCAACCATGATGGCGTGCTGGGGATCCTGTCGCTGATCCTGTGGTCGCTGCTGTGGGTGGTGTCGTTCAAGTACGTGATGTTCATCTTGCGCGCCGATAACCAGGGGGAGGGCGGCACCATGGCGCTGACCGCACTGGCGCGGCGGGCTACGGCGGCGTACCCGCGGCTGCGCACACTGATGGTGATCTGTGGCTTGATCGGCGCTTCGCTGTTCTATGGCGACAGTATGATCACCCCGGCGGTGTCGGTGCTGTCGGCGGTGGAGGGCATGGGCCTGGCCTTCGACGGCATCGACCATTGGGTGGTGCCAATTTCGCTGGTGGTGCTGGTGGCGCTGTTCCTGGTGCAGCAACATGGCACTGAGAAGATCGGCAAGCTGTTTGGTCCGATCATGGTGACCTGGTTCGTGGCGCTGGGCGCGCTGGGTGTACATGGCATCTCGCAGAGCCCGGAAGTACTCAAGGCTTTCAACCCGGTCTGGGCAGTCAACTTCTTCGTGGTGCACCCCGGTATTGGCGTGGCCATTCTGGGTGCGGTAGTGCTGGCGCTGACCGGTGCCGAGGCGCTGTACGCCGACATGGGGCACTTTGGCCGCAAGCCGATTGCCCGGGCCTGGTTCATCCTGGTGCTCCCGGCGCTGGTGCTCAATTACTTTGGCCAGGGTGCATTGCTGCTGCAAAACCCGGAGGCTGCGCGCAACCCGTTCTACCTGCTGGCGCCGGGCTGGGCGCTGCTGCCCTTGGTCGGGCTGGCCACCATGGCCACGGTTATCGCTTCGCAGGCGGTGATTTCCGGGGCCTTCTCCCTGACCCGTCAGGCCATCCAGCTGGGCTACATCCCACGTATGCAGATTCAGCACACCTCAAGCGACGAGCAGGGGCAGATCTACATTGGTGCAGTGAACTGGACGCTGATGGTGGGTGTGGTGCTGCTGGTAATCGGCTTCGGGTCCTCGGGCGCTCTGGCGGCAGCCTACGGGGTTGCAGTCACCGGTACCATGCTGATGACCACCATCCTGGTGTCCGCGGTAATGCTGCTGCTGTGGAAGTGGCCGCCGCTGCTTGCAGTGCCGATTCTGGTCGGCTTTCTGTTTGTCGACGGGCTGTTCTTCGCCGCCAATGTGCCGAAAATCGTCCAGGGTGGTGCCTTCCCCGTGTTGGCCGGTGGTGTGCTGTACCTGCTGATGAGCACCTGGAAGCGCGGCAAGCAGATTCTGGTCGAGCGCATCGATGAAGGGGCGCTGCCATTGCCATTGTTCATCAGCAGCATCCGCATTCAGCCACCGCACCGGGTCGAGGGTACGGCGGTGTTTCTGACTGCACGCTCCGATGCCGTGCCGCATGCGCTGTTGCACAACATGTTGCACAACCAGGTGCTGCACAGCCAGGTGGTGCTGCTGACTGTGGTCAGCGAGGACCGGCCCCGTGTGCCGGAACATGAGCGTTTCGAGGTGGAAGCCTATGGCGACGGATTCTTCCGGGTGTTGCTGCACTTTGGGTTCATGGATGAGCCGGACGTGCCTGCCGCGTTGAAGCTGTGTCATCTGGATGGCCTGGACTTCACGCCCATGCGCACCACTTACTTCCTCAGCCGCGAGACGGTGATCGCGTCACGGCTGGAGGGGATGTCGCGCTGGCGGGGCAACCTGTTCGCGTTCTTGCTGAAGAATGCCAACGGCAACTTGCGCTTCTTCAACCTGCCGTTGAACCGGGTGATCGAGCTGGGGACCCAGGTCGAGATCTGAATGGGTTTATGCAGCAGGGTCGGGGCCGCAGAGCGGCCCTGAGCCTTGTCAGTTCTGCTCAGCTACGCTGGACTTGCCTTGGCGCGTCTCGATCTCGCCAATCAACCGCTTGGCGAGTGCCGGGTAGTTCTCGTCGAAGTGGTGCCCGCCAGGCAGTTTCAGGCGCTCACCTACTGCTGTCTTTTCCGTGCAACCGCTCTCGTCGGTTTCCTCGACGCCATATACGCACACGACCTTGGACGCTGGCAGCTTGGCCATTTCCGGCCCGGTTGGCGCTTCCTGGCCTTCCTTGCCCAGCCAACCCTCGACCTCGATCTCGAAGCTGCCACTGCGCGCAAAGGCTAGCAGCATCACCGCATCGATACGCTGCTGGTCCTCGACGGGCAGGCGGTTGTAGATCGCCGGCAGCACGTCGGCGCCGAACGAATAGCCCGTCAATACGAAGCGCTTGGTACCCCACTTCTGCCGGTAGTGATGCATCAGCTCGGAAAGGTCGGCGGCGCTTTGTTCCGGGGTCTTGTGCTGCCAGTAGTAGCGCAGCGTGTCGATGCCCACCACCGGGTAACCCAGCTTGGCCATTTCTCCGGCCACGTCGCGGTCCAGATCGCGCCAGCCGCCATCACCAGAGAGGAACAAGGTAACCGTGTCTGTGGTTTGCCCGGCCGGCACTTCGACCACCGGGATGGCCAGTGCGTTACCGTCGCGGCCGACCAGGGCTTGGGTCAGTTGCGCCTTGAGCACTTGTGGCAAGTGGATGTCGTAGTCGCTGATGCTGGTTTCGGCGTTGGCCTGGTCGCGCACGAAGGCGGCGCTGGCGTCATCCGGGTTGTCGTTCCAGGCGACGTTCCAGTGGCCATGGGCAGCCGATTTGGGCAGCGGTGCCTGGCAGCCAGGCTGTTCGAGGGTGAAGCCCACGGAAATGGCTCGCGCCTTGTCATCGTTCTGGCTGGCCAGCCAGCGCCAGGCCTGGGCGGCACCGGGACCGATACCGGCGACCAAGGTCGGTTTTTCCTGCAGTTGGGTCAGCGCCTGGTCCATGGCCTGTTGCTGCTTGCTGCAATCGCCAGGCGGCAGAATCACCTGCACCAGCTGGGCTTCACCGGCCTGGCTCAGGTCGAGCAGTTGCTTGCCCGTCAGTGCCTGGTCTTGTGGCACGCCGATGGCCACCCGGGCCTTGGGGGGCACGCCAGGGGTAACACGGGTGATGCTGGTGTCATTGATGCTCATTTGCTCCAGGCGTGCCTCGGGGGCCGGGCGCGTCCACAGCCAGAAGGCCAGCGCACCACCCAGGGCGGCCAGCAGCAGGGGAGCCAGCAGATACAACCAAAAGCGTCGGGTCATCAGCGTTTCACCAATCCAGTCAGGCCGCCTGCAATCAGAGCGGCGGTGTCGGCCAGTGCCACCAGCGGGTCGAGCCCGGCTGGCACAGCCATGTAGCGGGGTTCCCAGTCCGGCTGAAACTTGTCCTTGAAGCGTCGAAGCCCCTGGAAGTTGTAAAGCTGTTCACCACGGCGGAACACCAGCGAACCCAAGCGCTGGGTCAAGGGTGCGCCGCGCCTTGGTTGCAGGCCGGACAGCGGTACCATGCCCAGGCTGAAACGCCCGTAGTCATGGCTTTTGTAATGCAGGATCAAGCCGATCATCATGAACTCCATGGTCAGCTTTGGCGCATCGGGGTGCGCACGCATCAGGTCGAGGCTGGCCAGTTCGTTTCCATGGGTTTCCAGCAAGTTGGCGAACGCTACCGGGCGGCCCTGGAAGCGAATCAGGGCTATGCGGAAGTGCTGCAGGTAGTCTGGGCTGAAGCGCCCCAGCGAGAAGCCTTTCTCGCGCACGTTCTTGCCGCCGAGCCAGGCGTCGGAAATTTCCTTCAGCTCAGCCAGCGGGGCGTGGCCGGGCTCATGGATCTCCAGGCTCAGGCCATCGCGTCCGCCGCGGTTCCAGGTGTAGCGCAGGTCTTTCATCTCCTTGCCTTTGGCTTCAAGGTCGAAGCGGCGCAAGTCGACCCGGGCTTCTTCACCGAGCTTCAATGCGGTCAGGCCGATGTCCATGTAGAACGGCAGGTTCTCTGCGCGTACCTGGTAGAACACGGGGCGTGCGTGGTGCAGGTCGCACAGATCGCGGAACTGCCAGATCATCTCGGCGCGTTCCTGGGCCGGGCCTATCGGGTCGTACAGCGCCACCAGGCTGCGGCCGCGCCGGGCGTACATGAGGAACGCGTTACCACGCGGGTGGAACAGCAACGCCTTGTCGCCAGTCAGCGCCAAGCCGCCGTCGGGTTGGTCGGAGGCCTGCAGGATGCGGTTGGCGCGTTGCAACTCTTCTTCGTCAGGCAGGTGGATCACGGGCGGCGCTGTGCGCAGCAGCCACGTCAGTGCCACGGCAGCCAGCAGCAAGGCACTGCCCATGGCGGCGCGCAGGCCCCGTGGCGCGTCGGCATCGAGGGTGAACTGCCACCACAGCTGATGGCTGTAAGGCACATCCTGGTAGGCGAACAGCAGAAGCCACACTGATGCGCCCACCGTACAGGCGCTGGCCACCAGGAACACCGGCGAGAAAGGTAGCTCCAGCAGACGGCTGGGGCGATAGAACGAGCGGCGGAACAGCGCGAGCAGGGCGGCGGTAAAGGTCAGCAGGCAAGCCTCTTCCCAGTCAAAGCCCTTCAATAGCGACAGCAGGGCGCCGACCAGCAACAGCACGGTGGTCAGTAGCCAGGCGGCGGACAGGCGCCGGCGCAGGCCTTGGGCCAGCAGCAGGCATAGCACACCGATCAGGCTGGCGCCGAAATGAGAGGCATCGATCAGCCGGTGTGGCACCAGGAAGCCCATATGTTCCAGACGCGTATCTATCTCGGGCGTGGCACCGGAAAACAGCAGCACTACGCCGGACAGGAACACCAGAATCGACAGGATCGGTGCGGCCAGACCCGAAGCGGCCTTGATGGCCTGTTGCGCAAACAGCAGGCGTCGGGCTTCATTGGCCAGCAGCAACACGCAGGCCAGCAGCAGTGGCAGTACCACATAGATCAGCCGGTACAGCAGCAGGGCCGCCGCCAGCGGTGCGGCACCTAGCTGGTCGGCAAAGGCCGCCAGCAGGATCGCTTCGAACACCCCGACGCCGCCTGGTACGTGGCTGAGCACGCCCGCAGCCAAGGCCAGCAGGTACACCAGCACGAACGCGCCGAAAGGAGGGGCTTCGGGCAGCAACAGGTAGAGCACGGTGGCAGCCGCCGCCACATCCAGCGCGGTAATCAGCAATTGCAGGGCCGCCAGGCGTGCATCCGGCAGGCGAAGTGTGCGCCGGCCCAGTTGAACGAGCAGGTTATTGGCCGCCGGTTGCTCGGTCAGGCGTCGGCGGTACAAGCCAATTGCCAGTAAGGCAGACACCACCAGCACGGCGCTGGCAACAGCTGCCAGCAGACTGGGCGCCAACCCGAGCGCTGTCGAGGCCGCCGGCAGGTTGCTCAATGTCGCCAAGGCGGCCAGGGGCGGCAGCGCGCAGCCCAGTGACAGGCTGGCAAACACGGTCATGCGTGCGACTTCGCCAGCACCAAGCCCTTGCCGTGCGTACAGGCGATAGCGAACCGAGCCGCCAGAGAGCATCGACAGGCCGATGGCGTTGCCGATGGCAAAGGCGCTGAAGCCGCCCAGTGCCAAGCTGCGTGCTGGCAGTTTCACGCCCGCATAGCGGCTGGCCGACCACTCGTAGCCCAACAGGATCACAAAGCCGATCACCGTTGCCAGCAAGGCGCCGAGCAGTGACTGGGTTGGCACGCTGAGCATGGCATCGTGCAAGGCATAAATGTCCAGCTCGCTCAGCAGGTGGCGGCAGGCAATCAAGGCCATCGTGAACAGTAACAGGGTCACCATCAGGCCTATGGGCTGGCGGTAGCGACTCAGGCGTTCGAGTAAGGGCAGGCGCTGCACAGCACCGGGTAGCGCCGTAGCGAGTGGCACCGGAGGTTCGGGATTGTGCGAAGTCATGAGTTGCCCCGGGCATGCAGCGCGAGGTGAAGGAAAGGTGCGGCCAAGTGAGAGTCCCTTAGGAAAACGTATCCAATGTTACTCCGGCCTCAGGCGTTTGCAGCGGCTTGGCAGGGTTAAAGATAGTTCATCCTGGGCACGACACCTCAAGCCTGCGGGTTGGCATGAGGGTAGGGAAAGTCGAGGCGACAAAAATCAGGGAGGCATAAAGCAACAAACCCCGCGCTGCATTACACAGGCGGGGTTTGTTCTGACGAATATGGTTGCGGGAGCCGGATTTGAACCGACGACCTTCGGGTTATGAGCCCGACGAGCTACCAGGCTGCTCCATCCCGCGTCAGTGGGGCGGATTCTACAGCGTGTAGTTTATATGTCAAGCGCTAGGCTTTGATTTGTCGATGTTTTTTCGAAAAAGCTTTTAAACGGGCAAAGAAAAAGGCCACTGCGTTAACAGTGGCCTTTTCTCGAATCTGGTTGCGGGAGCCGGATTTGAACCGACGACCTTCGGGTTATGAGCCCGACGAGCTACCAGGCTGCTCCATCCCGCGTCAGTGGGGCGGATTCTACAGCGTGTAGTTTATATGTCAAGCGCTAGGCTTTGATTTGTCGATGTTTTTTCGAAAAAGCTTTTAAACGGGCAAAGAAAAAGGCCACTGCGTTAACAGTGGCCTTTTCTCGAATCTGGTTGCGGGAGCCGGATTTGAACCGACGACCTTCGGGTTATGAGCCCGACGAGCTACCAGGCTGCTCCATCCCGCGCCTGTGAGATCGAATTCTACGGATTTACGCACTGATGTCAAGCAATTGTTTTGGAAAAACCTTTTTTGTTCAAACCCTTAGCGCTTCATGGCCGTGTACAGCTCAGTCACGGCGGGGCTTTCAGGCCGATTATCGTGTAGCAAAGCAGGTGAGCTGTTTCAGAGCAGGGCGCATGCGATACTATCTGTATGAATTTACAGTGCTGACGGTCGTCCATGTCCTTGCGCAAGATCATCCACGTCGACTGCGATTGTTTCTACGCTGCGATCGAGATGCGTGACGACCCGCGCCTGGCCGGTCGCCCCATGGCGGTGGGGGGCTCGCCCGACCATCGCGGGGTAATCGCCACCTGCAACTATGAAGCGCGTGCCTATGGCGTGCGCTCGGCCATGTCATCGCGGCATGCGCTGAAGCTTTGCCCCGACCTGTTGATCGTCAAGCCGCGCTTCGAGGCCTACCGTGAGGCCTCGCGGGAAATCCACACGATCTTTCGCGACTACACAGAGCTCATCGAGCCTTTGTCCCTGGACGAAGCCTATCTGGATGTAAGCGACAGCCAGTGGTATTCGGGCAGCGCCACGCGCATTGCCGAAGATATTCGCCGGCGTGTTGCCCGCACCCTGCATATCACTGTGTCGGCTGGCGTGGCGCCTAACAAGTTTCTGGCCAAGATCGCCAGTGACTGGCGCAAACCCAATGGGCTGTTCGTGATTACCCCAAATGAAGTGGAAACGTTCGTTGCAGCCTTGCCGGTGGCCAGGTTGCATGGGGTGGGCAAGGTGACGGCCGACAAACTGACGCGGCTGGGCATCGAAACCTGCCTGCATTTGCGTGAGTGGTCACGGCTGGCATTGGTGCGCGAGTTCGGCAGTTTTGGCGAGCGGTTGTGGGGGTTGGCGCGTGGGATCGATGAGCGTGCGGTGCATAACGACAGCCGACGCCAGTCGGTGAGTGTGGAAAACACCTACGACACCGACCTGCCAGACCTGGCCAGTTGCCTGGCGCGGCTGCCAGAGCTGCTGGCTAGCCTGAACGAACGCATCGCCCGAATGGACAGCAGTTACCGGCCAGACAAACCGTTCGTCAAGGTCAAGTTCCATGACTTCAGCCAGACCACCATGGAGCAGGCCGGGGCGGGCCGGGACCTGGAGAGTTATCGGCAATTGCTGGGGCAGGCGTTCGCCCGTGGCGGCAAGCCGGTACGCTTGCTAGGGGTAGGGGTGAGGTTGCGTGACTTGCGGGGCGCGCATGAACAGCTGGAGCTGTTCCCGTCCAAATGAAAGGGGCTGCAATGCAGCCCTTTCTGTCAATGCACGCCTGGATCAGCCACCAACCGGCCAGTGGCCTTGGTCAGCGACTGCAAGAATTCCTGCTGCAGCTCCGGATCGTTGCGGGTCAGCTCGATCAGGCTCTGTTCCATTTCACTGGCTTCCTCTTCAAGGCCCAGTTCGGACAGGCGCTTGACCCGGTGCACCCACTGGCCGACATCATCATCTTCGAGGTCATCGAAGATCAGCTCATGGGCTTCGAGCAGCTTATTGCGCAGGGTGGCGCTGACCAACAGGCTGGCATCGCCTCGTACCGCATTGTCCTCGTCAAGTACTTGCAGGTGCAGGGTGCCGACGTGGTTGAGGTTCTGCTCGGAGAACGGGCTGTCGAGCAGGTTCAGGCGCAGCACGCCGTTGCGGTCGGTGGTCAGCTCGTGGGTCATCTTGCCGGCCTTGACCTCGACCAGGCGCTCGCTCCAGGGCAGGCTGATGGATTCCTCGCGCTTGCCTTTCTGCACTTCGCTGATCCCGGCCAGGTTCTGCTGGGCGCGGCCGTTGGATGGCACGTTCATGAACGGGTTGAGCCCATCCACGCCATAGCTGAGCCAGTCGTGGGTGATACTTTGCGGCAGGTTACCCAAGGCGAAGACGTTGACCACATTGGCGCCGACTCCCGCCACCACGGCCACTGCACCCAGCGGGATCTCATAGATCTCCCGCCAGGGTTGGTAAGGCGTGTAGCGGTCATAGCGACGGGTCACTTCGAATTCGGTGACTTCGAAGCGCTTTTGCTCATGCACGCGCACACGTCGCTGCGGAAGCTCCATCACCTTCGGCTCGCCGACATCGATCTGCAGGGTGTGCTCGAGCAGTTTGCGCTCGACGCGCTCCTCATGGTCGCTGCGCTGGGACATCTGGTTGGCGCAGCCGCTGACGAGCAGGGCGCCGCACAGTGCGGCGCCCCCAAGGGTAAAGGTACTTCGCTTGTACATGATCACTCGTGCATTGGTTATCAGCGGCGAACGCGGGCCTGCAGGAAGGTCAGCACTTCATTGAGCGGCAACGCCTGGGCGTCCTGCTCGGTGCGGTGCTTGTACTCCAGGTTGCCTTCGGCCAGGCCGCGATCGCTGACGACGATGCGGTGCGGGATACCGATCAGCTCCATGTCGGCAAACTTGATGCCTGGGCTGGTCTTCTTGTCGCGGTCGTCCAGCAGCACTTCATAGCCGGCGGCAGTCAGTTCGGCATACAGCTTGTCGGTTGCTTCGCGGACCACGTCGGTTTCGTAGCGCAGTGGGACAAGGGCAATCTGGAATGGCGCCAGGGCGTCGTTCCAGATGATGCCCTTGTCGTCATAGCTCTGCTCGATGGCAGCTGCAACCACACGGGACACGCCAATGCCGTAGCAACCCATCGACAGCACGACCGGCTTGCCGTTCTCGCCCAGCACCTGGCACTTCAGCGCCTCGCTGTACTTGGTACCCAGCTGGAAGATGTGGCCCACTTCGATGCCGCGCTTGATAACCAGGGTGCCCTGGCCGTCAGGGCTCGGGTCGCCCTCGACCACGTTACGCAGGTCGGCGACTTGTGGAACCGGCAGGTCGCGCTCCCAGTTCACACCGAAGTAGTGCTTGTCGTCGATGTTGGCGCCAATGCCGAAGTCGCTCATCAGGGCAACCGAGCGGTCGATGATGATTTCCAGTGGCAGGTTGAGCGGGCCGAGCGAGCCGGCGCCGGCGCCAATGGCGTCGCGCAGTTCGGCTTCGGTGGCCATGACCAGCGGGTCGGCAACCTGTTCCAGCTTGGTAGCCTTGATTTCGTTCAGTTCGTGGTCGCCACGGACGATCAGGGCAATCAGCTTGCCCTCTTCGGCACCGCGTACGATCAGGGTCTTGACGGTCTTTTCGATCGGCAGGCCGTGGTTTTCCACCAACTGGGCGATGGTCTTGGCATTCGGGGTGTCGACCAGGCGCAGCTCCTCGGTAGGGGCAGGGCGCACGGTTTCACGCGGGATGGCTTCGGCCTTCTCGATGTTGGCGGCGTAGTCGGAGCTGTCGCTGAAGATCACGTCATCTTCGCCAGACTCGGCCAGCACGTGGAACTCGTGCGAGTAGCTGCCACCGATCGAGCCGGTATCGGCCTGCACTGGGCGGAAGTCCAGGCCCAGGCGGGTGAACACATTGGTGTACGCCTGGTGCATGCGATCATAGGTTTCCTGCAGGGAAGCCTGGTCGGCATGGAACGAGTAGGCGTCCTTCATGATGAACTCGCGGCCACGCATCAGGCCGAAGCGCGGGCGGATCTCGTCACGGAACTTGGTCTGGATCTGGTACAGGTTGAGCGGCAGCTGTTTATAGCTGGACAGCTCGTTACGGGCCAGGTCGGTGATCACTTCTTCGTGGGTAGGGCCGACGCAGAAGTCACGCTGGTGGCGGTCTTTCAGGCGCAGCAGCTCAGGGCCGTATTGTTCCCAGCGACCGGATTCCTGCCACAGCTCGGCGGGCTGGATGCTCGGCATCAGCACTTCCAGGGCGCCGGCGGCGTTCATTTCCTCACGCACCACGGCTTCGACCTTGCGCATTACCCGCAAGCCCATCGGCAGCCAGGTGTACAGGCCGGAGGCCAGTTTGCGGATCATGCCGGCACGCAGCATGAGCTGATGGCTGATGACCACTGCGTCGGCAGGGGTTTCTTTCTGGGTGGCGAGCAAATATTGACTGGTGCGCATGGTTAGCCGTGTCGATTGCCTAAGACGTTGAAATAGCCCCGTATTGTACGGGGGGGAAACGAAGGCGTACAGGATGCCCCAGGGCGTGACACTTGTCAGCCAAGAAAAAGCCCGGCGTGATTGCCGGGCTTTTTCAGGTGCGGGGCACTGCAAGCCAGGCTTACAGGATGCTCAGCGGGTACTCCACGATCAGGCGCAGTTCGTCGATCGATGGGGAACCGTAGTACACGCCATCGCCCGAACGGTAGGTGGCCTGACGTACGCGGAAGCTCAGGTCCTTGGCCGGGCCGCTCTGCATCACGTACTTGACGTCGATGTCGCGTTCCCATTCCTTGCCGCTGTCGGTGGTGCGGGTGGTGGCACCGGTACCGCTAACGTAGCGGGTCATGAAGGTCAGGCCAGGTACACCGAACTCGGCGAAGTTCAGGTCGTAGCGCGCTTGCCAGGATTTTTCGTCTTCGGCGTTGAAGTCGGAACGGGCAACGGAGTTGGCCAGGAAGACGGTGCCGCCACCGTCCACGCCGTAAGCGTAATCACCGTCGCCGCTGACTTTCTGGTAGGCCAGGGTGAAGGTGTGGGCGCCAACGTTGTAAGCGGCCGACAGGCTGGCTGCGATGTTGTCCAGCTCATTGGTGCCGTCGGACTTGCTGACGTAGGCGCCGGTCAGGTTGTTGCCAATCGACTTGGTGTCATAGATGTTGAAGTCGAACACCAGGCCTTGCTTGTCGCTGATCGGCAGCGCCCAGTTGATGTTGCCGTACCACTTGCGGAAGTGATCTTCGATACGCGAGTAGTAGACGCTGGTGCTGAGGCTGTCGGTAATGGCGTAGGTGCCACCAAAGACGTTGGCTTCAGTCAGGTTCAGGCTGTCGTGGTAGGTCTGAGCCTGGGCGTTGAGTGCGGTGAAGTGACCGGCATGCAGGGTCAGGCCATCGATTTCGTTGCTGGTGATCAGGCCGCCTTCAGCCACTTCCGGCAGCAGTCGGCTGTCGTCGGTAGCCAGTACTGGCAGGGCGGTGAACTGGTCGCCGAACTTGAGCACGGTGTTGGAAATGCGCATTTTCACTGCGCCGCCGCCTTCGGAGTAGTCGTCTTGCGAGCGAC
Organism: Pseudomonas sp. 2,4-D; assembly: GCF_030418155.1. Classification (NCBI taxonomy): domain Bacteria; kingdom Pseudomonadati; phylum Pseudomonadota; class Gammaproteobacteria; order Pseudomonadales; family Pseudomonadaceae; genus Pseudomonas; species Pseudomonas sp. 2,4-D. The sequence goes on from NZ_JAUHUI010000039.1 coordinate 49,109, forward strand.
CGTCGGCACCTGTCGGGAACAGGCCGGTGCCGGCGCGGCCTTTGCCGCTGTCCAGCTTGAGGCCCAGCATGCCGATGGCGTCGACACCGAAGCCTACGGTGCCTTGGGTGAAGCCCGATTCGAAGGTGCCGAGGAAGCCAAGGCCGGTTTCTTCAACGCGGCTCTGGGAGCCAGGCGCGTTGTTACGGAAGTCACGGCTAAAGTACAGCATGCGGGTCTTGACGCTCAGCTTGCTGTCTTCGATGAAACCTTTGGACTCGTCCTGTGCCGAGGCCATTGCCAACTGCGAGGTCCCTGCCGAAACGGCCAGGGCGATCATGCTCCACTTCATCACGCGCATCGTGATTTGCTCCTTTGGTTTTTAGGAAGAGTACCGCTGCGTCCAAGTCTTTTAGTTATATGGGGCAGCTCTTTCTTTTTATGTCGGCGAAAATGTATAGCACGCAGACTGTTGTTGGCGATATGGCTATAAGCACTCTTTGCGGAACTTTTTCACCGTGTCGCTTTTAAGTATTTCCATGTCGCAAATCACGCCCCGGTTCAGGGGCCGTATAACCTCAGCGCTGTTCCTGGCACCGTAACGAATCTGTAACCGCCGATTCCGGTTGAGGAAACTCCCTGGTAACCCATGTCGCTGTTGTTATTTGTCGCGTACACCTGCTACTGCAGATGTCGTGCCGACTTGGCGTGAAGGGAATGCAACAAGCGTGCTCAAAATTCGCAACAGTTCATGAAATTTTCACAAAACCTGCTACCGAGGGTCGGAAAGTCCCGTAAATGCGGGACGAAGGCTGCTTGTGTGATTTATGCGATCGAGAATCATTAGAAATTAAAAACTTGCCTTTAGAGTCAAAGTGTTACCGCAACTTGTTCATCCAGCATCGTTTGTGGGGTGGTCAGTGTGGGGAGGGCGGGCAGGTGGCCTCATTTTGGTGCGAAAAGTAGCGCTGTGTTACCGGGAGTGTGCAAGGTATCCTTGCTGGCCTGTTTTCCGCCTGAAGCGGGATGGTATTGCCTGAAGGAGATATGCCGTGTTCGTCCTCGATTCGCGTTTGCAGCAGGATTCGCTGGTGTTGGGAGAGTTTCCGCTGTGCCAGTTGCTGCTGAGCAAGGATGCCAATTACCCATGGTTCATTCTGGTGCCCAAGCGCGCTGGTATCAGTGAGCTGTTCGAGCTGGATGTGGCAGAGCAACAGCAGTTGTGGCAGGAAACCACCTTGTTGGCAGAGGCGTTGAAGGCCAGCTATGGGGCCGACAAGATGAACGTGGCTACGTTGGGCAACGTGGTCAGCCAGTTGCACATGCATGTGATTGTGCGCCAGCGCGACGACGCCGCATGGCCGGCACCGGTATGGGGCAAGTGTGCGCCTGTGGGCTACACCGATGATCAACTGCAAGCTGTTCGCCAGCGCCTGCGCGGGCTACAACTTGCTGGATACCAAGAGGCCTGAGATGACACTGGAAATGCGGATGGTCGAACTGGAAACCCGTCAGGCGTTTCAGGATGACGCTATCCAGGCGCTGAATGACGTGGTGGTGGAGCAAGCGCGGGTGATCGAGCGGCTGCAATTGCAGATGGCCGAGCTGATCAAGCGTCATGAAGAGATGGTTGGCCAGTATGGCAGCGAAGGGGAAGAGGCCCCGCCTCCTCATTATTGAGTTGTTCCAGGCTGCTATCGCCGGCAAGCCAGCCCCCACAGGTATGATGCTGCCTTCAGGGGCAGCACGGCCCTTGTGGACGCTGGTTTGCCGTTGATAGCGTCGGCCGGTCAGCCGTTGGTCAACGGCGGTTTACTGCAACCACGTCTTCGGCCTGCAGGCCCTTGTCGCGGTGCATCACCGAAAACTCCACGCGCTGGCCTTCGACCAGAATGCGGTGGCCCTCACCGCGGATGGCCCGAAAGTGCACGAAGATGTCATCGCCCGAGTCTCGGGAGATGAAACCAAAGCCTTTCGATGTGTTGAACCATTTGACGGTGCCGGTATCACGGTTGCCAGCATCTTGTGTCACGTGTTGAGTGCCGCGTGCCTTGCGCGGGCTGCGGGCAAAGCCCACGGCCAGATGCACGGCCACGGCCAGCGCCGCACACACCAGGGCTGCCAGGTTGCCCATTTCGGGGCGGGCCAGTAGCGTCAGGGTCTGCAGCACGACGGCGACTACCAGCAGGGCGCAGGCCAGGTGCTGCAGTTGTTGTCGCGCGCCGCGATGATACAGCGGCACGACCGGGGCCAGCACAAGGTTGAGCAGGCCGAGCAGGGCCAGGTAGACCGCGTCGGGTTGTTGCAGGAAGGGTGTCGCATCGGTTTTCAGGCTGGGTATGAGCGATAGCAGCAAAGCTGCCACGCCCGTCACCAGATGGACGATCTTGAACATGGGGTTGGCTCACTGTTGATAAGGCCGATCACAGGAAGAGCTGGCAGCACGGTGCGCATGAGATATAGGGCGCGAACACGTGGCAGGCCAGCCTATGCACCCGGCAATGACAATCCGCACGGGTGGCACAGTGCCTATTTAACAGTAAAGCCGCAGCCTACTCAAACCGCAGGCCGCCCAGTGGGCGATGTATTGCGCCATGTCACATGCGGCATGCGACAAGTGTTGCTACAGTGGTCGGCGACCGCTTGAGTCTCAAGCCTTATGGAAAGGGGAGCTTCATGGCAATCGATATCGGTATCAGTGAAGAAGATCGCAAGTCCATCGTCGATGGGCTGTCCCGCCTGTTGTCGGATACCTACGTGCTGTATCTGAAAACCCATAACTTTCACTGGAACGTCACCGGCCCGTCGTTCCGCACCTTGCACCTGATGTTCGAAGAGCAGTACAACGAACTGGCGCTGGCAGTCGATTCGATCGCCGAGCGCATCCGTGCCTTGGGCTTCCCTGCACCGGGTTCGTATGCATTCTATGCACGGCACTCGTCGATCAAGGAGGAGGAAGGCGTCCCCCCGGCAGACGAGATGATCCGCCAGTTGGTTCAGGGGCAGGAGGCCGTGGTACGCACTGCGCGCAGCATTTTCCCTGTGGTGGACAAGGTCAGTGACGAGCCGACCGCCGACCTGCTGACGCAGCGCATGCAGGTACACGAGAAAACCGCCTGGATGCTGCGGGTACTGCTCGACGGCAAGTAACCGTTGCTCAAGACGGAAAGCTTGCGCAACCCCTGTGGGAGCGGGCACGCCGGCGAACACCGGCGCAGCCGGTGCCATTCACCGCATTGTCTGCTCCCACAGGCTGGACTGCCCCCCAAAAGTTGGACAGTTCTAAGCTACAGCCCGAGCCCTGTATTCCACAGGGCTCAGGCCATTGAGTCTCAGCTTGATGCGATCATGGTTGTAGTAGTGAATGTACTCA